>UQMW01000007.1 GCA_900542275.1 uncultured Collinsella sp.
CAGGCGTCCTCGCCGAGCGCGAGGAACGACGCGTGCGACCTGCGCGCCGAGTGCGACGTCGCCCTCCCCGGGGCCCGGCGCGACCTCGGCCTGTAGCCGACCTTGCGCCTGAGCTCCATGTTCGTCATGCCGTCGTATCCGGCGTCCACCCACCTGTAGACGGTGGAGGCGCTGAGCCCGGGGGTCGCCGCCGCTATCTGCTGCGGGGAGAGCCCGCGCGCGAGCCCGTCCCTGATGGCCGCGAGCTTGGCGGCGGCGCCCTCCTCGGACTCGTCGATCCCGGACCTGCTCGCCGACAGCTCGGCGTCGGCCGCCTCCTGCGCCCTCCTTGCGCTGTAGAACACCCTGGGCCTCCTCGAGCAGCCGTAGCCCCTCCTGTGCGAGCAGCCGTTGCAGCACCTCGGCCACGCCGAGAGCCTGGGGCAGGCCCCCGACAGGTCCGCGGGCGCGGGCTCGCCGTAGCGCGAGCGCGGCGCGGTGACGTAGCGGTGCGCCGCCACCTCCCTGGTCACGGTCGAGGGCGACCTGCCGAGCTCCGCGGCGATCTCGCGGGCGCTGCGGTTGCGGTCGAGCATCCTCTCGACCGTGTTCCTCTCGTGCCTCGTGAGCCTCCCGTACGACCTTCCGGACGGCTTGGGTCTGGACATGCCGGCCTCCCTCCATCGCGGGCCGGGGGATTCCGGCCCCTCTGGGGTTGCCTACCCGGATTCGCGCCTCAGGACTCAGCGCAACGCGTTGCGCTGAGTCCTGAGGCTGTTGCAATGAAAATGAGAATCAAGGTTTTCTCCGGGGGGCTCCGGTCAAATGGCAGCGGGCACGCAATGGCAGTTGTGGGCTATGTGGCAATGTATAATACATACTCAAATGCCAAGAAGTACCTGCTTGTGGTTTGGAATGGATAGACAAACCGGCTGCAGTTTCTTCCATATGACGTATCAATTTACACGGCTCACGACGGAACATATTGCAAGGGGTGATTGTGCTCGTGAACGGCGACAAGTTCATTCGAAGGGCAATACCCCTATTGGTTCTTTTCCTTGCCTTGGTCGCTGCAGTGAGTTTGTCCCTGCTAGGGGCGACTAATGGGGGAGAAAACGACACGGTTGTTGCGATCGAAGTTCGCACTCTATCGGATGTTCATAACGGGCAATTTGAGGCGTTGATGCCAAGTGGTTGCCATAAAAAGATCGATATGCGCCGCAAGTCAAGTTCCGGATATGTTGCAGGGTTGAAGGCAGGTGAAAAATGGATTCTAGTTTTTGTGGAAGATAAGGAACTTGACGGGACTGTTCTATATCCCCATTCAGCCGAGAAAGCCAAATCAAGCAGACCAGGGGAATGAAGAATGATTGATAGAAAGCAGTTCTTAGGCCTGATGGCAGGAGCTCCCATTTTGATGCGAGCTGGGATGGCGGAAGCCTTGGAGCTGCCGGACGCTCGGAAGCGATTGGCGCTCGTGGTTGGCGCGGTGGTCAGAGATGAAAATGGCAATGAAAAAACGCGAACAAGAAGCAGAGAGACTATTTTCACGCCAGAGAGCGAAGCCGTGGGTTTTGCTATCGACTGTTATATCGAATAGACATGACGGCATAAAACGAATTGGCCTATAAGCATGTCATTACTTAAGCAAAGCTGAAATCTTGGCATCTAGTGCTCGGGACTGCCCAGCTTGGGGTACAACTCAACGTGAACAATGATGGCCCGCCACATGTTTGGCGGGCCTTTGGTTATTTGACGAAAGGATCGCAGCTATGAGCGAGAACGATTCCCAGCGTCCCCAGGATGCGGGCAACGCCGGCGAGACTCAGCAGCAGCCGCGCGTGCAGGTGGAGTCGACGCCTGCCGACGGCAACAACATTCCCTACGTGCAGGCCTACGATACGCAGACCGGCAAGCCGCTGGGCGGTCAGCAGGTTGTAAACAAGCACACGGTGGTCAAGACCAAGACCAAAAAGCTGCCGATCTTTATTACGGCACTCGCCGGTTGCGCCTGTGGCGCCCTGCTGGTCATTGCGCTCATTATGAGCGGTACGCTCGATATCGGTGGCGGCAAGAATGCCGTGACGGCGGGCGCTTCGGGTTCGTCGACGCAAAAGATTACCATTGACTCCGAGGATACTACGCTGGCCGAGGCCGTTTCCGCCAAGGCCCTGCCCTCCGTCGTTTCCATCACTGCCACTTCGAGCGGCAGCCAGAATGGCTCACTTTCGCAGTCTGCTGACGATTCGAATAACTCGGGCAGCGTCGGCTCGGGCGTAGTACTCGATACCGAGGGCCACATCCTCACCAACAACCACGTGGTCGATGGCTATGACCAGTACGTGGTGACCATGGATGACGGCACCACCTACGAGGCCGAGTTCGTGGGCAACGACGCTTCGAGCGACCTGGCCGTCATCAAGCTCAAGGACGCAGACGCCTCCAAGCTCACGCCGATCGAGATCGGCGACTCCTCCAAGCTCAACGTGGGCGAGTGGGTCATGGCGATCGGTTCGCCGTTTGGCAACGAGCAGTCTGTCTCCACCGGTATCGTCTCGGCGCTGTATCGCTCCACGGCCATGAGCTCTGCCAACGGTAACACCATCTATGCCAACATGATCCAGACCGATGCCGCCATCAACCCGGGCAACTCCGGCGGCGCGCTCGTCAACGACAACGGCGAGCTGGTAGGCATCAACTCGCTCATCGAGAGCTACTCAGGTTCCAGCTCGGGTGTTGGCTTTGCTATTCCCGTTAACTACGCCAAGAACATTGCCGACCAAATCATCGACGGCAAGACGCCGGTTCATCCGTACCTGGGAGCCACGCTTTCGAGCGTCAACGCGCTCAACGCCCGTACCAACAAACTGAGCACCGATAGCGGTGCCTACGTGGCGAGCGTTGTCGAGGACGGTCCCGCTGCCAAGGCTGGTATCCAGGAGGGCGACGTCATCACCAAGCTGGGCGACGACGAGATTACGAGTGCCGACGGCCTGATCATCGCACTGCGCAGCCACGAGGTGGGCGAGAAGGTCGAGATTACGCTCATGCGCGGCAAGGAAGAGAAGAAGGTCACCGTCGAGCTGGGCTCCGACGAGGAGCTGCAGAACCAGCAGCAGAACGACAGCGCGACCGATACCGGCAACGGCGGTATTACCGACGAGCAGCTGCGCCAGTATCTGGAGGAGCTGCTGGGCCAGCAGGGCCAGGGTCAAGGCCAAGGCTATGGCCAGGGTTTCTAACGAGCCGTATTGCACATATCGAAGCCAGAGGGGACTGTCCCGCCAACGCGGGACAGTCCCTCTTTTCTTATTGATCCGTTGGGGACGTGGAAACGGATCATTTAGAAATGGCAAGGGCATGGTTTGATCGCGCGATCCACCCCGGTCCGGCCGCTGCCGATTCGGTGCGGTTTGAGACCGCTATTCGGCCCCATCGTGACCGGTGGTACTCTAGTATCCGTTTGAAATCGAGCGAAGGAGTGCCGCTATGGAGCAATCGAGCCTGTTTGGTGACGGCGTGGACATCGATACCGAAACGCCCGCGAGTGCGGATGCCGCCGCACCGACCGACGCCCATGCCCAGGCGGCAGCGCGCGCGGCCGAGCTGCGCCACGAGCTCGATTACCACGCCTATCGCTACTACATGCTCGATGCGCCCGAAATCACGGACGCCGCCTTCGACAAAATGCTCGTTGAGCTGCAGGAGATCGAGGCGACCTACCCCGACCTGGTGACGCCCGACAGCTATACCCAGCGCGTGGGCGGCTACGTGAGCGAGCAATTTACGCCGGTCACGCATATGGCGCGCATGTATTCCATGGACGATGCCATGGATCTGGACGAGCTCGACGCATGGCTCCAGCGCACCGAGGATGCGCTCGGTGCCGGCAGCGTCACCTATACCTGCGAGCTTAAGATTGACGGTCTGGGCGTGGCCCTGACCTACCAAAACGGAACCTTCGTGCGCGCGGCAACGCGCGGCGACGGCACCACGGGCGAGGACGTGTCGCTTAATGTGCGCACCATCAAGGACGTGCCCATGCACCTGTCCGAGCCGGCGCTCGCTCATATGGGCGCCGACCGCGAGCGTACCATCGAAGTACGCGGCGAGGTCTACATGCCTAAGGGCAGCTTTGTTCGTCTGAATGAAGAGGCCGATGCCGAGGGCCGTGACCCCTTTGCCAACCCGCGCAACGCCGCTGCAGGATCCCTGCGCCAAAAAGACCCCAAGGTCACGGCGCGTCGCGACTTGGCCACCTTTATTTACGCCATCGCCGATACCGATCCGCTGCACGTCCACAGCCAGCGCGAATTTCTCGACTGGCTGCGCAGCGCCGGTTTTAGCGTCAACCCCAACGTGGCCCGCTGCGCCACGCCGGCCGAGGTCCACGAGTTCTGCGCCCAGGCCCTCGAACATCGCGGTGACCTGGACTACGACATCGACGGCGTGGTCGTAAAGGTCGACAGCTTCCAGCAGCAGCTCGACCTGGGCTTTACTGCCCGCGCACCGCGCTGGGCCATTGCCTTTAAGTTCCCACCCGAGGAAAAGCAGACCGTCCTGCGCGAAATTCGCATCCAGGTGGGTCGCACCGGTGTGCTCACGCCGGTCGCCGAGTTCGACCCGGTGACGGTCGCCGGCTCCACCATCGCGCGCGCCACGCTGCACAACATCGACGAGATCCGCCGCAAAAACGTGCGCGAGGGCGATACCATCATCGTGCACAAGGCGGGCGACGTAATCCCTGAGGTCGTGGGTCCGGTGCTTGACAAGCGTCCGGCCGACAGCGTTGACTGGCACATGCCCGAGGTCTGCCCCGTGTGCGGTAGCCCCGTGGTCCATGAGGACGGTGAGGTGGCCTACCGCTGCGTGTCCATCGACTGTCCCGCGCAGCTCAAGGAGCGCCTGCTCCACTGGGTGAGTCGCGGCTGTATGGACGTCGATGGCCTGGGCGACGAGATTGTCGACAAGATGATCGCCGCCGGCCTGATTCACGACGTCGCAGACTTCTACCAGCTCACGGTCGACGACATCGCCGGCCTGGACACGGGACGCACCTATGCCAGCTCCAACAGCAAAAAGGGCGTCAAGAAGGGCGACCCCATTCCGGTAGGCCTCAAGACGGCCGAGAAAATCATCGCCGAGCTCAACAAGTCCAAGAGCCAGCCACTCGGGCGTGTGCTGTTTGCCCTGGGCGTCCGCCATGTGGGCAAGAGCGTGGGCGAGGTCATCGCCGAGCGATTCCTGTCGATTGACAAGCTCATCTTGGCGAGCGAAGAGGATATTGCCGAGTGCGAGGGCATCGGTCCCAAGATTGCGGCGAGCGTCAAGCAGTTCCTGGCCGTGCCCGAAAACCTTGCCGTGCTGGAGCGTCTGCGCCAGGCAGGCCTGTCGCTCGAGGTTGACTTGGGCGCTGCGCACGCGCACGCCGCAGCCGACGCTGGCGTGGCAGGCGAGCTCGCCGACGCTCAACCGCTCGCGGGTCTGACCTTTGTGCTCACGGGCACGCTCGTCAACCGCACACGCGACGAGGCGGGCGCGGCGCTCAAGGTGCTCGGCGCCAAGGTTTCGGGCAGCGTGTCAAAGAAGACGAGCTATCTGGTCGCCGGCCCCAAAGCGGGCTCCAAGCTCACCAAAGCCGAGCAGCTGGGCGTGCCCGTGCTGGATGAGGACGCACTCGAGCAGATCTTAGCTACTGGTCAGGTGCCAGAGGCGTAAGGCATCGATAGCCAAATTGAAGAACCGCCCGGAAGCACGATGCCTTCCGGGCGGTTCTTACTTTGCTGGGGAAACGGGCACCGTGATCTGCGTCACGTAGGTCTCTGGGTCATCGCTGATGATGTCGTCGATGAGGGCGATTTCGCGTCGCCTCGCTACGCCACCAGCTTGTCAAAAGCCCCGCGCCGGTTGAGCACGATAAAGGCAATCACGCAGATGGCCGCCGACAGAATCGATCCGCACGGCGAGGCGATGCCCATGGGGAACAGCGTGTCGGAATAGGCGTTCGACAGCAGCCATGCACCGGGCACGCGAATGAGCACCACGGCCAGCACGTTGTGCGCAAAGCCGATGTAGCTCTTGCCATACGCAGCGAAAAAGCCGCTAAAGCAAATGTGGATGCCGGCAAAGATCGCGTCAAATATATAGCTGCGCATATAGCCGGCACCCGCCGTGACCACCGCGGCGTCCTTGGCAAAAAAGCCGATAAACGTCGGCGCCACCAGCCACATCAGCACCGTGATCAGGCAGCCGTACACCACCGAGATCGTCATGGCGTCTTTGAGCACCTGCCGCGCGCGGTCGCCCTTGCCCGCGCCGGCGTTTTGCGCCGTGAGCGCGCTGACGGTGGCGCCCATGGAACTCGGCACAATGAACAAAAAGCTGATCATCTTCTCGACCAGGCCCACGGCGGCGGCGTCGACCAGGCCGCGGTGGTTGGCGATGACGGTGATAAACATAAACGCCACTTGGATGCAGCCGTCCTGCACAGCCACGGGCACGCCGATCTTAAGGATGCTACCGAGCACTTCGGGCTGGGGGCGCAGGTCGCTGCGCTTAACGTGGATGTTCGTGCGACGGCTCTTGAGCCACACGAGCGCGAGGGCCACGCTCGCCGTCTGCGCGATGACCGTGCCGAGCGCCGCGCCCACGGGGCCGAGCCCCATGTGGCCGATAAACAGAAAGTCGAGCGCGATGTTGATGATGCACGCCACGCCGATCACGTACATGGGCGAGCGCGAATCGCCCAGGCCGCGAAAGATGGCAGAGAGGATATTGTACGCGGCGATAAAGGGAATGCCGATAAAGCAGATACGCAGGTAGGCGGCAGTGCCTTCGACCGCTTCGGCTGGCGTGCCAATGAGTGCCACAATCTGCGGACACAGTGCGAGCAGGACAGCGGCCAGCACCACCGAGACACCCATAAAGAGCGTGATGGTGTTGCCGATGGCGGTCGCGGCGCGATCGAAGCGGCGCGAGCCCACGGCGTGGCCGACGATGACCGTCGTTCCCATGGCCAGACCCACGAGCGTCACGGTAATGATATAGAGCGTCTGCGCGCCGTTGCCCACGGCGGTGATGCCGGCGGCGCCGCTAAACTGTCCCATCATGTACAGGTCGGCCATGCCGTAGAGCATCTGCAAAAAGTACGAGAGCATATAAGGCAGGGCAAAGACCGCGATGGTCTTGAGGACATTGCCGCGTGTGAGGTCGTGTTCCATGGGCGGGCACTTTCTGGCTTGGTTCGTTTACGTACCAGTGTAGTGAAAACCCTACAACGATTGTAGAGTCAAGGTTTGTGTCGGCAGTGGGGCGAAAAAGTCACGCTCCAAGCACGATGCTTTGACCCCTCCATGCCCCTCACCTAGCCTCAAACCATCACAACATTCGCCGTTTTTTGCCAAAATCGGGAAAAGCATCGAATGTTGTGATGGTTTTTCTGCCACTCGGCCGGGTGGAATCGCTTTCTTGTGCACGAAGGTGTGCGGACCCGTGGGCAGGGGAATAAGGTTGGTTATCCGACTCCATTGGAGGGCTCATGGACCTGCCGATCGTCTTGTCCCATAAGACTGCCTGGCTGTACCACAACGTGGCGCGCCCGTCCGAGCCGCTCTCGCGAGCAAGCAGCCTATACGATGAGGACTCGCTTGCTAGCGAGGCGGAGCCGACTGCGAGCCTGCCCAAATTGGGACTCGATGCCAAGGGACTGAGGGCTTCGACAGCAGTTGGGATCGTTACCGACTATCTGGTTTCGCTTGGTATTCCACGAGAAGAGCTCGATCATATCGACACACTCGTCAACTTCGATTTTGAGCGTTCGACGCCGGCTGGGTTTAGGTGCCACGTGTTTGGGGCGCCGGTACCTCCAGGCCATCTTATCGAGGTGGCAGAGGGCCTTCTGGTGGTTGATGAGGCCATGTGCTTTGTCCAAGCGGGTTCGTGGATGAGTGAGCCCGAACAGCTGGAGTATGGTTATGAAATCTGCGCCCGATACCATTTGAATCATCTGTCGACAGGCGATTATATCGAGATGGGGCAGAGGTATACCGTTGCCGACTTGATTGCCTATTGCAATGAGAACCGATCTCGTCAGGGGGCTATACGCGCGGCCGCCGTGCTCAAGCGCGTGCACGATGGCGCGCGGTCGCCCATGGAGACGGCCACCGCAATCATGGTCGTAGCAAAACGTTCCCAGGGCGGGCTGGGATACGCCAAGATCGAGCTCAACCATTGGGTCGATGTTCCCAACGAGTTCAAGTATCTCGCAAAGGCCGGGTATTTCGAGATCGACGTATATGCGCCTGCGAGCGGTACGGGGATTGAATATAACGGCTCGGACCATCTTGATAAGCAGCGCAGCGCGTCGGATGCGGAGCGTATGACCGTGCTGAGCGCGCTGGGCTTTAGGATGATCGTCCTCACCGGGACTCAGTTTGCCCACCAGCTGCAATTGCACCGGGCGATGAACGCCATCGCACTCGCTATGGGGCTTAAGTGCGACCGAAGCGAAGCGTTCCAGAAACGTCAAAACGACCTGCGAGAATTCGTGATTCGACACTGGGACGGCGGCCTTTAGGGGCGTTTTGGTCCTTCTACGGGGTGCCGTGGGCAGGCAGACCATCACAACATTCGACGCTTTTCCTCAAAATCGAAAAAAGCATCGAATGTTGTGATGGTTTGTATGCTGAGGATGGGCTTGGAAAGTCCGTTTTGCTCAAAGCGACCTGTCCTGTCGTACGGGTGTCGGCATGATTCTCCCGTGGGGTATTATGTTTTCCGAAGAATAAAACGCCGCGCGAGGGGAGGGCTGCGTGGACGGGCACGTGCAACATGACGGCTTTGGCCGCGACATCAACTACCTGCGCATTGCCGTTACCGACAAGTGCAATTTCCGCTGCATTTACTGCATGCCGGCCGATGGCGTGGCACCCCGCGCGCACGACGAGCTGCTCAGTGCCGAGGAAATCGCCCGCTTTGTGCGCTTGGTGGCGGGGGAGGGCATTCGCCGCGTGCGCCTGACGGGCGGCGAGCCGCTGGTCAGTCGCCGTATCATTCCGCTCATCCGTGACATCCGCGCGATTCCGCAGATCGAGGATATCTCGCTCACCACCAATGGCGCCCTGCTGCCCAAGCTGGCGCCGCAGCTCAAAGACGCCGGGCTTAACCGCGTCAACATTTCACTCGATACGCTCGACCCCGTGCTGTTTGGAAAGATCACGCGCCTGGGTCGGCTCGAGCAGACCATGGCCGGCATCGACGCGGCGCTGGCTTGGGGCTTTGAGCCCGTTAAGGTCAACTGTGTTGTGGTGCGTCGGCTCAACCAGGATGTGGCAGCCCTTGCGCGGCTCACGCTCGACCGCCCCATCCACCTGCGCTTTATCGAATACATGCCCATCGGCGACGAGCGCACGAGCTCGCATTGCGCTGTGGACCCGCATGCGCCCACGCTCAACCCCGAGCTGTGGGACGCGAGCGATACCGTGCCGAGCGACGAGCTGCGGGCGCGCATCAATGCCGGGGCCGCCGCGACGGGGCTGGGCGAGCTCGAGCCGCTCGACATCAACGACGCTCCTGTCGGCGCAGGCCCTGCGCGCTACTGGCACTTTCCGGGCGCGGCGGGAACGGTCGGCTTTATTAGCGCCATGTCCAACCATTTTTGCGCGAATTGCAACCGTCTGCGCCTGACGGCCGATGGCAACGTGCGTCCGTGCCTGTTCAGCGATGCCGAGTATTCGGTGCGTGAGGCGCTGCGCCGTGGTGATGATATGCAGGTACTTTCGATTTGGCGCGATGCCGTGGCCCACAAACCGCAGGAACACGCGATAATTGAGGGCACGCAACGATTTATGTCCCAAATCGGAGGATGATCATATGGCCAAGAGCAGGTACGCCGATGCCACCAAGGCCGCTCGCAGGGCCGCGATGTCTGCCTACAAAGCTACGGCTGCGGCCAGTAACACCGCTGAGTCTGCGGCAGTACAGCCGTCTGCCGGCGCTGCTGCCGAGTCCGTCCGCGACGCCCGTCGCGACGAGCTGACGCACGTGGACGCCAAGGGCGAGGTTCGTATGGTCGACGTGTCCGACAAGGCCGAGACCCATCGCATCGCCATCGCCGAGGGCACCATCCTCATGCACCCCGAGACGCAGGCCATGGTGCTGCAGGACCGCGCCAAAAAGGGCGACGTGCTTGCCTGCGCGCGCGTGGCGGGCATCATGGCCATCAAACGCACGAGCGACATCATCCCCATGTGCCATCCGTTGCTCATTACTAAGAGCAAGTGCGACATTGCGCCCATCGCTGCGGCGGGGACGCCTGTCGAGGACGTGCCCGAGGGCTGGGCGCCGGCGCGCGCGGACGGGCAGGTTGGCTTTCACGTACTGGTTACGGCCGGCGTGACGGGCAAGACGGGTATCGAGATGGAGGCCCTGACCGGCGCGAGTGCCGCGTGCCTAACGATCTATGACATGTGCAAGGCCGTCGATCGTGGCATGGAGATCGTCGACGTTCGCCTGCTGCACAAGGAAGGCGGCCGCTCGGGTGTGTGGGACCGCGCCGAGCGCCAGGCCGCTGCTGTTGAGGCTGTGGGAGCCGCGGGCGACGCACCCGCGAGCGCACCCGTCGCCGTTGTACCCGCAGCTCCCACTCCGGCCGTCCCCGCAATCGCGTTTATCGGCTACCAAAATTCGGGCAAGACCACGCTCGTCGAGAAGGTTATCGCCGAGCTCACTCGCCGCGGCCTGCGCGTGGGTTCGCTCAAGCATCACGGGCACCACGGCTTTGATATCGATGTGCCCGCTAAGGACACCTGGCGCCATCACCAGGCCGGATCCAAGCACGTGGGTCTCATCTGCGCCACGCGCTGGGCGGAGTACGCCGACACGCGCGAGGAGGACGAGATGCCCGCGCGCGAGCTGCTGTCGCGCTACAACGATGTCGACGTGGTGATCATTGAGGGCTACAAGACCGAGGGCTTCGACAACATCGTGGTCGCGCGCTCCGGCGTCGATCGCCTACGCGGCAAGAGCTCGCTCGACCTGGTCGATGGCCACACGCTGGCCCTTGCTTGCAACGAAGCCCTGGCGCGTCAGGCCTTCGACGCCGGCTTCGCGACCCGAGCCATCAACATCAACGACGCCCGAGCCATCTGCGATCTGATCCAAGACCATCTGGCCTAAAACCTGCCAAAAGGGGACAGGTTTGTTTTGGCAGGTTTTATCTGGGCAAACGTCATTTCCAGCACAAAGGGGTCAGGCACCTTTGTGGTGGTTTTTGCTTTGGTAGATTATTGGGACATGCCTTACAATCTACCAAGTAGTTCATGACGGGCGAAAAACGGAGAGAAGGGTCCTGATGCGTCCTTAATGTTTCATGCGGATAGATTGATTTGACAGACGGTGACGAATGCCCGCCGTCCGCATTTGTATGAAACAAGGAGTCTCCATGCTCGCCTCTCTTTTCTCAAAGCCTCAATCATCGCTGTCCGTGCAGGCCAGGCGCCTGGTGGCGATGCGCTTTCTCATCTACACCGGTTTTCAGACCAGTTATTTTATCGGCGTCATCGGAACGCTCACCTATGCAGACGATGCCTCAGTCGTGGCGACGTCGCTGGCCGTCCTGTTTATGAATGTATTTGTGATCCTGGGATCCTTTGCGGGTGGCGCGGCGCTCGACGCCTGGGGCCCACGCCGTCATTTCTTGCTGAGTATCGTCGGCGCTCTTGCAACCGGCACGGCAATCATCGCCTTTGGTAGCGCGACCGGTATCGTCCTGCTCGGCGCGGTGTTCCTGGGCTTTACGATGGGATTCGCCCAGCCCATTGCCACATCCTATCCGGCCTACCTCACCGACGACCCCGTCGAACTCAAAGACATCAATTCCGCCATCGCCATGTTTTCAAACGTGAGTATCATCGTTGGCCCCACGCTGGGCGGCTTTGTCGCGGCGGCTGCGTCGTCGCGCGCGGTGTTCGTGCTCATGATGCTCTTTACCGTGCTGGCGCTCGTCGCCGGTTGGGGCTTTAGGCCGCAGACCAGCCATGTCGCCGGGCATGCGGATGCCGATTCGGCAGAGGAAGGGGAGCGTGCGGGACAAAGCTCCAACCCCAGCACATCCACCCGCGCCACCTTCGCAGCCAGCATCAAGACAGTCTTCACCAACAGTGTCCTCGCGCTACTTTTCTGCATCATTTTCCTTTCGAACTTTGGCTACGGAGCCTTCGATCCGCTCGAGTCGTTTTTCTATCGCGATGTCCTACACGTCGGCGTTGAGTGGATGGGCTGGCTCTCGTCAGCCTGCGGTGTCGGCGCGGTGCTGGGTGCCGTGCTCGCGCTCCGCTTGCCGCCGCACCTGGTCAACCTTAAAACGCTGCTCGTGGCACTTATGTCCGTGGGCCTGGGAAGCCTGCTCTATGTGGGGACGCCGTACGTGGGTGTGGCCCTTGTCGGCCAGGTCGCCCTGGGCATAGCTTGGGGTGTCGTCAACCCGCTCCACAACACGATCGTGCAAACGACGGCTCCGCTCGAGCAGCTCGGCCGTGTGAACTCGGTCATGGGCTTTGGCAACATGTTCGCCGGCGTGGCGCCGCTGGCGATTGCCCCGTGGCTGGCGGCGACATTTGGCGTGCAACAGACACTCGTAGGGGCGGGCGTGGTCGTGACGGCAGTTCCCGCGGCGTTGCTGCTGTTTGGTCGCTGGCACTTGGATCGTGCCGCAAGGCAGTAAAAACCATCACAACATTCGATGAAAATTGCGATTTTGCCGAAAAACATCGAATGTTGTGATGGTTTGGCCCACAAACGCCACTTCCCCCACAAAGGGGGCCAGGCACCTTTGTGGTGGTTTTTGCTTTGACGGGCCGCGCCTGCGCCTTGGTATACCATGTACGCCGTTTGCGAATACACCCCACACCACCGCACAACCCAGAAAGGCTTCCATGGACACCACCTTCAGCCACATCAAAGCCGTGTTCTGCGATATCGACGGTACGCTGCTCACGAGCCAGCACACGGTGTCCCCGCGCACCGTGGCGGCGATCCGCGCCCTGCGCGAGCGTGGCGTGCTCTTTGGCCTGTGCACCGGGCGCGACGCCCACGCGACCGAGGCCATGTACGAGCTCTGGGGTATCGAAGGCCTGGTGGACGTGCTCGTGGGCTGCGGTGGTGCCGAGGTCATCGACCGCGCGCACGACATCAACGAGCTGAGCTATCCGCTGCCGGGCGAGACCATCGCGCGCATCTGCAAGCACATGGCGGACCTTCCGGCAACACCCGTCTGCCCCCGAGACGGCGTGTTCTACGTGCCCGAGAGCAACGCATGCGTCGAGCACCTGTCGCGCGTCGACGGCGTGCCCTACAAGGTGGTCGACTTTGCCGAGTTCTTGCGCGAGCCGCAGCCCAAGGTGATGTTTACCATGGCACCCGAGGTAATGCCGCGGGTGATTGAGCGGGCGTCAACGTTTGCCGATAACACTGTTAAGGCGGCGGCTCTGCAAACCACGCAGCGGCTCTACGAGTTCATGGATCCGCGCGTGTCCAAGACGCGCGGCCTGGTGCGCGTGGCGGAGCTCAACGACATGGAGCTTGCGAACATCTGCGTGTTTGGCGATGCCGATAACGACACCTGCATGGTGGCTGACGCCGGCGTGGGCGTGGCCATGGCAAATGGCAGCGACGCCACCCGTGCTGCCGCCGATTTTGTAACCGCGAGCAACGACAAAGACGGCATCGCGATCTTTATCGAGGAGCATCTGCTGTAGCGCCGGGGCAGAATCACCACAAAGGGGGACAGGCACCTCTGTGGTGGCCTCAGGCGATTTGGGCGAATTGATACCTAAAATCTGTGTGAAAATTCAAATATTGTTGTCTGAACATCATGCTTCTAACCACCGATGGGTTATAGATATTCTCATTAGTTTGGTAGGATATTCATCCCGGTTAATGACCTACCGCTCACGGTCGATTTTCGACCGTTCACAGGATGTTTGCTCTTGAGCAAATTGTTGTGCAAATAAATCTAATGCCATTAAAAAATAATACGCAACTAAATTACCAGCAGAAACAAAAAATAGATAGCGAATAAACGAAGGCAAATCTGAGTAAATGTCAAGATAATTGAGAACTTGCACAAAAATGTCGGTTTTGCTGCTCAGATGTTTAAACAATCGTTATAATTGCATCATTAGCGAGCGCAATTACAGATTGCGCAGATACGTTTGATAGTGAAAGAGCAAGATCGCGGTCTCTTGGGGAGGAGACATCGATGAAAGCGAATTCGGGCAAATCTAAGCAGAGTAATAAAGCGACGCGCCGTGTACTGGCAGGCGTTTTGTGCGGAGCCTCCGTTTTGAGCCTGGTACTGTCGCTCGTCATGCCTCCGATCTCGCAGGCCATCGCCAACGATGCCCAGACGGTTTCTACCGAGGAAACTGTGATGGGGGGGGGTTCCTCAACTGAGTCTACTGATGTAGAAAACACCAACAACGGGGACGCCGAAAACCAGAATAGCAGCGATGCCGAGAATGAGGCGAACGAGGATACCGTTGCACCAGACTCGACAGCCGATGACGCGGAGGCCGAGGGCGCCGTGCAGCCTGCGGATGATGATGCTAACGACGAGGGCACGATCGCACTTGCTGCAGAGAATGGATCGACTCATGAAATCAGGAGTGGAGCTGAACTCAGCTCGAAGCTTCCTGACAAGAGCTTTCGCGATAATGAGGGCCGGGCTACTTTTACGCTTGTTAACAATATTGAATGCAACGATGAGATTAGGCTTGAACAAACTGACGATAACCCCATCAATATCACCCTTGACCTAAACGGTTGTAAGATTAAGCACTCGAGTGACAACAAGCCGTTATTCGATGTTGCTGGCGGCGCAACACTTACAATTATGGATTCCAAGCAGGAGAGTGAGAAGGTCAGCGGGGGCCAGCCGCTGACTGATCGGGGGCAGAGCCTGAATGCCGATAATTATGACAACTATGCCGCCAATTATGGCAAGAACGCCAATCTGACTTACGTTAAAGATAACGATAACATTCCATCTAATCTTACCTACTACGTGACCGAATCGTCCCCGAACGAAACAGGCACAACCGAGACACTTGTCAAACATGATGTTGAGATTAAAGGTGCCATCGTGGCGTGCGGCGGCAGCAGCGCAAATCTAAGGCTCATCAATCTGTATAACAAAAAAGGCAAGGGCGGCACGTTTAACCTTGTGAGCGGCGCGATTACGCAAAAACAGGGCAGCAGCGTTGGCAGCTTGGTCTATGCCGAGGGCGGCTCTATCGTCAACATGGGCGGCGGCTACGTGTGTGGCGCTTCTAGCTCGGGCGCGGGCGCGGGCATTATGGTGTCCAACGCGAGTGGCGGCGCTTCGACCCTTAATTTGACCGGTGGCGTAGTTGCCGGCAACCGCGCTCCTAGTGGCGGCGGTGTGTTTGGCAACGCTTCCACGGTCACCATAGCTGGTGGCGTAATCTCCGGCAACAGCACGCTTGCTTCTGGTGCCGGTCTCGGCGGCGGCATCATGGCTTCAGGCGGTAAAGTTACCGTTTCTGGTGGCCATATCACGAATAATAGAATGGCTAAATTCTGTGGCACGGATGGCAGTGGTTGTCATGGCGGCGCTGGGCTTGCTGCCAATAACGGCGCCCATGTCACTATTTCCGGTGGCCAGATTACCGGCAACTATTCCGAGGAAGCTGGCGGCGGCGTTTACGTTACCAATCTTAATCGAGGAGATATGGCATGGCTCGACATTACGGGAGGATATATTGCCTCTAACGTGAGCTTCCGATCTGAGGGTGCTGGCATTCGAGTGGGCCAGAAGGTTGACGCGATGATTGGCGACACTCCAGACAACAACGGCACTCCAGGCAGCAAAGTTTACATCACTAACAACTGCTGCATGTCTCGTTTTGACTGGGGCGGCGGCGGCATCTTTGTTCAGGGTGATTCGAAAAACGCGGATAAAGCAGGCAGGCTGTTTGTATACAACTCGTATATAAGCAGTAATACCGCTGGCGGCTATGGCGGTGGCGTTGCAGTCTGCCCGACGGGCAAGACGTTGGTAACGAACACTGAGGGCACGGCAATCTTTGGCAATTCGTCTGCTGGCAATGATACTAATTTCATAGAATACAAACGGGAAGATGGCAGTGGTAATGATGGTACGCCCCATCTTTCAGGTGGTGGTATTGCTGATACTAATAAGACTGAAGATAGAGAGGCATACAACTCACCCGATTTCCGCGAGTCCGGTCATGCCGATTTCTTCCTCGCAGCGCGGGATCACAATACGCCGGTCGCAGTGGTATCCGGCAAGATGCTTGGCGATATAGACGCCAAGTACTCGGGAAGCATTGAGCTAAAGAATCGCATCAGCATCCCCGCCAACGGTGTTGCTCAGGTAAAAAATAGCATCGGTCTGACTTCGGGTGTTAGCGCCAAGGATAAAGCGGTGACTGACTTAGTACAGGGTACTAAAGTGACAACTTTCATCACGGGCAACTATTCTTGGGACCATGGTGGCGGCATCATGTCGAATGGCGACTTGTACCTAGGCGTGCCTGAGGATACGTACGTCTATCCGAGCCTTAAGTTGAAGGCAACCAAGGCGCTGAAAAATCAGCAGACCAATCAAAACATGAAGCTCGACAAAGACAAGTTCTCCTTCTCGGTCTACCGTAAGGATTCGGATGACGCGACGGAGCCCTTTTGGAATGACAAGAAATTCAACAATGGCGGCTGCACCTTGGTCGGAACCGCCAAGAATGATGCGAACGGTAACATCACCTTTGACCTTGGCGAACAGCTCATTGATAAGACTGTTAAGGCTAACGAGATTACATACTATTTGGTCGAAAATGCTGGCAATGATCCCGGCATCACGTACGATCCCGACATCACGTACGACTCAACCGTGTACAAGATTGTGGTGACGGTTCGGGACAACCAAACGCCACTCATGAATGTGCCGAGCAGGGAAGATCCAAACTTGGACGTTACTCTTTACGTTCACAACTATACGATCACAAGCGTGAGTCTGGGAGATTCAACTAACTCGTTGGAAAAGAACGAGCAAGGCTATTATTCGATTGTCGGCCCCGACGGGGAAAAGACCTTCACCAATAATTACACTCGGTACACCTCCAACGGCTCTTGGACTCCCAAGGCGACTAAGGTCGTTAAGGGTGGCGAGATGAAGGAGTTCACGCTCGAGTTTGCGGATAACACGGGCTTCAAAGAAGCCGAGACGGTTAAGACCGACCCCAACGGCGTGATTACCACTACTGCCGACGGCGACAAATCCCAGACCCTGGGCTTCGGCGAGATTAAGTACAATCTTGCCAGTCTGAAGCAGAGTGATTCTGATGTTCCGGGCCGCGGTGCTTCCAAGACCTTCACGTACTATGTGCGAGAGAAGGGCGATAGCTCGATTTTCTCGCATTACAAGTTCGATAATTCGGTCTACAAGTTCACGGTTGTTGCAACGGATAATTCCAAAAGGGACATCAGCTGTAAGGTGACCTACAGGAAGGGGGCCGTTGACTCCGACGGTAACTGGGTAAACACCGATACTACGGATCACGAACTCACCGAAACCTCCATCCCCACCTTCACCAACACCTACTCAACCTCTTTGCCCCTTTCTGGTATGTCGGGCGTCACTCTGACGTACCTTGCCGGCGCGGCGATGCTTTGCGTCGCTGCAGCCTGGATGCACGTTCGTCGCAAGGCGAGCGCGAAGGGAGGTGAGCGTCGTGAATAAGAAAGTTTGCTCCTTCCCGATCTTGTTTGCGCTGCTTGCCCTCTTGATCGGCACCTGCGCGGTTGTGTTCCCCGCTTCCGCGCAGGCCGCGCCGACCTCGACCGGTTCCATCACGGTGAGCGGCACCGTGGCGAGCAGCTACGACGCCTACCAGATCTTTAGCGCCAACGTTGTCGACGGCGACAGAGACGCCAAGATCGCCACCGATCCCGCCTGGGCAAGCGACGCCGTGCGCGACGCCGCGCTGCCTGTGCTGCACAGCGCCGGCATGCCCAATTCCCAGACCACCGCGCAGGAAGCTGCCGAGTGGCTCGACACCGATTCCCACCTTACGAGCGCGCTGAGCGCACAGCTCGCTCGTTCCCTCCAGAGCTCTGGCGCCGTGTCCGTGGCCCTTAACGCGGGCACGACGGCCGAGCTGCCCTGCGGCTACTGGCTCATCGTCGCCAAAGACGACGCCATCGCCCAGGGCGAGGCCGGCACCGCGCCGATCATGACCCTGGTCGGCGGCAGCGCCGTCACTGTTAAGCCCAAGGCCTCAACGCCCAAGGTGGCCAAGCACGTGCTGGAGGACAGCACCGCCGCCTGGCAGAAGGCCGCCGACGCCACGGTCGCAGACGACCTGTACTGGCGCCTCTCGGCCACGGTCCCGGCGGGGCTCACCGCCTACGACACCTATACGGTGCAGTTCGTCGACACCATGAGCGCGGGGCTCGACCCCTCCAAGGTGGCCGCGAGCATGCGCGTGTACGTGGCGGCGGGCGCGGACGGCGGCTTCGACGCCGTTGCCACCGGCAAGGACGGACGCGCCGGCACCAAGGCCGCGAAGGGCTGGACCGACATCACGGCCCAGTGCGCCACCAAGGTAGCGGCCGACGGCAAGACCTTCACCGTGCGCACCGGCGACCTGATCGCCGCGCTCGGCGGGGCCGACGCCTTCGCCGCGGGCGCCCGCGTGGTTGCTGTCTACAATGCGCCGTTGGGGACCAACTGCAATCGAGGTGCCACCAAGGGCAACCCCAACGAGGTCTACCTTCGTTACCCGCGCTCTCCCCTCGCCGACCAGTCCGGCGACGCCGGCTTTACCCGCACGCCGAGCGATGATGCGTGCGCCTACACCTGGGATCTCGCGCTCACCAAGCGCGGCAGCGACGGCGACAAGCCGCTTGCCGGGGCGGTCCTGAGCATCGCCGACGACCGCGGTCGCACGCTGGCGGCCGACGGCACGTGGGATGCAGAAGGCAAGGTCACCGTCACCACGGGCGAGGACGGCCGCGTGACCGTCTCGGGCGTGGACTCGGGCAAGCTGGAGGTTCGCGAGCTCAAGGCGCCCAAGGGCTACACCGCCTTTGAGGGCACGCGCTCCGTGACGGTCAAGGCCGAGGGCCTGGACGTCGACCAGGTGGCCGCCGCCAAGCCCAAGCTCACCATCACGGCCGAGTCGCCCCTGCGCGCCGACAGCGCGGACGGGTCGACGGGCAGCCTGGAGGCGTCGCTCATCAACACGCCTACCGGCACACCCCCTAGCATTACCACCGGAGGCTTTATGCCCTCGACTGGCGATATGGCAATGTACGCCGCGGCCGCCGCAGCGGTCGCCGGAGCCGCGCTCATCGTGGTCGCGCTCCTGGTCAAGCGGGGAGGTGGCAGCCATAAAGAGTAGCTGGCAGCCCCACAGAGAGCGGGGCGAGACGTAGCGAAGCAGATGCTAAGACACAGACAGACAGATTTAGATCAAATGAACTTCAAGCAGAAAGCAGAGGAAAAGAAGATGAGCATGAGCAAGAACATCGTACGCCTGGCAGTAACCGCAGGCCTCACAGCGGCGTTGAGCTTCGGCGGCGTCATGGCCCCGGTGACCATGGCGTTTGCGGCGGATCCGGTGACGGCTCCGGATAATGGCATCATCATCGAGCAGACTAAAGACAATGCGACAACCACGTTTAAGGCATATCAGATCTTTAAGGGTGATGTCGTTGATAAGACAGACAAGTCGGGTAAGGTCGTTTCAAATGTTGATTGGGCATTTGATGACAAGGCGACTCAGAAGGCCATCATCGATGCCATTAATGGCTCTCAGAAAGATGCACTGAAGGATGGTGCCAGTGCAGAGGATGTCGCCAACTGGTTGGCCGAAAATGTGAAGGATACCACGCCAGCGACGCGTGTCGACAAGGATAGCGTTCTCAATAAAATTGCCAAGGTGGTTAAGGACAAGGTCGCGCCGACGGGCGATTCCTTTATCGCGGGCGCCGCTTTTGTGCCCAAGAATGCTGATAATACTCCCAACACGGGCTATTACCTTTTTCTGACCGATGACGCCAGCATTGGCCAGTCGACCAAGAACAATAAGAAGAACACTGGCACCTCTCCGATTTTCGCTGTTGTTGGCGATTCCGGCGTAAAGGTGGCCGAGAAGACTAAGATTCCTACTGTCGAGAAGAAGATCAGGGACGACAAGCCCGACAGCAATTGGGCCGACAAGGCAGATTCCCAGATGGGTCAGGACGTCCATTACCAGCTGACGGGCACCTTTGCCGACAACATCGCCACGTTCGACACCTACTATTATGAGTTTGACGACGTGCTCTCTGCCGGCCTTACGGCAAACGTGGGCACCATTGAAGTTAAAATCGGCGATAAGACCCTTTCGCGTAACACGACTGAGGGCGACAAGGCTGGTTACGATGTTTCGGTTGATGATTCAACTAACACGTTGACCGTAAAGTTTACCGACCTCAAAACTGCTGCGAACAAGGTCGGCGCGACGCTCGACGATAGATCCAATGTCGTCGTTACTTACACCGCTAAGCTCAATCCTGAAAAGGCCGCGAAAGTTATTGTTGGCAACACGGGTAACGACAACACCGTAAAACTGATTTATTCCAACAACCCCATGAGTGAGGGTAGGGGCGAGTCCGTGACCGACACCGTCCGCGACTACACCTACGCGCTCAAGCTCGTCAAGGAGGACGCTGCCGATGAGAACACTAAGCTTGACGGCGTGAAGTTCACCATTCAAGCGACGAATCCTGATGAAAACAAACAGGGTGCAGCTGCCGGTATCAAGTATGTTCAGGCGGACGGAACCCTCTCCGAAACCAAGCATGAGTTCGAAACTAAAAATGGCGGAATAATCGAGGTTAAGGGCCTCGATGCTGGTACCTATACCGTCAAGGAGACCCACACCCTCGGCGGCTACAACACGCTGCCCGACTTCACCTTTAAGATCTCGACTGCTGATGGCGATCTTGCTAAGCCTGAGGGCGAGGACAATAATAAGCTCACCGTTAACGTGACCAAGGATACTTCTTCGCTTGTGAAAGACGCAACTGTGACCGGTGGTGTGGTTAACCTTACTGTCCAGAACAAGAAGGGCTCCGGCCTCCCGCTCACCGGTCTTAACGGCGTGACCTTCACTTGGATCGCTGGTGGCGCGGTGCTGTGCATCGGCGTGGCGCACCTCATCCGCAGCCGTAAGCAGGCTGAGGAGTCCGAGCAGGAGTAACGCTCGCTCACCCATCCCTTTGGCAGGTGGGATGTGATGGCCATGAGACTTGCGGACACTTTTCTCGTCCATCTACGTTCTTGCTTTGCCATTCTCTTTTCGGGGCAGACTCCGCGCTGGGGTCTGCCCCGTTTTTTTGGGATAACGCAGCCAGCCTCCATCGTCCGATGCGGGCTCGTTCGTCATCGCGTTTCTTGACTCGTATGAGGTTCGGTTTAAGGTCCGTAGGCGCACGCGCGGTGTGGACGGTAGAAGGCATTTGCGCCGCAACAAGCGCAAATAAGAATGCCCGGGGTTCGGAGTCCGGACATTTAACAACACCGGAAACTGCTCACTCGCGCTTTCGAACACTTACGCGGGGCGTGTCGTTTCCTGTAACGATTGTATCCCGAATCGCCCCGCCGATCCGGGACATTTTGAAAACGCAAATGCTGGCCTATGCTCGCGCCGCACAATGCTGTCTAGCTGTGTTGTCCGGCGCGGAAGCTCGCGATTCGGCTATTATTTGTTTAGACAACCTGAGCTGTAGAGGAGTGACCGGCGATGGTGCAGGGCGCCAAACATATGAAGAGCAATAACGCCGCGGACAACGGCGGCTCAAGCCCTCAGCCCAAACCTCAACCAAAGCCCAAGCGCCGTCGCAAGCGACTGCCGCGTTGGGCCGACCGGCTCATCACCATCGTTATCATCCTTATTGGCGTGGGCCTTATGACCTGGCCGTGGATCTTGGACCGGCTCGAAGCCTCGGGCGTGTTCAACCAGATCAGCACCGTGTCCAGCACCGTGGACGCGCTGTCTGCCGAGGAGCGCGAGCGCATCCTGCTCCAGGCGCGCTCCTTTAACGAGCAGCTGGCGGGCGAGGCCACCGAGCTTCCCGCCGACCAGATCGAGCCCTACGCCCAGCAACTCATCTTTGACCGCGATCCCATGATGAGCTGGGTCGAAATCCCCTCCATCGACGTGAGCATGCCCATCTACCACGGCACGAGCGAAGAAGTCCTTATGGCGGGCGTCGGCCACCTGGAGGGCACGAGCCTGCCGGTGGGCGGCACCTCGACGCATTGCGTGCTCACCGCGCACTCGGGCATGCGCAACCTGAGCATGTTCGACGACATCCACTCGCTGGAGCCCGGCGACCTGGTGCTGCTGCACACCATGAATAAGACGCTCGCCTACAAGATGGTGGACTCCGAGGTGGTGCTGCCCGAGGAGATGGAGTCGCTGACCATCGAGCCCGGCGCCGACAAAGTGACGCTCGTCACCTGCACGCCCTATGGCGTGAACGACCATCGCCTGCTGGTGCATTGCGTGCGCACCAAGTACAACAAGAAGGACGTCGACAAGCAAAAGTCGCTGGCCGGCCGCCACTGGGGCAAGCGCGAGTTTGCCGTGCTCATCGTGGTCGTAGCCATTGTGCTGTTGCTGCTGGACATCGTGATCCACGCGGTCCGCAAGCGCCGCAAGGCCAAGGCCTCGGCATAGGACATCGTTCAGAACCACCACAATGGGGACAGGCACCTTTGTGGTGGTCGGGACTTCCAAACCATCACAACATTCGATGAAAATCGCGATTTTGGCGAAAAGCGTCGAATGTTGTGATGCTTTTTGTTGCGGGCGGCGCGGTTTTCGCTGCGGGCGGGATGGTTTTCGCTATGGACGGTGCGGTTTCGCTGTAGAACCGCCGGCCCGCCGCCTGCCAGCCCACCACCCTCGTTACGTTTTCGCTGCATTTAGGTAAAGCACCTGCTCCAAGTGGCGTTGCCTTGTATACTAGAGCGGTTTATCTGTTATGCGGAAGGGAGCGCCTATGGCACTCAGCGAGAAAGACGTGCGCGGCATCGCCGAGTACGCAAAGATCGCACTGACCGATGACGAGCTCGCCCAGATGACGTCCTACATGAACGACGCCGTCCAGATGCTCGAGCCCGTCTTGCAATATGACTTGCCCGACGTGGAGCCCACGTTCCATCCCATCGGAAGCCTGTCCAACGTGATGGGCGATGACCTGCGCGAGCCCGAGCGCGACCTGCCGCTCGACATTGCGCTCGAAAACGCCGGCAGCGCGCGCGACCGCTACTTCCGCGTGCCGTCCATTTTGGGAGAGGGGGAGAGCGAGTAATGGCGCAGAGCTTCGATTCCTTTACCGCCGCCCAGATCGCCGCAGGCGTTGCCGCCGGCGACTTTACCGCTACCGAGGTGGCCCAGGCCTCCCTTGCCGCCATCGAGGCGCGCGAGGGCGGGGTCCAGGCATTCCTGCAGGTGGCGCCCGAGCTTGCGCTCGAGGCCGCCGCGCGCGTGGATGCCGACCGTGCCGCAGGCAAGCCGCTACCCCCGCTCGCGGGCGTGCCGCTGGCCATCAAGGACAACATGAACCTCGTGGGCACGCGCACCACCTGCGCTTCCCGCATGCTCGAGAACTACCAGAGCGTCTACACTGCCACCTGCGTCCAGCGCATGCTCAACGCCGGCTGCCTGCCCATGGGCAAGGCCAACATGGACGAGTTTGCCTTTGGCAGCTCCACCGAGAGCTCGGCGTTCCACCGCACCAACAACCCCTGGGATACCGAGCGCGTGCCCGGCGGCTCCTCGGGCGGCTCCGCTGCCGCCGTCGCCGCGGGCGAGGTCGCGCTCTCGCTGGGCTCGGACACCGGCGGCTCTATTCGCCAACCGGCGGCGCTCTGCGGCGTGGGGGGCTTTAAGCCCACGTATGGCGCCGTGAGCCGTTACGGCGTGGTTGCCTTTGGCTCGTCGCTCGATCAGGTGGGCCCCTTTGGCCGCACGGTCGAGGATGTTGCGCTGGCCATGAACGCGCTTACCGGCGCGGGCCACGATCCGTACGACTGCACGAGCCAGGATTGCGCCGTCGACTTTACCGAGCATCTCAACGACAGCATCAAGGGCAAGCGCGTGGGCATCATCCCCGCGTTTATGGAGGCCGAGGGCCTGACGCCCGAGGTCAAGGCCGCTGTTCAGCGCGCCGCCCAGGAGCTGCAGAACCAGGGCGCCGAGCTGGTCGAGGTCGACCTGCCGCACCTGGACGCCGCCATCGCCGCCTACTACGTCATCGGCCCGGCCGAGGCATTCTCCAACCTGGCCCGCTTCGATGGCATTCGCTACGGCTATCAGGAGGAGGGCTGCGCCAACCTGTCCGACCAGAGCTCGCTGTCGCGCGCCCACGGCTTTGGCGCCGAGGCCAAACGCCGTCAGATGCTCGGCGCCTACCTGCTGAGCTCGGGCGTGTACGACAAGTATTACTACGCCGCGCAAAAGGCCCGTACGCTCATCACGCGGGACTACGACGCCGCGTATGCCAAGGTGGACGCTATCCTGATGCCCGCCTCGCCGCGCACGGCCTTTAAGTTTGGCGAGATCAGCGACCCCACGCAGATGTACCTCTCCGACCTGTACACCATCTCGCTCAACATCTGCGGCAACGGTGGCATCTCGGTGCCGCTGGGCCTGGGCGAGGACACCAAGCTGCCCGTTTCTGCCCAGCTGGTGGGGCCTGCCTTTAAGGACCGTCAGCTGCTCACGTTTGCCCGCGCCCTGGAGCGCGGCTTTGCCGATGCCGCTACGGGTGCGCCCGCGCTTTCCGTCGCGCCCGATTTTGCCGGGAAGGGAGGCGAGCTGTAATGAAGGAGCTTTCCGAGGTCCTGCAGGATTGGGAGGCCGTGATCGGCCTGGAGATCCATACCGAGCTCACCGCACTCGATACCAAGATGTTCTGCAACTGCAAGCTCAGCCACGATGACGAGCCCAACGCCAACGTGTGCCCGGTGTGCCTGGGCCTGCCCGGCGCCCTGCCGGTGCCCAACAAGCGCGCCATCGAGAGCATCGTCAAGGCCGGTCTCGCCACTAACTGCGAGATCCAGCGCCACTCGATGTTCTACCGCAAGCACTACTTCTATCCCGATATGGCCAAGAACTTCCAGACCACGCAGGGTCCGGTCGCCTTTGCCATGTACGGCCACCTGGACCTGGATGTGACCGGTCGCGGTGCCGCCGAGCGCCCCGAATGCGCGTTTGGCGAGGCCGAGGCCCAGAGCCTGGCGAGCGCTTCGGCCAACGCCGAGGGCCTGTCCACGTCCATGACGTCGACCATGCGCGAGGGCAACCAGCGTGCCGGTCACCTGGCCAGCTATGACGCGTCCAACCTGCAGATGCCCGAGCGTCGCGAGGACGGTTCCTACACGGTGCCCATTCGCATCCTGCGCATCCATATGGAGGAGGACGCCGCCAAGATGGTTCACGTTGGCGGCGCCGAGGGCCGCATTACCGCCGCGGCCGAGTCGCTCGTCGACTACAACCGCTGCGGCACGCCGCTCATCGAGCTTGTCACTGAGCCCGACTTGCGTACGCCCGAGGAGGCTCGCCTGTTTATGGAGAAGCTCCGTCGCATCTTTGTGACGCTTGGCATTTCCGACTGCTCCATGGAGAAGGGTTCCATGCGCTGCGACGGCAACGTGTCGCTGCGCCGCCGCGGCGAGACCAAGCTGGGCACCAAGACCGAGCTCAAGAACCTCAACTCGTTTAAGAGCCTGCATGACGGCCTTGCCTACGAGATCTGCCGCCAGGCAGAGGTACTCGAGGAGGGCGGCATTATCTACCAGGAGACCCGCCACTGGGAGCCCAGCCGCAAGCGCACCGTGGTCATGCGTGTGAAGGAGACGGCCGACGACTATCGTCTGTTCCCCGATCCCGACCTGGCGCCGTTCGATCTGGACGACGAGTTTATCGATCGCTGCCGTGGCGAGATTCCCGAGCTGCCCGATGCCAAGCGCGCCCGTTTTGAGGCCGACTTTGGCATTAAGGCGGCCGACGCCGAGCAGATCGCCGGCGACCCGGAGTTTGCCGAGTTCTTTGAGGCGGCCGCTGCCGGTATGGCTGGCAAGGAGGCCCAGACGGTTGCAAACCTGCTGGTGAACGAGATGATCGCCTACCTTAAGGGCGCGGGCGTCTCGCTGGCCGAGTCCGGCATTGTGCCGGTTCAGGTGGCAGCGCTTGCCAAGCTGCTCGCGACCGATGCCATTAGCTCCAACCAGGCGCACGAGGTCTTTGAGGCCATGGCTCAGACTGGCGACGACCCCAACAAGATCGTCGACGAGCGCGGCATGCGTCAGGTGAGCGATGCCGGTGCGTTGCAGCCGATCGTGGACGAGGTGCTGGCAAACTGTGCCGATCAGGCGCAGCAGTATCGTGACGGCAACCAGAAGGTCATCGGCTTTTTGGTGGGCCAGTGCATGAAGGCAAGCCGCGGCAAGGGCAACCCGAAGCTCTTCAACGAGTTGCTGAGAATGTCGCTCTCGTAAACGGGAACCCGGGAGCCCCGGCAGGGCGGGTGCTTCCTCAAAATTTCAAACAGTCCTGCGCAAGACGAAGGCCACATTTAGTGGCCTTCTTTGCGTGCGGAACTCATTTTGAGCAAGCACCCGCCCTGCCGGGGCTCCCGGGTTCTGCAACGACTCGGCCGTTCGGGTCAGGTGGGCTGGATTGAATTTGGTGAATGAGGGCGCCGTTGGTGCCTTCATTCTTTATATATGTTGGGAGCGCCAAGTGGTGGGGGTGGTGCCGGTGTGTTGCTTGAAGGCTTGGGCGAAGGCGGCCTGCTGAGGGTAGCCTAGACGCTCTGCCACCTGCGCTATCGTGAGCGCGCTATCGGCCAAAAGGTCCTGTGCTCGCTCCATACGGCGTCTGCGAATGTAGGCGCCCAGGGACTCGCCAGTTTGGGCCTTAAAGGTGGCGCATAGCTTGGAGCGGCTTGTGTAGAGCCTCTCGGCCACCTCGTTGATACCCACACGTCTGCCTTTGTCGAGCGCGCGCTCAATCATTGCCGTTGCTTCTTCGGCAATGGTTATGCTGACGCGTGTGTCTGCCGCCTGCCGCGCCTGCTTGTGGGCCGCGCGCGAACAGGCGAGCTCCGCGACCATGGTCTCCACGATGCCCTGCATATAGACATGCCCGCCTACGGCGCGAGCGCGGTCCTCGTTGATTCGGCGTAGTGTGTGGCAGATGGCAGACGTCGCTTCCTCGTGCCATGGCTCGGCAAACGCCTCAAAGATTCCCGCGAACTCGGTGGGATAGCGGTGCTCCAGTTCGTCAAAATATCCAGGCAAAAAGAGCACCGAGCGCGAGTGATAAAGCTCCCCCGCAAACAGCGGGCTTAATTCCTCGCCACAGCTATCTTGGATAAAGCTGCAAACGGCATTGTTTGGCCACGGTCCATGCAATGGTTTAAGGTTCGCGGGCGTTATGCCAGCCTCGGGCATGCATGTAAGTGTGGGCGCGCTGACCTCGCTCACGCACGCGTACGGTTCGGGCGTGTATTCGGCTAGCTGCATGTTGTGCGTCGGGGTAATGAAATGCTCCATGACGATGCAGGTGGGGGAAAGGGGCATGATCCATGCGCGTCCGTGCGCCCGATCGTTTGCCACCTCGCCGGTAAAGACGGCGCCCTTGCCGGTAAGCTCCAGACCAAACTGCTCAAACTGCGGTGCGTAGAGCTCGGTTATGTCGGTCGCTGCCCGCCGTATTTGCAAAAGCGTCCCTTTCCTTTGCAGAAACGTCCACGCCTGGCTCGATTGTGAGCCACGGCTAACACATCAATGATAAGTTCATTACGGTTAACTCTCAAGCCGTTAGAAGGGAATCTCATGGCAAAGGGATCAAAAAAGGAAGGCGGCGGCATCGGCGAGCTACTTGCATATGCCGGTGACCGTAAATTCCTAACGTATTTGGGCATGGCCCTCTCGGCGTTCTCGCAGCTGTTGAGCTTTGGCCCGTACGTGTGCATCTGGCTTGTTGCGCGAGACCTGATTGCCGTGGCGCCCAACTGGAGCGAGGCCGCTGACATCGCGATGTATGGTTGGTGGGCTGTTGGTTTTGCCCTAGCAAGCATCGTGGTCTATTTCGTGGGACTCATGTGCACGCACCTGTCCGCGTTTCGCTGCGCATCCAATATCCGCAAGGCTACGAGCGAGCATCTGCTTAAGCTGCCGCTCGGCTACTTTGACACGCACGCCACCGGTGAGCTGCGCCGTATCGTAGACGGCTGTGCCGCCTCCACCGAGACGCTGCTCGCGCACATGCTGCCCGATATCGCCGGTGCCACCGCCATGGTCGTGGGCCTGCTTGTGCTGCTATTTGCCCTCGATTGGCGTTTGGGCGCGGCATGCTTAATCTCGGTCGTCGTTTCGTTTTGCGCCATGGCCACCATGATGAGCGGCAAGGGCGCCGAGTTTATGAAGGCTTACATGGGCGCGCTGGTCAAGATGAACAAGACCGGCACCGAATACGTACGCGGCATCCCCGTGGTCAAGGTATTCCAGCAGACGGTCTACTCCTTTAAGGCGTTTCACGATGCGATCGCCGAATACGCCGACATGGCGCAAAGCTATGCGGGCACGTTCTGCCGAGGTCCGCAGGTGCTCAACCTTACCGCGCTCAATGGCCTCGTGGCATTTCTTTTGCCCGTGGCGTTGCTGTTGGCGCCGGGCGAGACGGACTTCGCGCACTTTATGGTCAACTTCACGTTTTACGCGATCTTTTCGGCCGTGGTGCCGACGGCCATGACCAAGCTCATGTTTGTGGGCGAGGCGTCTCAGATGAGTGCCGATTCGCTGGCGCGCATCCGAAGCGTTATGGATTCCAAACAGCTCTCCGTGCCTGCCCAGCCCAAGTGCCCTGTTAGCGGCGATGTGCGCTTTGAGGACGTGAGCTTTACCTACGAGGGTGCCGAGGCACCTGCCGTCAACCATGTGAGCTTTAGCGTTTCCGCAGGTAGTACCCTCGCGTTGGTGGGTCCCTCGGGCGGCGGTAAGTCGACCTGCGCAAGCCTGATCCCGCGTTTTTGGGATGTTTCCTCGGGCCGTGTGCTCGTGGGCGGCGTAGACGTTCGCGACATGGATCCGCACGAGCTTATGGACCAGGTCGCCTTCGTGTTTCAGACCAACCAGCTGTTTCGGCAAACACTTGCCGATAATGTGCGCGCCTCCAAGCCTGCAGCCACTGACGACGAAGTGCGTGCGGCTCTCTCCGCGGCCCAGTGCGACGATATCGTGGCCAAGCTTCCGCAGGGTATCAACACCATGCTCGGCGCCGGCGGGGCGTACCTTTCGGGCGGTGAGGTCCAGCGCGTGGCGCTCGCCCGCGCAATCCTTAAGGACGCGCCTATCGTGGTGCTCGATGAGGCCACCGCGTTTGCCGACCCCGAGAACGAGGCACTCATCCAGCGTGCCTTTAGCAAGCTGGCGGCAGGTCGTACGGTCATTATGATCGCGCACCGACTTTCGACCGTGGTGGGCGCCGACAAGATCGTGGTACTCAACCAAGGTGGCGTGCAGGAGGCTGGTACCCATGCCGAGTTGCTGTCCCAAAACGGTCTGTACGCCAAGATGTGGGCCGAATACGAACAGGCCGCGAGCTGGAAGATCACTGCTGCGGCCGCGGATGTTGCCGTCGCGAAGGGAGGCGAGGCCTAAATGTTCGCCTCATTCCAAAAGAAGTATTTCCTATCCGATAAAGGCGTCGCCGGCGTTAAGCGCGGCATCTTCTGGACCACGCTCACCAATCTCATTATCATGGCCGGCATGGGCCTTTTGTTCCTGGTCATGGCCGGCTTTGTCGAGCATCTTGCCAATGGGGCCGACCTGCCGGGCGCACTGCCCATTGTGGGTGGTCTTGTTATCTTTTTGCGTTGCTCTTTGCCTCTAATTGGCAGCAGTACTATTACACGTACTGCATCTTTTACGAGGAGTGCGGCAAACAGCGCATGGAGATCGCCGAGCGCTTGCGCAAACTGCCGCTGTCGTTTTTTGGTCGTCGTGATCTGGCCGATTTGACCGAGACCATCATGGGCGACGTTCAGACCATGGAGCATGCTTACAGTCATGTGCTGGGAGAGCTCTGGGGCGCCATCATCGCAAGCGCCATCGTGTTTATATCATCGCTGTTCTTTTGCTGGCAGCTGGCGATGGCGGCGTTCTGGAGCGTGCCCGTGGCCTTTGCCGTGCTGTATCTGACACGCGGCCCCATGACCCCGGTGTTCGACCATGTGCGTGCCGAGAAGGTCAAGGTTACCGAGGCGATCCAGGAGACGCTCGACTGCGTGCGCGAGATCCGCGCCACCAACCAGGAGGCTCATTATCTTGAGGGGCTCAACGCCGTGATCGATGCCGAGGAGCGCGAGGCCACCAAGGGCGAGCTCGCCAATGGGCTTTTGGTCAACTCCGCCTTTGCCATCCTGCGCCTGGGGATTGCCACCACGTTGGTCACGGGCGCTGCGATGGTCGCCTCCGGCCAGGTCGACTTTTTGATGATGTTTGCCTTCCTGCTTATGGTGAGCCGCATCTATGCGCCCTTTGATCAGGCGCTGATGCTGATGTCCGAGCTGTTTGCCGCCGAGTCGTCGGCCAAGCGCATGCGTTCCATCATGGAAGAACCCGTGGCGCGGGGCAGCGAGCAGTTTGAGCCCGTGGGCCACGATGTGGTGTTCGATCATGTGGCATTTGGCTATGGTGCGGGCGAGGACGGCCGCGCCGGCGAGAAAGTTCTTCCCGATGTGAGCTTTACCGCCAAGGAAGGCGAGGTCACGGCACTGGTCGGTCCTTCGGGCTCCGGTAAGTCCACGGTGAGCCGCCTGGCCGCGCGCTTTTGGGACGCCACCGAAGGCACGGTCACCGTGGGTGGCGTGGATGTTGCGAGCGTGGACCCCGAGGTGCTGCTGCGCGACTACGCCATTGTGTTTCAAGACGTGCTGCTCTTTGACGACACGGTTATGGGAAACATCCGCCTCGGGCGTCGCGATGCCACCGATGAGGAAGTGCTTGCTGCCGCGCGTGCCGCCAACTGCGACGAGTTTGTGAGCCGCATGCCGCAGGGCTATGACACCATGATTGGCGAGAACGGCTCCAAGCTGTCCGGCGGCGAGCGCCAGCGCATCTCTATCGCCCGTGCGCTGCTCAAAGACGCGCCTATCGTGCTGTTGGACGAGGCGACGGCGAGCTTGGATGTGGAGAACGAGACCGTGGTTCAGCAGGCGCTCTCCCGTCTGCTTGCAGGTAAGACGGTTATCGTTATTGCCCACCGTATGCGTACGGTGGAAAATGCCGACAAAATCGTTGTACTCATGGATGGTGTGGTTGCCGAGCAGGGCACTCCGGCGCAGCTCAAGGCGGCAGGTGGAGAATTCGCCCGCATGGTGGCGCTGCAAAAGGAAGCAGCTACCTGGCAGTTGTAAGAAGGGGCAAAGGGACAGTCCCTTTCTCACATTGACAATCGGTTGCTCCGCATCGTTAATTTTCAAAAGGTTAGCCATGGCTGACCTAGATAGTTAGATAAAATTGAGATATTTCAAAAGCGTGCTCGAGCAAACTTGTTTACTCGGGTGCTGAGGCACCATGCCGCGTCCAATGCGGCAAAAGGGAGAGACATCATGAAGAAGTCCACGTTCAACACCCTGCTTGTTGGTGGCGGTTTTCTGCTTGGTACGGCTGGCATCAAGCTGCTCACCAGCGCTCCGGTAAAGAACGCCTGCGTGCAGGGTATCGCGTGCGGCATGCGCATCAAGAACGGCTACCAGGACATGGTCGAGCAGGCCAAGGCTAATGTCGACGACATGGTTGCCGAGGCGGCCTACATCACCCAGAGCGAGGCCGCTGCTGACGAGGCAGCCGAGTAACGCTCCCAGGCACAAACTATGAGATTCTCGATTATCAGCGAGATCCCCGGCAGGACCCGTCTTCAATTGGCGGGTCCTGTGCCAGAGAGCGATCTCGATGCACTTCTTAAGCTCAGCGGCGATATCGACGGCGTGCACAAGGTGCGCGTCTATGGCCGCATCGGCCAGATGGCGCTCGAATACGACGAGCCGCGCCGCGCGAGCGTGCTCGACGCCTTGGGCGCACTCGATGCTCAAGCTATCGCCGATGCCAAGTCGGGCTATGTGATGCAGCTTGAGCCGCGCAAGCACAAACTCGTTATGGACCTGGCGACACTCGTCGGCGTCCACTACGCGCGCCGCTGGTTCTTGCCGACGCCTCTGCGTGCGGTGTTTGTCGTGGCCGGTTACATGGCATTTTTGCGCGCTGCCCTTCATGAGCTGGCGCAGCCGCGCCTGACCGTTCCCGTGCTCGACGCTTCGGCCATCGGCATTTCGTTCGTCAAGCGTGATGTCGACACCGCGGGCCAGACAATGTTCCTGCTCAACGTGGGCGAGCTGCTCGAGGACTACACCCGCGCCATGAGCGAAAACGAGCTCATCAACTCGCTGCTCGATGTACCCGACAAGGCGCAAAAGGTCGTCGGCGATACCGAGGTAAGCGTTGCTGCGACCGAGCTCGAGCCCGGCGATCTGGTCGCCGTGCGCACTGGCATGTCCATTTGCATCGACGGTGTCGTCGAGCAGGGGAGCGCTATGGTCAACCAGGCGACCCTGACCGGCGAGCCGCTGGCCGTTGAGCGCAGCGTGGGCGACGACGTGTTCGCCGGTACCGTCGTGGAAGACGGCAGCATCTTGGTGCGCGTGCGCGCCAACACGGCGCAGACCAAACTGCGCTCGATCGTCTCGCTCGTGCAGACGGCCGACTCGCTCAAATCCGAGGGCCAGTCGCATATGGAGGACCTCGCCAACAAGATCGTCCCGTGGAACTTCCTGCTCGCGGGCCTGGTTGCGCTCACCACGCGCAGCCTTATCAAGACCTCGGCGGCGCTGATGGTCGACTACTCGTGCGCACTCAAGCTCACGGGTTCCGTCGCCGTCATGACCGCCATGAGCGATGCCGCCAAGATGGGCGTCATGGTCAAGGGCGCAAAGTACTTTGAGTCGTTTGCCAAGGCCGACACCATTGTGTTTGATAAGACTGGCACGCTCACCGAGGCGCAGCCGCGCCTGGCTTGCGTGCTGACGACCGACGGCTGGAGCGAGGACGAGGTCCTGCGCCTTTCCGCTTGCTTGGAGGAGCATTTCCCGCATCCGGTGGCGCGTGCCGTGGTCAACGCCGCCCTCGAGCGCGGGCTCGAGCACCGCGAGCGCCATGCCGCGGTCGAGTACATCGTGGCGCACGGCATCGCTTCGTCCATCGAGGGGCGTCGCGCCATTATCGGTTCGGCGCACTTTATATTTGAGGACGAGGGTGCGCAGCTCGAGTCCGACATCAAGGAGCAAATCGAGCTCCAGATGCAAGGCCTGTCGCCGCTGTATCTGGCGGTCGACGGCAAGGTCGTCGGCGTGCTCGGCATCGAGGATCCGCTCAAGCCCGGCGTCCGTGAGGCCATCGCCGACCTACATGCGCTGGGCGTCAAGCATGTCGTTATGCTCACGGGCGATTCGGAGCGCACGGCCGAGCGCATTGCGCGCGAGGCGGGTGTCGACGAGTTTAAGGCCGAGCTGCTGCCCGAGGACAAGTACGCCTATGTGGAGCGCATTAAGAGTGAGGGGCGCCACGTTGCCATGGTGGGCGACGGCGTCAACGATTCGCCGGCACTCGGTTTGGCCGACGTGGGGCTGGCAATGGGTGGCGGAAGCGACATCGCCAAGGAGGTCGCCGATATCATCCTGACCGACACGGATCTGGCCGCGATCGTGCGTTTGCGCCGCATGAGCCAGGGCCTCATTGATCGTCTGACGAGCTCCTACTCTAAGGTGATGCTTACCAACTCGGCGCTCCTGGCGCTGGGCATTACCGGCATGATCACTCCGCAGACGTCGTCACTGCTGCACAACGGCTCGACGATTGCCTACAGTCTGAGCAACGCGAAGGCTTACCTGCGTTAGCAGATGTGTTCGCCCACGTTATTTGGCCTGCGCCCAGACGGCATCGGTGTCGTCCGGGCGCAGGTCTTTTGCATTTGGATGCCAACGTATGGGTTGATTCGTTTTGCGTCGACCATGCCGAGTCGCTTGCCGCGCGTGCGTTTATTGGGCAGGCGACGGAGGCGGGGGCATTGCTGTTCTTTCCGGTGCATATCGCCAAGGACGTGCTGTACGTTGTCCAACACGAGCTCAAGCGTAGCGTTCTTGCCAGCGGGGGAGCGCTCGACGAGGCGTCTGCCCGCGCGATTGGCGATGCGGCGCTGGCGTTTGTTCGGAATATGACCGAAAACGCTATGGCCGTGGGCGCTGATGCATCCGATCTGTGGCTGGCCGACAAATACTTAGCACTCCATCGCGATTACGAGGACAACTTGGTACTCGCCGCATGCAAACGCGCCCAGGTCGATTACTTGGTGACCAACGATCGAAAACTGCTCGAACATGCCGATCTTGCAGCAAAGACACCTCGTCAAATGATGCCGATTCTTGCCTTGGCCGAATGCGGCGGCGCGGCAATCGGTTGACGCGAACTGTTTGCGGGCCTCTTGGACGACGATGCGCCAAGGGGCCCGCGTCTGCTATTTACAAAAGCTCGGCCTTGATGGCGGGACTTTCTGCGAGCTGCTCGGCTGCCTTTTCGTCGGAGCTGTCGAGTGCTGCCAGACTGCGGTAGACCCACTCGTTGACCTGGGTGTTCTTGACGCCTGCGGTCTGCATAAGGGCGCCTACCTCGCGGATTGCTGCGAACAGATCGGCCTTGGGACCCGCGAGCTCGACCTCGATACCGTGGTAGGCGGCCACGCCGCGGTTCTCACTCACGTGGTCGATAAAGCCCTCGACGGTCTCAAGCTGCTGGGCGAGAGCCGCATTATCGTCGGCGTCCAGCGCGACGAGTGCGTTCGATACCGTGAGGGCGGGATGTCCGCAGGGGACAAAGCCTTCGATGACATCCATAGCTTCGGTAATGGTTGAGCCCAGGCCTGCGAGGGCATTGACGAGTTGCTGCTTGGTATCCATAACGGTCCTTTCGACGGGTCAATTTTGCTTGGCGAAAATATACGTGACGCGATCGGTAGCAAAAGTGCGAAGTGCGGCGCACATTGGGGTCTTCACAGCTCGTGCATAGAACAGCTGTCTGCCTTTAGAACGTGGTAAGATAGCTATTCACGAGCGGGGTTCGCCCGCGTGTTCCTTGAAAAGTCGACGGTTATCGGGTGTCTGCAGGCCCGATACCATCCAGACTTTCCCGACATTCGGGGGCGACTGGTTTCGACACGATAGCTCTGAGAGAGGAAGCAAGCCGAGGTCTCCTCGCCTCGTTAAACAGGGGTACCGTCAAATTGAATTGACAACAACTCTTCTTTTGAGCCTATGGCTCTCGCTGCTTAGTTTATAGCGGCGCGTCAACCCGGTGATTTCCCCGACACCGGCGCGACGTCATGTTAGGGGAATGCTCCTGCGCACGTAATCGGTATGGCGCGGGCTAAGACCGAACCGGTTAGGACGCCGCGAGCGTGTCGCTGCGCGCAAAGCGTCTGAGACTAAACCAGCGACTGAGCTTGGAGATGCCAATCAGGGGGCTTTCGTGGACCGGAGTTCGATTCTCCGCGCCTCCACCAATAGTTACAAGCAGGTAGATATTCGTATCTACCTGTCTTTTTATTTCTAGTCCGTACCGCGGAGAATCGAACTCTGTGCAGGGCGCGGGCGTTAAGCAAACGCGAAGCGTTTGTAGCCCGCGGGCGAGGGCGGCGGCAGCCGGCCGAAGCCGGTGCGTATTTGCGAAGCAAATACGCGGATTCTTCGCGCAAAGCCTCAGCCCAATATAGATGCGATGTTTATCGAATTTCAGCTGGCCTCGCCCAGCATCAACGGATCCCCCGTACCGCGGAGAATCGAACTCTATGCAGGGCGCGGGCGTAAAGAAAACGCCTCAGTGACGCAGAGTGGGACGCGTTTTCCCAATGACTGCCCAGGCGGAAACCGCATCCCGGAATCTAAGCTCGGAATGGGATACATTTTCCGGATGACGCCTCAAGTGGAAGCTGCGACCCGGAATCGAGCCGTAGAGTGGGACATGCTTTCCCCATGGCAACCCAGGCGGAAAGCGCATCCCGGAATCGCCCCTCAGAACGGGACGTGCTTTCCGCCAGCCGCCCCCTCAACTCCAAAACCCATGCGCCCTCCATCCCAAAACTGGGTAGAAGAAAGTCAAAACGCAATCGCAGGAGGTCAATATGACTGCAGAAGATAAGGCAAAGAACGCCGGCAAGGTCGCGCTCGTCTTGGAGGGTGGCAGTTTTCGTGGGCAGTTTACCGCCGGCGTGCTCGACGTTCTCATGGAGGCCGGTGTCGAAATTCCGGCGGTATATGGCGTATCGGCCGGTGCGCTCAACGGCGTCAACTACAAGTCACACCAGATCGGTCGCGTCAATCGCATCAACCTGACCTTCTGCAATGACAACCGCTACATGGGTGCCGCATCCTTCGCATCCACGGGCTCCATCGTGGGTTACGACTTTATCTTCAACGATATCCAGGACCGCCTGGATCCCTTTGACAACGAGGCGTTCGACGCGAGCCCCATCGAGATGTACGCCGTCGCGACGGACATGCTCTTTGGAACCGCTGCCTACCTGCCGGTCAAAAGCGCCGTGCTCGATCTCGACGCTGTGCGCGCATCGACCTCGCTGCCGCTGGTGACGCCGCCGGTCGAGATTGACGGGCACAAATACGTCGACGGCGGCGTGGCCGATTCGGTCCCCATCGAGCACGTGCTGGAGGAGGCAGGCTTCGACCGTGCGGTCGTCATCGTCACGCAGGACCGTTCGTATGAGAAAAAGCCCTACGAGTTTTTGCCGGCCGCGCGTGCGCGTTATGCCGACTACCCCTATCTGCTCGAGGCTATCGAGACGCGCCACGACCGTTACAACATACAGCGCATGCACCTGTGGAAGTATGAGCGCGAGGGCCGTGCGTTGGTCGTCGCTCCGCAAAAGCCGGTCGAGGTCGGCCATGTCGAGCACGATCCGGCAAAGCTTTTGGACCTGTATATCCAGGGCCGTCAGGAGGCAAAGCGCCTGCTCGCGGAAATCCAAGAGTTCGTTGAGCGCTAACGGCGGCGAACTCTCAGAAAATGGCAACAGCTAAAGAGCTGCAAAATCACGGCTCGTGGATGACATGTGCAGAAACTCTGGTCGGAGCCAAAATACCTGTTGACTCGTACGGCGAGCGGGGTAATATGGACGGGTTACTTGCAGAGCCCCGTGAATCTCTGTAACAACACGTACTGTACATGGAGGAGTCTAAGTGATTTCGAAATCGACTCACTACGCCAAGCAGGGCGAGGTCCAGCGCAACTGGGTTCTCGTCGACGCCGATGGTGCTGTCCTGGGCCGTCTTGCCACCCAGATCGCAATGATCCTGCGCGGTAAGAATAAGCCCCAGTTCACGCCCAACAGCGACTGCGGCGACTTCGTTGTCGTCATCAACGCCGATAAGGTCCAGCTTACCGGTAACAAGGCCGACACGAAGACCTATTATCGCCACAGCGGCTACAACGGCGGCCTCAAGGCTGAGAGCTTCCGCCAGGCTATGGAGAAGCACCCGGAGAAGGTCATCGAGCGCGCCGTTCGCGGCATGCTGCCCAAGACCACCCTCGGCCGTGCCCAGATGACCAAGCTTAAGGTCTACGCTGGTGCCGAGCATCCGCATGCTGCCCAGAACCCCACGAAGATTGAGCTGGAGGCTTAAAGATGGCTGAGAACACCGTTGTCTACCAGGGTACCGGCCGTCGTAAGAACGCCGTCGCCCGCGTCCGTCTCGTCCCCGGCACCGGCAAGGTGACCATCAACAAGCGTGACGCCGAGCAGTATTTCGGCCGTCATCAGCTCGTTGAGAACGCCCTTGCTCCCTTCAAGGTGACCGACACCGCCGGTCAGTTCGACGTTATCGCTCTGTGCGATGGCGGCGGCATCTCCGGTCAGTCCGGCGCTCTGCGCCTGGGCATCGCTCGCGCTCTTCTGAACGCTGGCGACTACCGTGCTGACCTCAAGAAGGCCGGTTTCCTTACGCGCGATGCTCGCGTGGTCGAGCGCAAGAAGTACGGCCTCAAGAAGGCCCGCCGCGCTCCCCAGTTCTCCAAGCGCTAAGGTTTTATCTCCTTTCGAGATACAATGTACAAGCGGGGCCTGCCGATTCCTCGGCGGGTCCCGCTTTTCTTTTTCGACTAGGGTGGGCGGTTGCATATCGCCTGCTAGGGAAGGAGCACTCCTATGCCCCAGAACATCTTCGGTACCGATGGTGTCCGTGGCGTCGCCAACGCCGATCTTTCGTGCGACCTCGCGTTTCGCCTGGGCCGCGCGGCGACCAAGTTTCTTGGTCCGGACATTTGCATCGGCCGTGACACGCGCCTTTCGGGCACCATGCTCGAGAGCGCTCTGACCGCCGGCATTATGGCCGAGGGCGGCCGTCCGCACTGCTGCGGCGTCATCCCCACGCCTGCCGTGGCACTGCTCACCGTTCAGAACGAGCTCGACGGCGGCATCGTCATCTCTGCTTCGCACAATCCGCCGGAGTTCAACGGCATCAAGTTCTTTAGCCGCAAGGGCATGAAGCTTCCTGATGCTGTCGAGGAAGAGATCAGCGCCTGGGTCATGTCCGAGGAAGCCATGGCTGCCGACACGCTGCCGACCGGCGCCGGCGTGGGCCACATCATCAAGATGAAGGACGCCCGCAAGGCATATGTCGACCACGCCATCGATACGCTTGATGGCCTGAGGCTCGACGGCCTGGTCGTTGCCGTCGACTGCGGCCATGGCGCTTCTTGCCAGACTACGCCCGCCGCGCTGCAGCGCCTGGGCGCCACGGTCCATGCCATCAACACCGATTACTGCGGCACCGACATCAATGTCGAATGTGGCTCTACGCACCTCGAGCCCCTGCGCGAGCTCGTGCTGCGCACCCATGCCGATATCGGTCTGGCCCACGACGGCGACGCCGACCGCGTACTGTTCGTGGACAGCGAGGGCAATGAGATCGATGGTGACTACATCCTGGCTATCTGCGGTTCTGACCTCGCCGCTCGCGGCAAGCTCGCCAACTCCGAGATCGTCTCGACCGTCATGTGCAACCTTGGCTTCTCCATCGCTATGACGGAGCAGGGCTTCGAGATGGTTCAGACTGCCGTGGGCGACCGCTACGTTCTGGAGCGCATGCTCGCGGACGGCGCCGTCATCGGCGGCGAACAGTCCGGCCACATCATCTTCCTGGAGCACAACACCACCGGTGACGGCCTGGTGACGGCTCTGCAGCTGCTGGCCGTGCTCAAGCGCACCGGTCGTACCCTCACCGATCTTGCCGGCATCATGAAGAAGTACCCGCAGGTACTCGTTAACGTGCATTCCGACAACAAGGCTGGTCTGGACGATTGCCAGCCCATCTGGGATGCCGTCGCTGCTGCCGAGAAGGAGCTTGACGGCCGCGGCCGCATTCTGGTGCGCCCGAGCGGTACCGAGCCGCTGGTCCGTGTTATGGCCGAGGCGGAGACGCACGAGCTCACTCAGCGTGTTGTCGACGACATCGTCGAGGTTGTCAAGCGCGAACTTCCCTAATGGTCAAAAACGGGTGCCAAGTGGTAAACTGTTAAGGTTATTTTGATTGATCGGTATGTCCGAGGGGGAGCATGTTCACTAAAGTCCTAAGGTCTTTTGGTATGCGTGGTCGAGTCCTTACGCTGGATGCTCCCATCTCGGGCGACGTCATTCCGCTTTCCGAGGTAAACGACCAGACGTTTGCCACCGGCCTTCTGGGCCAGGGCGTGGCGATTCAGCCCACTGGAACGCGTGTGATTGCACCGGCTGATGCCAAGGTCGAGGCTATTTTTCCCACGGGACACGCCGTTGCGCTTAACACGGTCGATGGCTTGGACGTGCTCATCCACGTTGGTTTGGACACTGTTCAGCTCGAGGGCAAGCACTTTACCGTACATGCGCAAGTGGGTGACATCGTCCATAAGGGCGATGTACTCATTGAGTTCGATCGCGAGGCAATTGCTGCCGAGGGCTACGATGTGACGGTTCCCATCTTGGTGTGCAACTCCGTTGAGTTCTCGAGCATCAAGGGCTCCGTTGGCGTGCATGTCGAAGAGATGGACCAGCTCATCGTTGCTCGCGAGCGCTAGCAAGTGCACGTGGCCATTAGCCTACAATTCAAACACGTTTACGGAGGGCGCCCTTGAAAGAGGACGCCCTCCGTGGCAAGATGGGAAACGTCCGAGGCTAAACAGCTTTGGGTCACCGTGGACGGGCAGGGGCCTCGACGCGGCTAGACACGAGACACATACATTACGCGACCTCGCCCTGGTGGCCGCACACGTTGGTTGCGGCCGACGCGGGCCGCGGGCAAGTGCTTGTAAGGGGACCTTGCCTCTCTTGTACGAGAAAGGACGCGTAATGAAGATCATTAAAGCTAAAGACTACGAGGATATGAGCCGCAAGGCCGCCAATATCATCTCGGCGCAGGTTATCCTCAAGCCCGACTGCGTGCTGGGTCTTGCCACCGGCTCCACCCCGATCGGTGCCTACAAGCAGCTCGCTGCTTGGTACGAGAAGGGCGACGTCGACTTTGCCGAGGTCAGCACCTACAACCTGGACGAGTATCGCGGCCTTTCGCACGACGATCCCCAGAGCTATCACTACTTCATGCGCGAGAACTTCTTCGATCACATCAACATCGACCTGAACAACACGCATGTGCCCGATGGCTCCAACCCCGACGCCGCCGCTGCCTGCTCTGAGTACGACAAGATTGTCGCCGCCGCCGGTTACCCGGATCTGCAGCTGCTCGGCATTGGCAACAACGGCCACATCGGCTTCAACGAGCCCGATGACCACTTCTCCAAGGGTACGCACTGCGTCGACCTCACCGAGAGCACCATTCAGGCCAACAGCCGCCTGTTCGACAGCATCGACGATGTTCCCCGTCAGGCCTACACCATGGGTACCCAGACCATCATGTATGCCCGCATGATCCTGGTCGTCGCCAACGGCGAGGCCAAGGCTCAGGCCGTGCATGACATGTGCTATGGCCCGGTTACGCCCGAGTGCCCGGCTTCGATCCTGCAGCTGCACACCAACTGCGTTGTCGTTGCCGACGAGGCCGCCCTTTCGCTCTGCGAGTAGCGCGAATCCTGCAGCTCGACATAGCCTTGCCTAAGGCCTCCGCTTTGCGGGGGCCTTTTTGCTATCCCTTTTTGCCCACTTGACCAAAAACTTGCCGCAAGCTTGACGAATGCCGGATGTCCAACAGCTTGATTCATTCTATACCAGATTCTATGCAAAAATGCCACTAGAAGGTCGTAGACGGTAGCGGGTGCTAGGCGAGTTGAATGACATGGCTGAACCTTGTTCATCTGCGTTACACTGCCGCTTAGATGGGACAAGCTGACAAGCTCATTTACCTGCTTAAAGACCGATTAGTCGGGGGATTAATAACAATCGGCCCTCGCTGTACAAAAACTTGCCGCTTGCGTACCAAAAGACAATCTAAGATATAAGGTCGCTCTATACATAGCGCGGCTTGTATGGTCTTGCGGTTACAGTGTCTATACGGTCGAGTTGAGGAGCGGGCATGGTAAACGATTTGGGCAGTATAGACGAGCTCGAGCTGATGCCGCTGGGCGGAGGCTATATGGTGCGACGCGAACGCTTGATGAATGAGCTTATCGCCAAGGGCCGAAAGGCCGGCATCGTGGTTCTTTATGCGCCCGACGGGTTTGGGAAGACCTCAGTGCTGCTGCAGTACACCCATGAGGTTAAATGCGACCCGACGCGAGGTCCCGTGCGGATTATCGAGGCCGATCGCGCCATTGGGCGCGAGGTGTTTATGCAGCTCGAGGTGGTTACCGAAGAACTCAAAGACAAACCGCACTCCCTTATCGCGATTGATAATGTGCCAAACCTCGATCAGCACGATACCGAAGACCTCATCGACAGGATTCGCGGCCTGCGCGCTATGGGGATAGGGGTCTTTATCTCCTGCCGTCCTTCAAATCGTCAGCTGATTCATGGGCTGGGCGATTCGGTTAAGATCAATGCGCAGATGCTCAAGGTGCATGCCTATGAGTATTCGGCGTGGGCATCGGCGTTTTCGATCAGCACATCGCTCGACTTTTATCAGCTCACGCAGGGCGTGCCCGAGCTCGTTTCGTCATTGCAGACGGGTCTGTATGGCCAAGGCGACGTAGCCGGTCTGCTCGAAAACGAGATTGTCAACGTATATGGCGCGGCACTTGTCGATCTGGCTTCGCTCGACAATAATGCGCTGTTTTGCGTGGCATGTCTCATGGTTTTGATGGGCGAGGGCAATATCGCAGAACTCGAGGCTTGCGGGGTGAGGCTGTCGATGGTCGACCAGTCCTACTTTGTACGCGACTACCCGATTTTTGGCTTGGATCCCGCCGAGCGGAGTTTTACGTGTCTGGGTACGGAGGATAACGGACGCTTGCGTTTGCGTAAGTTGGTGGCCGAGGTTCGCCCCGAACTTGTTCCGAGGGCGGCCCGGATTTTGCTTAAGGCGGGCCGATGCGATGCGGCGATGGACCTGGCTGATGCCTTTTTGGACCGTGAGGCGGTCCTTGAACTTGCTGGGCAGTATGGGGTCGATCTGGCTCTGACGGGGCACGGGGCCGATATCTGCCGAGCAGCGCTGGGCACGATCGATGCTGACGATCCGGCTCCAGAGCCAACGCCTGCCGAGGCGCTTGGCGTATATCTGGCAGCGGTCAGCGTGTCCAATACAAAGCTCGCTCGCTATATGGCATCGGTCATCGAGCGCGGGGGCGAACGGGCGGCCTGCGAAATAGACCCTGTTTCATGGAGGGTGGCCCAGACACTGACGGCTGTTTGCTATGGGGACAACGGGCTTGGGCTCCCTACGAACCTGGCCGTGCCAGAAATCGAGACATCCCATACCGCACTCGATATGTTGTCTGCGCATATCGAGGTCAAGCGCTGTCTGACAGAGCGGGGAGATGACGGCGGCGTTCTACAGCAGCTCAAAACGAGCAAGGCCTACGACTGCGAGCTCGACATCGCGGGGATTGTTATACGGGCCGATAGCATGCTGGTGGAGCTCTTTGACGGGTCGTTTGCGGGAACCGACGAGCGCGACGACGAGATGACGGTGGTGCGGGAGGCGCTCGACGTACGTGGGCTTAAGGCGATGGCTATCTGGGTGCGCATGGTGTTGGCGGCACGGCGGCTCCTTTCCGGCTTGCCGGTAACCGACGACGCGGCGTTCAACGAGCTCGATCGTTTTGCCGTGCGCATGCGCGACAACCAGATTCAGCTGTTTGGGCTGTTGCTAGAAGGCTGGCAGTCACTGGCAGAGGGACGGCCGGTTAATGCAAAGTTCCGTGCGGTCCAAGTGCTCAAACTTGCCGAGGAGTCGATTGCGTACATGCGCGATAACGCATTGCTGCTGGAGCGCGCAGCGTATCTGCGAAATACATCGATGGTTTCGGTGCGCGAGGAAGCGGAGTTGCTCGATATAAGCCAGACGCAGGTTGGTGGAGCGGAGGCCTGGATGGTGGCGCTGCATTTGGCCTGTGCGGGCCGAGACAGCGACCTTGCGGCCTGGATGTCCATGAATCGTGCGGGGATTCTGGAACCGTCGTATCGGCTCTTTGCGCGCCTTGCCATGCATTGTCTGGGCGAGCCGGCGGCCAGGATACGCAAGAAGCTTCCCGTGCGCGAGCTGTCGCGGTACTCGCTACGCGACGATTTGGAAGGGGAGGGCGAGCGCCTGTTCCAGGCCGGCGAGGTTGAAGCCGTTGATACCATCGACCATATCGAGATTCGCATGTTTGGTACGTTTCGCGCCGAGCGCGACGGGTTTCCCATCACGGACAAAATGTGGCGCCGCAAGAAGGCGGCGACGCTTGCCGAGCGGCTTGCACTGGGCATGGATGCGCTCGTCGACCGCGAGACACTGGCAATGGAGCTGTGGCCCCATGCCGAGTTCAATAGCGCCCGCAACAACCTGTACTCGACGATATCGCGCTTGCGGTCGGCTTTGGGACCGACGCCGGATGGCAAGTCGTGTGTGCTCATCCAAAATGAATGCATCGGACTCAACGGCGACTACGTCAAGACCGATGTACGGCTGTTTGACCAGATAAGCCGCGAGGTTTTGGGAAATCGCACGGGTGCGCGCGGGCCCCATTTAGTTGAGCTGTGCCTTAAGATTGAGCAGCTTTATGCCGGACCGCTGTATGTTCCCAATGGCTGTAATCCCACCTACTTTTTGCGTATGCGACGCATTATGCAGTCAAAGTACATCGATTGCATGATTAAGGGAGCAAATGCCGCTCTAGAAGAAAACGATCTGCAGTCGGCGATTTGGCTGGCGGAGTCGGGGCTTCGACAGGAAACGGCGCGTGAGGATATGGTGCGCTGCGCCATGCGCGTCTACAGTGCGGCGGGGCGGCGGCGCGATATCGTCGAGCTATACAGCGGGCATATGCACCATCTGAGGGAGCAGGTCAATGGCGTGCCCGAGCCCGAGACGCGGCGCCTATACGAGCGCTTGGTGGAGGGGCGGCTCAATCGCGTGCTGGTCGAGCGATAAAAAACGGGCGCCCGAAGTACTTGGGCACCCGTAAGCTTGCTATGTGTTGGCTCGCCGGATCATTGGCTCTTAGACGAGCTTGATTTTCTCGATGTCCTTGCGCGAGGACTCGCGATACAGCGAGAACTTGCGGCCGATGACCTGGACGACCTCGGCGTGGCAACGCTCGGCGAGCTCTTCGGCGGCCTCGCGGGCGGAAAGACTGGAGCCATCGAGCACGGAGCACTTAACGAGCTCGTGCTTCTCCAGGTAGGCGACCGTCTGCTCGACGGTGCCCTCGTTGACATCGGACTTACCGATGATGATGGCGGGGTTGAGGTGATGGGCCATGCTGCGAAGCTGCTTGACCTGGGCTCCTGTCAGTGCCATGGGTTCTCGCTTTCTATGTATGGGGCGCCCCGCGACGGGGCCTTAATCTACGTGAGCTGTCCCACGATAGCGCAGGAACGGCGCGGTGTGGGGCGCGTTTGCCCAGTTCAAAAAGAATGCGGATGCCGAGTGAGTGGGCGGTGCGGGCTGCGAACAGGCTATGAACTGGGCGCAGAGACCGGCTCCCATGCAATAAACGCCCAACGAACCTTGCGAACATGATCGAGCATATAGCGCCCCTGCGGCACGCCCTTGGAGCCCGGCTCACCGGCATGGGGGTTCTCAATCATGTGTTGGGCGATGTAGTCGCGCAGGCGGTCGATCTTATCTTCGTTGCCATGCTCGAGCATGCGAGAAAAGTCCGCCACGCCCGCTTCAAGGTTGTCGAAGGTGTCGCGACGGGGTGATTCAAAATACGTAACCTGCGGCAGGGCACCCATCTGAATGAGAATGTTGAAGGCGTACACAAAGCCATTACTGCAGGTAACCGAGGCGCCGATAGCGTTCATCAGGTGCAGGTCATAGCGCGGGCTGGAGTTGGCGACCATCGTGACAGCACAACGCCGACGAGCCGTACGGTCAAGCTTGGTAAGCGCGCCTTTTAGGTTGGTCGTGGTGACAGAGCGACTGGCAAAGGCAACATCCACCGCTTTCGCGACCGGTCCAACCAAATCCCAATCATCATCCCAAGCAAGCTCAAGTGGCGTTATGCGCCCCTCGAGCCCGTAGTACTCAATGCCGGCATCAAGCGTGCCCAGCATGGCGGGGGAGAAATCAGCCGCAATCACAGGATGCCCAGCCTGAGCAAGCGGAATAGCAATCGATCCAGCTCCACATCCCATATCCAGCACCGACTCGCCGGGCTCAAGCGTCAACAACTTTATAAAATCCCAGGCATACGGAGCAGTCTCAAGCGGCCGAAAATGCCGAGCTCGCTTATCCCACTCAAAAGAATCATCAGCCCGATGCCGAGCGGCCTGCAGACGCATCCACTCCTGATTCCAATCAGCAGAAAGAAGCTCAGAGCGAGCATCCCCATCAACCACGGGCCAACCTCCTAGCAACAAAAAAGCGACTCCTCCCAAAAGAAGAGCCGCAACCAGCATATATCAGAAAGAACCGTTCCAACGCCAAACCGCCGCATCAGCCAAGTGGTGCAGGAGCGAAGCAACTGCAACCGGGATAGAACCCAACTGAGGTTCCGTTGTGCGGGAGCCCCGGGGAGGGCAAATATATAAGGTCGATCGCGAGTTCCGCACGAGCCGGAGAGCACTTAATGTGCTCTCCGTGCGAGTCAGGACTGTCCGAGCAGGCGACCTTATATATTTGCCCTCCCTGGGGCTCCTCGCCCGAACCCCTCAGCTAGTTCTTGAGCGAGTTCAGCGGCGCCGGGAAGCGTCCGCCACGGTGAGCAAGCACGGTGCCGGCGTTGGGGTTCACCGGCATGATGGGCGCGCGGCCGAACAGGCCACCGTACTCGACGCAGTCGCCCACGCCCTTGCCGATGGCGGGAATCACGCGGACGGCCGTGGTCTTGTTATTGATGACGCCGATGGCCATCTCGTCGGCGATGATGCCGGCGATGGTCTCGACCGGGGTGTCGCCGGGGATGGCGATCATGTCCAGGCCAACGGAGCACACGCAGGTCATGGCCTCGAGCTTCTCGAGCGAAAGCGCACCGGCCTCGACGGCGGCAATCATGCCGGCATCCTCGGACACGGGGATAAAGGCGCCGGAGAGACCGCCCACGCTGGAGCTGGCCATGACGCCGCCCTTCTTGACGGCATCGTTGAGCATGGCGAGCGCACAGGTCGTACCCGGGCCACCGCAGGTGCCCACGCCGATGATCTCGAGGATGCGGGCAACGGAGTCGCCGATGGCAGGCGTGGGGGCCAGCGACAGGTCGACAATGCCTTTCTCGACACCCAGACGGCGGGCTGCCTCACGGCTCATGAGCTCGCCGGCGCGGGTGATCTTAAAGGCGGTCTGCTTAATCTTCTCGGCAACCTCCATCATCGATGCGGAATCGGGCAGCGTCTCCAGGGCTGCGGCCATAACGCCGGGGCCCGAGACGCCTACGTTGATGACGGCGTCGGCCTCGCCACCGCCGTGGACGGCGCCCGCCATAAACGGGGAGTCCTCGACCATGTTGGCAAAGCAGACAAACTTGGAAGCGCCGACGGAATCCTGGTCGGCCGTGAGTTTAGCGGCATCGATGATGGTCTGGGCGGCCATAAGCACGGCGTCCATGTTGATACCGGCGCGCAGGCTGGCGACGTTGACGCTGGAGCAGACGCGGCTCGTGGTGGCGAGCGCCTGGGGGATGGACTGGATGACGCGGCGGTCGGCGTCGCCGATGCCCTTCTGGACGAGTGCGGAGAAGCCGCCCAGGTAATCGATGCCGAGCGTCTCGGCCGCGCGGTCGAGGGCATGCGCGATGGGGGTGAGGTCCTCATCCTTGCAGCACGCGGCGATTTGCGCCACCGGGGTGACGGAAACGCGCTTGTTGACGATGGGGATACCGTACTCGCGCTCGAGGTTCTCGGCGGTCTCGACCAGATGCTCAGCCGTGTGCGTCACGTGGTCGTAGATTTTCGTGCACATGCGGTCGAGGTTCTCGTCGCCGCAACCCATGAGCGAAACACCCATGGTGATGGTCCTGATGTCGAGGTTCTGCTCCTCAACCATGCCGCGGGTTTCCGCGATTTCTGCGGGCGTGATCGCCATCCTTGCGCTCCTATCTGCCAAAACGAGCATAGTCCCCTCTATTCTAACGTGCCGCACGTGCCAAGTGGCGCGTGCGGCACGTTTTGGTGCTCGGTTGTTTCCGTTGTGTTACTGCCCAAAGACCTCTTCGGCGATACGAGCGCTTTCGGCGGCGTCCTTGGCGTAGTAGTCCGCGCCGATCTGTTTGGCGTATTCGGGGGTGAGCACGGCGCCGCCCACGATGATCTTGACGCCCGGGACCTCGGCATGGAGCAACTTGATGGTCTCTTCCATGGCCACGACGGTGGTGGTCATAAGCGCCGAGAGGCCGACGAGCTTAATGTCACGCTCCTGCACGGTCTTGAGCACCTCTTGCGGGTCGACGTCGCGGCCTAGGTCAAAGACGGTGTAGCCGTAGTTATCGAGCAGCATTTTGACGATGTTCTTGCCAATATCGTGGATGTCGCCCTTGACGGTGGCCACGCAGATCTTGCCCTTGTCGGCAATCTCGCCGGCGGGCATCAGGCGCTTGATGGTGTCGAAGCCCACGCGTGCGGCTTCGGCCGAGGCCATAAGCTGCGGCAAGAAGAACTTGCCCTGGTCAAAGAGGACGCCAACCTCGTCGAGGGCGGGGATAAAGTGATTGTTGATGAGGTCCATAGCGTCGTGGTCTGTCAGCAGGCGCTCGGTCTCGGCAGCGATCTCGCCTTTGCGGCCCGAGACGACCATTCGACGAATCGGGTCGTCGTTGCCGTCAGTGCCGGCGGTGCCCGCGGCAGGCACGGCATCACTCGATGCGGCCTGAGCTGCTGCCGGGTTGGCGGCGATCTTGTACGGATCGGTCCAGCCGGCATAGCGCTCGATGTATCCGGTCGAGCCCTCGTCTTCAACGCTCAGGACGCGATAGCTGTAGACGGTGTCCATAAAGCGCTTGGAACCCGGGTTCATGATGGGGGCGTCCAGGCCCGCGCCAAAGGCGGCGGCCAAAAAGACCGAACCCAGCAGCGGGCGGGCAGGCAGGCCAAAGCTGATGTTCGACACGCCGAGCGCACATTTGACGCCCAGGCGCTCTTTGCACAGGGACATGGCGCGCAGGATCTGCTCGGCCTGGCGTTGATTGGTCGAGGCGGTCATGACCAGGCAGTCGATGAGGATGCGGTCCGGTCCGATGCCGTAGCGGGCAGCCTCGGCCACGATGCGCTCGGCGATGGCGAAGCGGGCCTCGGCGGTATCGGGGATGCCGCCTTCGTCGAGCGTAAGGCCGACAACGTTGGTGCCGTAGTGGGCGACCAGCGGAAAGATCTCATCCATGATCTGCTGCTTGCCGTTGACGGAGTTGATGATGGGCTTGCCGGCGTAGCGGCGCACGGCGGCCTCGACGGCCGTGGGATCGGTGGAGTCGATCTGTAGCGGCAGCAGCGTGGAGCCCTGGAGCTGTTCGGTTGCCTGTTGGATGATCTTGACCTCGTCGATCTCGGGCAGGCCCACGTTGACGTCCAGGATGTCGGCGCCCTGCTCCTGCTGGCTGATGCCCTGGCTCACGACGTAGTCCAGGTCGCCGTCGCGCAGGGTCTGCTGCAGGCGCTTTTTGCCGGTGGGGTTGATGCGCTCGCCGATGACGGCGATTTTGTGGCCATCGCAGGGGAGGTCCACCACGGTCTGGGCGCTTGTGACCGACATGCTGGGCTTGCGGTGGCGCGGACTGGGCGTGTGGTTATCGATAAGCGTGCGCAGCGCTGCCATGTGCGCCGGCGTGGTGCCGCAGCAACCGCCCACGACGCTCACGCCGTCGGCGATCATGCCGGCGACGGCCTCGGCGTACTCGGGTGCCTGGATATCAAAGACGGTGTTGCCGTCGTCGTCCACATGGGGGAGTCCCGCATTGGCCTGCACCATAACGGGTTTGTCGGTAACGGTGAGCATACGTGCGGCGAGTCCTCGGAGCTCGGCCGGTCCTTGGCTGCAGTTGATGCCCAAAACGTCGGTGCCGATGGCATCGAGCGTGATGGCGGCAACCTCGGGACTCGTGCCCAGGAAGGTGCGACCGTCTTCCTCAAAGGTCATAGTGGCAAAGACGGGCAGGTCGGAGTTCTCGCGGCAGGCGAGGACGGCTGCCTTGATCTCGGCAAGGTCGGTCATGGTCTCGATAATAAAGAGGTCCACGCCCGCGGCGACGCCGGCGCGCACTTCCTCGGCAAAGAGGTCGTAGGCCTCGTCAAAGCTGAGGGTGCCTAAGGGACGAAGCAACGCGCCGATGGGGCCGATGTCACCGGCGACGTAGCGGGCGCCGGCCTCGCGGGCACAGGCGACGGCCGCGGCGAAGACGTCTGCCACGGTGGAGGCACCGTCGAGCTTGTGGGCGTTGGCGCCAAAGGTGTTGGCGGTAATCACGTCGCAGCCGGCCTCGACGTACTGGCGCTGGATGTCGGTAATGACCTTGGGCTCCTCAAAGTTGAGCAGCTCGGGCAGGGCGCCGGCCTTCATGCCGGCCGCTTGCAACATGGTGCCCATGCCGCCGTCAAACAGCAGGTGCCCCGTGCCCTCGATGGCCGCACGCAGGCGATCGTCCTTAATGCGCAGGTCGTCGATCGTGCGCGTCTTGTACGTGGCACCGTTGCGACGTGCGGCATCAACGGGTGCCGCCAATGCAGTGCCGTCAGAATCATGAGTGATAAGCGGAGTAAACATCGAGGGCTCCTAATGGCTGGAATAGCAGGTGGTGTGGGCGGCGCGGAAGCGGCAGTGCTCGCGCATGCGGCAGATATTGCAGGTGGGGCGGGTCTGGGCGTCGTGGACTTCGCCTTCGAACAGGCCGATCACCGCGGTCACGCTTTTGGTGGGCATGAGCAGGCTGGTGGGCGTGACGGTCAGGCCGATGAGCCGTGTGGCGTTGAGCGCATTGACGATCGAGCGCTGGGCCGAGAGCGGGCAGTCGCCGTAGCCGGGACTAAAGCGCCAGTTGCCGGCGAGCCCATGAACGGCGGCGTCCGTCTTGACCTGCTGGTCCATTTGCTCAACGGCGGCTTCCACGTAAGCGGAGCACGCGGCGTCGAGCACGGCGCCCTCCAGGGGATGTTGGGCTCCCGTGGTGCGCAGGCGGCGCTCGGCGTCCATGCCGAGGGTGCATGCCATGAGCGCGGCAAAGCGGGCATCTTTGAGATGTCGATAGATATCGCGACCTCGCAGCTCAACGTTGGTGCCGACCAAGCGAATGCAAGGCTCACTTTGTTCGTCCACGCCCGTGGCATCGACGGCAAACACGCGGCGCACGCCACGGGGCTCAATGTCAAGTTCCAGACGCTCGACCACAAGCTCAATACGTCGTGACAGTTCGGGCTCAATCTGCTGGCCGCCGTAACCCAGATACCGCAGCATCTCGGCACGGTCGACACGGGGATGGTGCGCAGCATCGACACGGTAAAGCGCCGGCGACGCAAGGTCGGCCGGCACTTCGACAGCGGTTGTATCGATGTGCGGTTTTTCCATTACCCCAGGCGCTCCATAATGGTCGCGGCGATCGCAGGACGGTTCATAGTGTACAGGTGCAGGCCGTCGGCGCCGTGCTCCTTGAGGTCGCAAAGCTGGCGGGCGGCATAATCTACACCGGCTGCCTGCAGGCTCTCGGGGTCGTTCTCGTACTTGGCGAGAATCTTGATGACGGGGGAGGGCAGCGACGCGCCGCACATAAAGACCATGCGGCTGATCTGCGACTTGCCCATAAACGGCATGATGCCCGCGGTAATGGGCACGGTGATACCGGCCTTGTCGGCAAGCTCGCGGAAGCGATAGAAGCACTCGTTATCAAAGAAGAGCTGCGTCACAAAGAAGCTTGCGCCGGCGTCCTGCTTTTGCTTGAGGTGTTCGACCGAGGCGTTGAGGTCCTCACAGGCAATGTGGCCCTCAGGGTAGGCCGCGGCGCCCACACAAAAGCCGGCGTCGATGAGCTCGGGGATGAGGTCGCGGGCGTAGGCGTAGTCCGAGGCGGGCTTGTCGTGCTCGGTCGCGCCGGCAGGGAGATCGCCACGCAGGGCCAGGATGTTTTCCACGCCGGCGGTGCGGTACTCATCGATCTTGGCGGCGATATCGGCGTGGGTACGGCCCACACAGGTGAGGTGCGCCACCGAGGGTGTATCGAATTCGCTCGTAATCATATGCGCGATGGGGGCGGTGGTGGCACCGTTGCCCGAGCCGCCGGCCGAGCAGGTGACCGAGACAAAGCTCGGCGAAAGCTTGCACAGATTGCCTGCCACCTCGCGAGCCGTGTCGAGGGTCAGCTCGCCCTTGGGCGGGAACATCTCAAACGAAACGGGCGCGGTGCCCTGGGATGCTGCCTGCTTAAAAACCTCGTCGACGCGCATATCGTGCTCCTTTAGATGCCTAGGTGCGATGTTTTGTTGCAAGGATTCTACAGCACGACCGCGCTAAGGTGGAGTTTCTCTCGCGATTTGGTGATACCAATCGAAAACGCTTCGCTATCGGCATTCCCTATAACAGGGCGGTCAATCTAGGATGGGGCTATAAAGACTGGTATCCGATGTGAAATACCAGTTAATAGAGCCCCATCTCAAATTGACTACCCTTAAACCATGGGGAAAGGTCTGCAATTTATACAGTTGATTGGCTGTTGAGGGTGGCAACGCCGCCGCGATGCGGTAACCTCATTGATTGGTTTCGCGACAGCAACATAACGGTAATGTTGCGGAAACACGGCGAGTCTAAGCTATGACTCGTTCGTTAGTAATCAACACCGCTTCTCACGCGGTGCCGATACGAAGGGAGTTCCGTATGGCCGAACTTACTGACCGCTTCGGGACCATGGTGTTCTCGGAGGAAGTCATGAAGGACTACCTCCCCAAGGACATTTGGAAGCGCCTTGCTGCAACCCTCGAGGACGGTGAGCCGCTCGACCTGGATGTGGCCAACGCTGTTGCCCACGCTATGAAGGTCTGGGCCATCTCCAAGGGCGCCACGCACTACGCGCACTGGTTCCAGCCGCTTTCGGGCATTACTTCCGAGAAGCACGACAGCTTCCTCGAGCCCAACCACGACGGCACCGCCATCACCAAGTTTACGGGCAAGAATCTCATCCAGGGCGAGCCCGATGCCTCGAGCTTCCCCAACGGCGGCCTGCGCGCCACCTTCGAGGCCCGTGGCTACACCGCTTGGGATCCCACCAGCCCCGCCTTTATCAAGGACGACGTCCTGTGCATCCCCACGGCTTTCTGCTCCTACACGGGCGAGGCCCTGGACAAGAAGACCCCGCTGCTGCGTTCCATGACTGCGCTCTCGCGTGAGTCCAAGCGCGTTTTGGCGCTGTTTGGCAAGACCCCCAAGAAGGTCGTTCCTTCCGTGGGCGATGAGCAGGAGTACTTCCTGATCAAGAAGGACGCTTACCGCAAGCGCAGGGACCTGGTCATCACCGGTCGCACCCTCTTTGGCGCCGCTCCCTGCAAGGGTCAGGAGCTCGAGGAGCACTACTTTGGCGCTATCCGCCCCACCGTCTCGGCCTATATGAAGGACCTGGACGATGAGCTGTGGGCGCTTGGCATTCCCGCCAAGACCAAGCACAACGAGGTCGCTCCCTGCCAGCATGAGCTCGCCCCTGTCTATGGCGAGGTCAACGAGGCCATCGACCAGAATCTGGTCATGATGGAGAAGATGAAGCTCATCGCCTCCCGCCACGACTTGGTCTGCCTGCTGCACGAGAAGCCCTTCGAGGGCATCAACGGTTCGGGCAAGCACAACAACTGGTCGCTTGGCACCGAGTCCGAGAACCTGCTCGACCCGGGCGACACCCCGCTCGACAACCTGCAGTTCATCGTCTTCCTCACCGCGGTGATCGAGGCCGTCGATAACTATCAGGAGCTCTTGCGTGCCTCCGTTGCCTCGGCCGGCAACGATCATCGTCTGGGCGCCAACGAGGCTCCTCCGGCGATTATGTCCATCTTCCTGGGCGACCAGCTGACCGAGGTCGTCGAGAAGATCATCGATGGCAAGGCTTCCGTCCATGCCACGCGCGGCGTGCTTGACCTGGGTGCCGATACCCTGCCCAAGCTGATGCAGGACAACACCGACCGCAACCGCACCTCCCCGTTTGCCTTCACCGGCAACAAGTTCGAGTTCCGTGCCTGCGGCTCCGAGCAGAACGTCTCCGACTCCAACCTGGTGCTCGATGCCGCCGTGGCCAAGTCGCTCAAGTCCTTCGCCGACGCGCTTGAGGGTACGCCCGAGGATAAGTTCCAGGACGCCGCACTCGAGTACTGCAAGAAGGTCCTGACCGACCACCAGCGCATCCTCTTCTCCGGCGATGGCTACTCCGATGAGTGGCCCGTCGAGGCCGAGAAGCGCGGCCTTGCCAACAACAAGACCACGGCCGACGCCCTGCCCGCCTTTGTTTCCGATAAGGCTATCGCGCTCTTTGAGGAGACGGGTGTCCTGACCAAGGCCGAGGCTCAGTGCCGCTATGACTGTAAGCTCGAGAAGTACAACAAGCTCATGAACATCGAGGCTACCACGATGGTTCGCGAGGCGCGTCGTACCTATCGCCCGGTCATTACCGCCTATGCCACCAAGGTCGCTAAGGGCCTTGAGACTATTCGTGCCGCCGGTGCTGAGGCCGCCATGCAGTGCGAGCAGAACACGCTCAACAAGCTCTGCAACGGTATCACCGCCATCAACGACTCCATCAAGGCGCTCGACGCCGTGCATCAGAAGGCCGAGTCTCTCGATGGCCAGGAGCAGGCCAACGTGTACGCGCACGAGGTCGTTCCCGCTATGGATTCGCTGCGCGCCGCCGTGGACGCCATGGAGGAGATCGTGGCCGCCGACTACTGGCCGGTCCCGACCTACGACGACATCCTGTTCTACGTGTAGAGCGTAACTGACATATCGTCACGGTATTGAGCCGGGGTCCGCATCATGCGGGCCCCGGTTTTTGTTTTGCGAAGGACGCTTTGAAGCCCGTTTTGCCGCCGATATGCCGGGATCCGTACCCTGTCGGGTTCGAATCCCGGCACATGGATAGCAAAAAAGCCCGTTACCGCGAGGACAACAGGCTTCTCGATTCAAATGGTGCCCCCAGCGGGATTCGAACCCGCGATATCCACCTTGAAAGGGTGGCGTCCTTGGCCGCTAGACGATGGGGACAGCGGGAAAGAGTATAGCAGACTTTTTTGCCGGCGCGCATATCGTTGGCAAACTGGAAAACCACCACAAAGGAGTAGGCTTTTACTCCGATTTTCAAATATCTCAATCTGTAACATCTGGGCGGGCAAATCGGCTCTATCTGTTACAGATCGAGACAAAAGGCGGATGTCGGGACGAACATCTCATTCTGTAACAGCAAGACGACTTTTAACGGTCTAAATGTTACAGATTGAGACAAACCGCTGGGGCGGGTCAAAACCACCACAAAGGTGCCTGTCCCTTTGTGGTGGCGGGGCGTTAGGGGAGGAGCTTCATGGCGGCGTCGTGGGCGGCGCGCTCGTAGGTGTCGTCGAGGGGCTTGAGCGGCAGCAGGGCTGTGGCCTGCGCATCGCCGCGGCGCTCGAGGGCGTGGATAATGAGCCAGTCGGCGAGTTCGGGGTTCTTGGGTAGCGCTGGTCCGTGCAGGTACGTGCCGATGACGCCCTTGTAGATGATGCCCTCAAAGCCATCGTCGCCGTTGTTGCCGGTGCCCGCAACGACGGACGTTCCGAGCGGCGTGGCCTCTGTATCGAGCAGGGTGCGGCCGCCGTGGTTCTCGAATCCCACAAAGGGCTCAGGCGCCAGGTCGGTTTTGACGGCGACGTTGCCGATTAGTCGGTCGGAGCCGCGTACAGTTTCGGCGGCAATGACGCCCAAGCCCTCGATGCGATCGTCGCCCATGTAGTACGAACGGCCGAGCAGCTGATAGCTGCCACAGATGGCAAGCAGTGTGCCGCCGTCCTCAACATAGGCCGCAACCTTGTCTTTTTGAGCGAGCAGCTCGTGTGCCACGGCCAGTTGGTCGCGGTCGGAGCCACCGCCCATCATGACGATGTCGGCGTCGGCGAGATCGAGCGACTCGCCCATGCGGACCTCGTCCACGCGAACGGGGATGCCGCGCCAGGCGCAGCGGCGCTCGAGGGCGATGACATTGCCGCCGTCGCCGTAGAGGTTGAGGGCATCGGGATACAGGTAGACGATGCGCAGCGGGCGCGAGAGCTCGACCGGCGCGACGCCGACGGGGACGGCACTGCCATCGGCGCACGCTGCAGCGTGGGCGGCAACCGTAGTCGCATCGGTGCCTTTGAGCCCGTCGAGCTCCTTGACTAGCGGCGGAAAGGCCGTGTAGTTGGCGACGGCATAGAAAGTGTCGCCGGCGGCTTCATCCGCAACGGCACCAATCGCCTGCTCGATATTCGAGATAATCGTGGCATCGATGCCGGCGTACTTGAGGCGCACCTGCATGTCGTGCGCGCGCGTGCCGCCGGCAAAGGCGACAAGTCCCGTTGTGTCGGCGATGCGCTCAAAGTCGACGTCGTAGATCCACGAGACATCGTGGCCGTCGGCATCGTTGTCGTTGAGGAAGAAAGCGCAGAGCCTGCCACCTGCCGTCTTGATGGACTGGATTTGTCGATCGAAGCCCACGGGATTTTTGGCCAGGTTTGCCACGACGGTACGGCCGGCGATCTCCCAGCGGCCCATACGCCCGCCGGCGGGGATGTAGGCGTCGAGCGTGGGCTGCAGATGCGCCGCGTCCACGCCCAGCTCGTGGGCGGCGAAGAAGGCTGCGGCTACGTTGTAGACCATGTACAGGCCGTTGTAGCGCGTGGCGATGTGCGTTGCGGGTGCGTCGATATCGGGTCCAAAATTCAGGTCAAAGCCGTAGCCGTCGCAGCCGAGCTCCACGCCCGTCACGCGACGGACAAGCTCGGGGCGGATCCAGCCGCACGAGGGGCAATGGTATGCGCCAAGCTGTCCGTACTGCACATAGTCGTACTCCAACGGCGCGTTGCACTGTGAGCAAAAACGCGAGTCGCTAATGCGGTCGGATTCGGTGTTGGTGGCGCCGTCGATGCCAAAGGCGATGCTTGCATTGGGAACGCGCGCGGCGATTGCGGCACACAGCGGGTCGTCTGCGTTGTAGATGAGCGTCGTTGCCGGTGAAAGCTCCAGCGCGTGGGCGATGACCTCCTGGGTGTGGTCGATCTCGCCGTAACGGTCCAGCTGGTCGCGGAACAGGTTGAGCAGCACAAAGTACGTCGGCTTGAGCTTGGGCAGAACGCGTACGGTGTAGAGCTCGTCGCACTCAAAAACGCCCACGCGCTTGCCGCTGCTGGTGTGCTTAAGGCCGCCGCGGGCCTCGAGCAGAGCACCCACCACACCAGGCTCCATATTGTTGCCGGCACGGTTGCACACCACGTTAGCGCCGCTGGCAGCAACGGCGTCGGCGATGAGGTTGGAGGTTGTGGTCTTGCCGTTGGTGCCGGTGATCACCACGCTGCGGTCGACCAGGCTCGCGAGGTCGCTTAGCAGCTCGGGGTCGATTTTCATGGCGATGCGGCCGGGAAGCACGCCGCCCTGGCGCTTGAGGACGGAGCGCAGCCCCCAGCGAGCGATATCGCTCGAGGTGCAGGCAAGAGATGAGCGGAGGTTCATGAAGCCGTTCCTAACATAGATGACATGGTCGGGGCGATCGCGTCGCTAAAAGCCGTAGCGGCGCGCAAATTCCTGGGCAAGCTGCGATACGTCTTCGCAGGCGTTGGCCCAGGGGGCAAAGTCGGGGGTGTCCGAGATAATGCCGTCGGCTTCCCAAACCGCCTGGTGCGAGAGGTCCCAGGGGTCGCGCGGCTCGGGTCGGCAGGGAAGATACGGCGTCTGGTACATGGGGTTCAGCAAGAAGAACGCGCCGCCCTCGCAACGGTTAGCGAACTCACGCAGCGCGCGCGTCGCCGGGCGCATCTTGTTTGTTTTGAACAGCAGAATCGTGCGGGCGAGCAGGTACCAGGGGGAGTTCTCGAGTGCGTCTGCCCCCATCTGCTCCTCGAGCTGGTGAGCCAGGGCAAAAAAACCGTCCTGGTCTTCCAAGCGGGCGAGGGCAAGCAACACGGTGCCGGCGGCCCGGGTGGGATAGCCCTCCGCCTTAAGGACACGGCGAGAATAGTTGGCGGCGGCGCGGTAACGAGCGCTCGCCATACACAGCTGCGAGATGGCCTCGAGCGTGTGGAGCCACCCGATTAGAGCCGGCTCGCTCACGGTAAGGTCTGCTGCGGTGACACCGTCGGCCAAAACATTATTGGCCCAGTAGTGCGGGGCCTCCATATCAAACCCGGGCACGCTCTGTTGCAGGTAGTCGGCCGTACTCGCCTCGAGCTTCATCAAGTCGCCCAGGCAGGCATCGACGGGCGTGTCCGCCAGGATGATGGCGAGCAGCTGGGCATCGAGGACATGCGCATCGACGCGAACAATCTTGAGCAGCTCATCGCGCATATCGTCGAACAGGCGGTTGCGCGTCTGCTCAAACTCCTCGTCGCTGCCCATGTCCTCGATGCGGCGAAGCTCGTCAAGCAAATGACGATGAACGCCGGCATAGGACAGCAGCGCTTGGGCATGCTCGGTCTGCGCATACTTGTGAGGGTTTGCGCTGATGTCGTTATGGACAAGCTCGCGTGCTGCATCGGTGAGTTCGGGGTGCGACGCAACGTAGGCGCGCTCCAGGTAAGCGGGGATGTAGACGCTCGGATCCATTAGAGGTCCCCTCCCTTAAATGGAAGCCCCTGCTCGGCTGCGCGTAGGATGCGCTCGTCGATTTGGGAGCGCACGATGTCGTTGGTGGCGACCCAGGCGGCAAAGCTGGCGTTGTCGGGCGCGCCTAGGCCCTCCTGCAACACCGGCGTCGCCTCGGACAGGGCAAGGACAAGCTCATCGGTGGAGCCCGGACCTACGTTGACGCGAGCATAGACGCCATCGGGAAACTCGGTTTGGAAGTAGAGCGCCTCGGCTGCGTGCGGGCACGAGCGTGCGAGGATGCGCAAGTAGTGCTCGGCGCCTTCGTAGTCCAGCTCGCGCCAGGCTGCGCTCATCAATGCGATGAGCGTCCACGGGTCCAAGTCGCGCTCTGCGTCCTTGGGACGGCGGCGCAACGGCGTGTTGGCAAGATAGGGCACGGAGTGGGCGGAGCGAAAACGCTTGAGTTCCTCGGCAGGGTATTCGAGCTTTGCCATGGCAAGCATCGCGGTATGGCGGACGCCAGCGGGGTCGTTGGGCGCAAAGTCCAGGCTGCGATTCGCGGCATCCAGCGACATGCGGTAGCGGCCGCTAATGAGCGCGCGCGATGCCAAGGCGGCAAGCCAGCGCAGGTAGGGACGGCGGGTCAGGTCGCCTGCGGCCTCACGCTCGTAGGGGTCCTGCGCCGAGGCAATCTTGAGCGCCAGATCGTGCTCCACCTCGTCGCACTTGGACACCAGATACTGTACGTATTCCTCGTTGGATTCGGCGGTGAGCGCCGTCAGCATGCGCTGGGCATCCCAGTTGCTCGGGTCGAGCGCGGCTGCCTCGCGGAGCATGTTCTCGGCAGCGGCCTCTTCTTGCTCTGCCTGGGCGTCGTCGGGGATAAAGGGGATGCGGTAGTCGACAGCCTCGACCACCTTGGCAATGAGATGCCCGGCACGGTCGCGGTCGTGCACAATGAGCGGCGCGGGGTTACGGGTGAATTGTTCCATCAGACGCTCTACGGCGGCACCGTCGGTGAGCGGGATATTGTCGCGGCGCAAGGCCTCAAGAACGAGGCGATGGCAATCCTCTTGAATGGGATCGAATGCCATGGGGCCTCCTTTGCTGCGGTTAGGGTTCAAATATCTCTATATAAGGCTCTAGTTTACCCGCATGTGGCACACCGGGGGTGCCGCACTTGGACTTGCACCTTTGCACCACGAAGACGGATGTCGCACAAATGTCGGCACCTTGGACGACCGAGTGGTATCACGGTGCCGCAAACGGTCGATTTTTGGCGGCGAACGGTGCATATTTTGGAGGGGCACAGTCCAGCCCGGGATATGTAGTCAACCTTGATAAAACGTTTGCCCAGCTTGGGAGTATGAATGCCGCACAAGGGTCTTCAGGGATAGAAAAAACGTTTCATCATTGGCGGCTTTAGATGAATAACTGACCAACCAGAACGGTAAAATAGTGTTTGTCTGAGCGTTGAGACGTTTAGACATCGCGCATTGTCATCGCCGGCAACGCGCAAAACGGTCCTAACGGAGCCAATCGGGTGCTCCGTTATATACACAAGTCTAAGAGGGGCTTGTTTAGGAGGCACAGTATGGGACGTTTTACCAATCCTCGCGATCTGTACTTTGGTGAGGGCGCTCGCCACGAGGTGAAGAACCTCAAGGGCAAGAAGGCCATCATCGTTTCTGGCGGCAGCTCTATGCGCCGCGGCGGGTTCCTGCAGGACGTCGAGAACGACCTTAAGGAAGGCGGTTTCGAGGTCAAGCTGTTCGAGGGCGTCGAGTCCGACCCGTCCATCGAGACGGTCATGAAGGGCGCCGAGGCCATGCGCGAGTTCGAGCCCGACTGGATTATCGCCATCGGTGGCGGCTCGCCCATCGATGCCGCTAAGGCCATGTGGGTCTTCTACGAGTATCCCGAGGAGTCCTTCGATAACATCATCCAGCCGTTCAGCTTCCCCGAGCTGCGTCAGAAGGCTCATTTCTGCGCCATCTCCTCTACCTCCGGCACCGCTACCGAGGTCACCGCGTTCTCCGTCATTACCGACTACGCCAAGGGCATCAAGTACCCGCTGGCCGACTTCAACATCACCCCTGATGTCGCCATCGTCGACCCCGAGCTCACCTACACCATGCCCGCCAAGCTGTGCGCTCACACCGGCATGGATGCTCTGACCCACTGCATGGAGGCCTACGTTTCCACCTGCGCCTCTATGTTCACCGACGCCAACGCCCTGCACGGCATCCGCGAGATCGTCGAGTGGCTGCCCAAGTCCTATGCTGGCGACCATGAGGCCCGTCAGCACATGCACGAGGCTCAGTGCATCGCCGGTATCGCCTTCTCCTCGGGCCTGCTCGGCATCGTTCACTCCATGGCTCACAAGACCGGTGCTGCCTTCGAGAACGGCCACATCATCCACGGTGCCGCTAACGCCATGTACCTGGGCAAGGTTATCCAGTGGAACTCCAAGGACCCGCGTGCTGCTGAGCGTTACGCTTACGTGGCCAAGGAGATCCTGCACCTTCCCGGCGAGACTAACGAGGAGCTCATCGCTGCGCTCGTCCAGAAGATTCGCGACCTCAATGACCAGCTCAACATTCCGCAGTCCATCAAGGATTACGCGAATGGTGGCGTGAAGGTCGACGCCGAGAACCCGCAGATGGTTTCCGAGGAGGAGTTCCTCGCCAAGCTGCCCGAGATCGCTGCGAACGCCGAGACCGACGCCTGCACGCCCGAGAACCCGCGTGAGACCAAGGCTGCCGACTTCGAGAAGATCCTCAAGGCCTGCTACTACGACACCGACATCGATTTCTAATCGACTCTTGTTATCGTAACGAGGGGCTCCGCACGTATCCGTACGGAGCCCCTTTCTTTTTTCTTTTAGAGAATGGGATAGTTATGGCTGCAATTTTCAATAGCCCCAGCAAGTACATCCAGGGTCCGGACGAGCTCGCCAAGCTCGGCTCCTATGTCGAGCCGCTCGGCGCTAAGGCCCTCGTCATCGTGACGCCTTCGGGCAAGAAGCGCGTCGGTGCCAAGATCGAGGGTGGTTTTGCCGAGGCTAAGGCCGAGTTGCTGTTTGAGGACTTTAACGGCGAGTGCTCCAAGAGCGAGGTCGATCGCCTGGTTGCGCTCGCGCGCGACAACGGCTGCGACATCATCGTCGGCGTCGGTGGCGGCAAGATCCTCGACACCGCCAAGGCCGTCGCCTACTACCTGGAGTCCCCGGTCATCATTTGCCCCACCATCGCTTCGACCGATGCCCCGTGCTCGGCGCTCTCCGTGCTCTATACCGATGACGGCCAGTTCGATAAGTACCTGTTCCTTAAGGCGAACCCCAATATCGTTCTTATGGATACGACGGTTATCGCGGCGAGCCCGGTACGCCTGACGGTGGCAGGTATGGGCGATGCGCTCGCAACCTACTTTGAGGCCCAGGCGACGCACGATGCCGACGGTGGCACCTGCGCTGGTGGCAAAGGCGGCATGGCCGGTCTGGCGCTTGCCAAGCTCTGCTACGAGACGCTTATGGCCGATGGCGTCAAGGCCAAGGTCGCGCTGGAGAAGGGTGCGCTCACGCCTGCCGTCGAGCATATCATCGAGGCCAATACGCTGCTTTCGGGCATTGGCTTTGAGAGCTCGGGCCTTGCTGCTGCTCATGCCATCCACAATGGCCTGACGATGCTGCCCGAGTGCCACGGCATGTATCACGGCGAGAAGGTCGCCTTTGGCACCATCGTTCAGCTGGTACTCGAGGATGCTCCGACTGAGAAACTCGAGGAAGTCTTGGGCTTCTGCATTGAGCTGGGCCTGCCGGTCACGATGAAGGAACTTGGCGTTGCCGAGCTTACGCGCGAGCAGGCCATGATTGTTGCCGAGGCCGCCTGCGCGCCCGATGACACCATGTGCAACATGCCGTTTGAGGTGACGCCCGAGATGGTCGCAAACGCCATCCTGGGTGCCGACGCGCTGGGTCACTACTACCTTATGGATGAGTAAATCAAGCTAAGGAAGGGGCAAAGCCAGCAGACGGCTTTGCCCCTTTTTGCTATGGTGCAAACCAACCTGACCCCATCGCACCAAGTTGGTGCAAAGGGGTCAGGTTACTTTGCACCAATCGTTGTTTGATGAAGGGCGGATTCTCGTATGGCGCTTCCTATGGTTTACGGCGGTCCCGGTCGGTATGTTCAGGGGCCGGGCGAACTTTCGCGTCAGGGCAGGTATTTGTCATGGTTGGGCTGCGCTGCCTATGTCTTGTTTGACCAGGGCACCGAGGATCGGCTGTGCAGGCAGATTGTCGATGGATTTCTGGACGACGATCTAAGCGAGCCGTTCTTTAAAATTTACAACGGTCCGTGTACGGAAGAGGCTGTTGCCGAAATGGCTAAGGAAGCCCAGGCTGAGTATTGCGACATGGTGGTGGGTATTGGCGGTGGCAAGATGCTCGATATCGCCAAGGCAGTAGCGTTTTATGCCGAGTTGCCGTTGTGCGTATGTCCCACGGCGGCCTCAATGGATGGTCCGTGCAGCGCGATTTCGGTGCTGTATCACGAGGATGGGTCGTTCGACCGCTACCTGATGCTCGAGAAGAATCCAGATCTGGTCGTGGTCGATACCAACGTGGTCGCAGCGGCCCCACTGCGTATGACGGTCGCTGGTATGGGCGATGCGCTGGCAACGTACTTCGAGGCGCGTTCGTGCGCCGCGGCGCACGGCGCCAACGAGCACGGTGGCGCGCCGGGGCACTTGGCTCTGGTTGCGGCTCGTGCCTGCTACGACACACTTATGGAGTGCGGTGTCGCTGCCAAGCGCGATCTCAAAAAGGGGCGTACGTCGCCAGCGGTTGAACGCCTGATCGAGTGCAATATTTTGCTCTCGGGTGTCGGCTTTGAGAGTGGCGGCTTGGCGTTGGCGCATGCCATCGCCAACGGGCTGACGATTCTGCCCGAGTGCAAGGCCATGCATGGTGAGGCCGTGGCATTTGGTCTGGTGGTACAGCTGCGCCTGGAGCGTGCACCCGAGCTTGATCAGGTGCTCGAGTTTTGCCAGCGCGTCGGTCTGCCGACGACGCTTGAGGAGCTGGGGCTTGATGAGATTACCGATGCCGATTTGCTGAGCGTTGCTGACGCAACTTTTAAGAACGAGCGCAACATGGCCAACGAACAGACAAAGGTGACCAGGCAAAAGCTCGTGCAGCTCATGTGCGAGGCATAGTTTGGCGCTTGATTGGCCTTGTGCAATCGAGGCGGCGATAGGCCATGGGCTATTTGCCGCAAAGATGCTCCGCGTGTAATTTGCCCGAGGCGTGGGCCGATAGCGTATCATTATCTCTTGCTTGTTTGCACTGCTCAGGGAGGGGCCGCGCATGGCGCAGGAACACGATCTGTTTGATGACATTATCGAGATCAGCAAGGGTTTCGACTTTCTTAAAAACCCGCTTGGCGGTGTGACCGATGCGCTCGATCCGTCGGCGCCGCAGTGGAATCCTGCTGACTACAAGGAGCGTCCGCGCGGCAACACCATTCCGTGCTTGACCTGCAAAAACGAAAAGAGTGGCTGCACCGCGTGCATGGACGTGTGCCCGGTCAACGCCATCGAGGTCGAGGAAGATGCCATCGAGATCCTCGATTCCTGTCGCAAGTGTGGCCTGTGCGCCGCTGCCTGTCCGACTGAGGCGATCATCTCGCCGCGCCTGGCGCCCAAAAACCTGTATGACGACATTGTCTCGGCGGCTACAAGTCACGAGACCGCCTACGTTACCTGCACGCGCGCCCTTAAGCGCATGCCGCGCGAGAACGAGGTCGTCGTTGCCTGCGTGGGCGATATTACAGCCGAGACCTGGTTCTCGGTGCTGGCCGACTATCCCAACGTGAGTGTGTATCTGCCGCTGGGCGTGTGCGATAAATGCCGCAACACCGGTGGCGAGGACATGCTGGGCGAGGCGATTGCGAAGGCCGAGGAATGGGCTGGTACGGGTATGGGCCTGGAGGTCGACCCCAAGAGCCTCAAATGCCATAAGCGCCGCGAGTACGAGCGCAAGGAATACATGGAAAAGATCGCCCGTACCACGGGCCTGACCGTGACCAAACTCAATCCGGCGACGGCGGCACTGGCTTCGGTGACGCAGAAGCTCAAAGCCCATCGCCATCAGATCACCCAGCTGGAGCGCACGCTCAACACCATGTGCGGCACCACGACGACCAAGCGTCGCCGTTCGCTCACCCATGGGCGCCAGCTGGTGCTCTCGACGCTGCAAAACCACCCCGAGCTTGCCCAGAACATGCAGGTGAGCACGCCGGAGTGCGATTTTGACAAGTGCACGTCGTGCGGCGAGTGCGTTAACGCGTGTCCCACGTCCGCCTGCGATTTGGTGGGAAGCGGTCGCTTTGCACTGGAGTCCACGTATTGTTTGGGTTGCGGAGCCTGCGTCAAGGTTTGTCCCGAACATGCGCTCAAGCTGGTCGAACACGATGCGTCCAATCTGGTCGTCGCCGATCCCGAGGCCGAGGAAAAGGCCGCCCAGAAGGCGAAGGCTCACGAGGAGGCCGAGAAGGTCAAGGCCGAGGCAAAGGCCAAGCTCGATAAGATGCTCGATCAGGTGGAAAAGCTCGCAGACTAGTCAGCGACCCCTATCTCTGCTTCATTTGCGCCGCCGTGGCGTCCGGGTTCGCCTGGATGCTGCGGCGGCGCTATACTTATGCAGTTTGAAGTACCTGTATCAAAAGGAGCTGTCGTGTCCCTTTCCATCGGTATCGTGGGCCTGCCCAACGTGGGCAAGTCGACGCTGTTCACCGCGCTTACCAAAAAGACCGGCCTTGCCGCCAACTACCCGTTCGCCACGATCGACCCCAACGTGGGTATCGTCGATGTGCCCGATAGCCGCCTGCAAAAGCTCGCCGACATCGTCAACCCGGGTCGCATTGTGCCGGCTACGGTCGAGTTCGTCGACATCGCAGGTCTGGTGAAGGGCGCTAACGAGGGCGAGGGTCTGGGCAACCAGTTCTTGGCAAACATCCGCGAGACCGACGCCATCTGCGAGGTCGTGCGCTACTTTAAGGATCCCAACGTCATGCGTGAGGTGGGCCGCACCGGCGAGTTCGTCGATCCCGCCGGCGATGCCGACACCATCATGACCGAGCTCATCCTGGCCGACATGGGCACGCTCGAGAAGCAGCTGCCCAAGCTCGAGAAGGAGGCCAAGCGCGACAAGGAGCTCATGCCCAAGTTTGAGGTCGCCAAGCGTCTGCTTGCCTGGCTCAACGAGGGCAAGCGCGCCGCATCCATGGAGATGACTGACGAGGAGCGCGCCGCCGCCAAGGGCCTGTTCCTGCTCACCATGAAGCCCATCCTGTATGTGGCCAACGTGGACGAGGATATGCTCAACGAGGACCTGGCGCCCATCGATGGCGTCAAGCCGCTGCCGATCTGCGCCAAGATTGAGGCCGAGCTTTCCGAGCTCGATCCCGAGGACGCTGCCGACTACCTGGAGAGCCTGGGCCTGGAGCAGCCCGGCCTGGACGTGCTCGCGCAGGCCGCCTACAAGCTGCTTGGCCTGCAGTCGTTCTTTACGGCTGGTGAGATGGAGGTCAAGGCCTGGACGGTTCGTCAGGGCGCAACCGCTCCGCAGGCCGCCGGCGTCATCCACACCGACTTTGAGCGCGGCTTTATTAAGGCCGAGGTCATTGGCTACGACGATTACATCGAGCTCGGTGGCGAGCAGGGCGCCAAGGCCGCCGGCAAGCTGCGTATCGAGGGCAAAGAGTATGTCATGGCCGATGGCGACGTCGTGCACTTCCGCTTTAACGTGTAAGGACGACGCATATGTTTAAATATGGCAAAAAAGCTGGCTACATGGGTATTGCGTTGCTCGTACTTGCGGTGATTCCGCTGGTGGTTGCAGCGTGTGTTATCCCCAACATTGGTCCCGAGGTGGCAACGAAGTTTAACGCGGCCGGTGAGGTGACGCGCTGGGGCAAGAGCTACGAGCTGCTGGCACTGCCGGTGCTCAACCTGCTGCTGAGCGTGGCGACGTACTTTACGGCAGGACGTCAGGCTAAAAACAATGATGACTCCGCCGCCATGGCGCGCATCGTGTGCGAGCGCTACCTGCGAAACGGCTGCATCACGGGTGTGTTCCTCAACGTAATCAACGTCTACTTTATGTACTCGGCTATTACCGGAACAGGCTTTGGCTTTGGTTTCTAGCCTGTCCTTTTAGGCAACGAGCCTGCACGCATATTCAATGGCTGCTGCGAGGCCGCCGCTCGATCGTGGTTTAAAGACCATATCGGCGGCGGCCTCGTTTTCGTATCCGGAGCCGCGGAGGGCGAGTGCGATACCGGCTTCTAAAAGGAGCGGCAGGCCGCGTTGGCTGGTTGCGATTACGGCAGCCTGATTGAGCGAGCAGCTGTGCGCTTGGCATTGGATGGCAAGTTCGCCTTGCGCCGGGCAAGGGACCAGAACGGCGGCGACGCGACTTGATAGTAATGCAAATGCTGTGCGCTCATCGGGCGAAAGGCATTCGGCTTCAACGACGACGAGCTTGGGCGGTGCGCTGTTTGTGCGAAGCGTGGCTCGGTACATGCGGACCGAAGAACCCGACATAGAAAACTCCTGTGTATTCGGCAAAACGTAAACTATAGTTTACGTTTTTGTTCAGCTCCATTTCAAACTCGGCTGCATGGACGAACGTGCGAAACAGATTCTTGGCAGGCGGGTCGAAGAGACACGCAGGGACCTTGGTATCTCCAAGGTTGATTTTTGTGTGGCGACAGGAATCAGCCGACCCTACCTCGACCGAATCGAAGATGGGACGGCAAATTTCACGCTCAAGGTTCTATTTAAGATCGCGCCCGCACTCGGCATGACGGTGTCAGAGCTTCTCGAGGGGATCGAATAGGGGATACCCGTCGACAACTGAATTACGCCATCGGGATGCGGTCGTGGTTGACTTGGCTGTAGAACAGGCGCTGAATCTCGGCCGCATCACGTGACTGGCCGAGTGCCCACATGGTTTTGGCCACGAGCGTCTCGGTGGTCATGTCGTCGCCGCGCAAAATGCCCGGATGATCGGCGTAGGCACGGCCGACCTCATAAACACCCAGGTCAAGGCCCTCTTCGGGGACCTGCGTGGTCATAACGACAGTGCGACCCGAATCGACCCAGCGGAAAATTGCCTCTTGGAACGACTCGCCCGACTCACCAAACTCGGGGATACCGCCAATGCCAAAGGTCTCCAGAATCACAGCGTCGTAGCTATCGGCAAGAGCGTCCAGGATACCCGGGTTCACGCCGGGTGTCAGCTTAAGGACAAATACGCGCGGGTCGATGCTGTCGTAGAAGCGAACCGGGTTCTCGTCCTGGTGAGTGCCGTGGAGTCCGTTGCGAACGATGCGGTCGTTGCGGATATAGGCAATGGGCGGATAGTTGACGCTAATGAACGCGTTAAAGCTCATGGTGCGCTGCTTGCGGGCGCGCGTGCCGGCAATGGCTACGCCGCCAAAGACAATCGAGACGTCGTGCGAATGCTCGTCGAGCGCATAGAGCAGGCTCTGGTACAGGTTGAGCTTGGCGTCGGTAAAGGGATTGCCCATGGGCTTTTGCGAGCCGGTGAGTACGATGGGCTTGGGGCTGTCCTGAATCAGATAGGAAAGCGCCGCCGCGGTGTAGCTCATGGTGTCGGTGCCGTGCAGAATCACGAAGCCGTCGTGGTCGGCATAACCCTCGACGATGACGTCGCGGATACGCATCCAGTCGCTCGGACGCATATTGGTGCTGTCGATGTTCATGGGCTGCACGACGTCGAGCTCGCAGAGGCCCGAGATCTCGGGGACGCTCTGGGCGAGCTCCTCACCGGTCAGGGCGGGGGAGAGGCCGTTGCCGTCCTCGGTCGATGCGATGGTGCCGCCCGTGGCGATGAGAAGGATGCGCTTCATGCTGGTATTCCTATCGTATTTGCCGCCGCAGAGGCGGAGTCGTTCGGCAGTATTGTGGCACAGGGCGTCCAATGTTCAAACGTATTACATCATCTGTAACGTTTGGTAACACTTCAATTGCCGTCAAATAGGCCCCGGTCGTGCGTTTGCCGTGCGCTGATGGCTGCGAGGGACGAGAAACCCCATATAACGTGTACACTATGGAAGCTGTTTTCGTTTATTCGCGCGGGTGGGCACAGGCTCCCCGCCAACAAGAGGGGGAAACCATGGATCAAAAGGCTTCCGCAAAGGTCCTCGTACTCGACTTTGGTGCGCAGTACGGTCAGCTCATTGCCCGTCGCGTCCGCGACCTCAACGTGTATTCCGAGATCGTTCCCTGCGACATCTCGGCCGATGAGATTCGCGAAATGAACGCCTCTGCGCTCATCCTCTCTGGCGGCCCGGCTTCTGTGTATGCCGAGGACGCTCCGTCCATCGATCCCGCCATCTTTGACCTGGGCCTTCCCGTTCTGGGCTTTTGCTACGGCCATCAGATCACGGCCGTGACGCTCGGCGGCAAGGTCGGTCACTCCGAGGTGGGCGAATACGGCCGCGCCACCATCACGCGTACGGCCGGCGCCAAGCTCTTTAACTCCACGCCTATGGAGCAGACCGTGTGGATGAGCCACCGCGACGCCGTGTCCGAGGTGCCCGAGGGCTTTACCGTTACCGCCAGCACCGACGTGTGCCCGGTTGCCGCCATGGAGTGCGTCGAGCGCAAGATCTTCACCACGCAGTTCCACCCCGAGGTCAAGCACTCCGAGTACGGTCAGCAGCTGCTGAGCAACTTTCTGTTTGAGATCTGCGGCCTGGAGCCCAACTGGAGCATGGATAACCTGGTCGAGACCATGACAGCCGAGTTCCGCGAGAAGGTCGGCGACGACCGCGTGATTCTGGCCCTGTCCGGCGGCGTCGACTCCTCCGTCGTGGCTGCGCTGGGCGCTCGCGCCGTGGGCAAGCAGATGACCTGCGTGTTCATCAACCACGGCCTGCTGCGCAAGGGCGAGCCCGAGCAGGTGGAGGAGGTCTTCACCAAGCAGTTTGACGTCGACTTTATCCACGTCCACGCCGAGGACCGTTATGCCGAGCTTCTGGCCGGCGTGACCGAGCCCGAGGAGAAGCGCCGCATCATCGGTACGCAGTTCTGGAAAGAGTTCTTCGCCGTGGCGCAGCAGCTCGAGACCGATGGCAAGCCGGTCAAGTACTTGGCTCAGGGCACCATCTACCCCGACATCATTGAGTCCGGCGCTCGCAAGACGGGCGGCAAGACGGCTACCATCAAGAGCCATCACAATCTGATCCCGTTCCCCGAGGGCGTGCACTTCGACCTTATTGAGCCGCTCGACCACTTCTTTAAGGACGAGGTCCGCGCGCTTGGTCTGGCGCTCGGTCTGCCGGGTCATATCGTGTTCCGCCAGCCTTTCCCGGGCCCGGGTCTGGCCATCCGCATCATCGGTGCGGTCGACAAGGAGAAGCTCGAGATCCTCAAGAATGCCGACGCCATCGTGCGCGAGGAGCTCGACGCCTATAACCAGCGTCTGTTTGAGCAGACCGGCGAGCGCAACTCCGAGCATAGCTGCTGGCAGTATTTCGCCGTCCTGCCCGACATTAAGTCCGTCGGCGTTATGGGCGACGAGCGCACCTACCAGCGCCCAATTATCCTGCGTGCCGTCGAGTCCAGCGATGCCATGACCGCCGACTGGGCCAAGCTGCCCTACGACGTCCTGGCCCGCATCTCCGGCCGCATCGTGGCCGAGGTTCCCGGCGCCAACCGCGTGTGCTACGACATCACGTCCAAGCCGCCCGCGACGATTGAGTGGGAATAGAACATACGTTCGATAAAATAATATAGTATCAGATAGCGGGCACGGTTTCAATTGAATCCGTGCCCGCTGCTGTATGCGTGTCCTTGCACGCCCAATATGCGCCGTAAAAGCCGTCTTCTTCGACGTCAAAGTGAATGCGCTTCGTTTTCGCCTCTCAAAATCTTATTTTCACGATTTGCATTTTCATCCCGTTGTCACCGACCCTTGCGAGAAACCGGAAAAAGCAGCTGACAGAAGAGTCTCTCAAATCGTTGTAGCCCAGCATATAGCCGCGACTTGTGACCTGCAGACGGCTGTCCCACGTGCCGATTTCCTTGGCGGCATCCGAAACCGCAAAATATGCCCCCACATCCTTGATTTTTGCAGTCTTAAGCCATGTTTTTGCGATCATCTTTACCGCCGTCCGATTGGCAGCATCAAAGACCAGCACACTGCCGGGGAAAGCGTCCGCCATCCCCCGCACCAGTTCCCGGACCTGCTGGGTCAGAAAGTAATAGAACACCCCGGAGGCAAAGAACACCGCCCCGCGGGAGGCATCGATTTTGCTAAACCATGCGGTGTCTTTCAGGTCGCAGGGGATATTTTGTTCTCGATCCCCGGCGGGCAGTAGCTGCTGCCGCAAGGCAATCACATCCGGGAAGTCCAGATTGTAGATCTTGCATCTACCGTTGTCGCAGGTTCTGCCGGTGTTGTCCAGCCCGCAGCCCAGATTGACCACCGCCGCATTGGGGTGGCCTTTCAGGTAATCCCGCACCTCGAAAGCAAGATCACTCTGCCGTGTGGCCACCTCCAGCGCACCAAAGCGCTGTATCAGGCTGCGGGAGTTTTTCTCTGCCTCTGAAAAGTCGTAGTCGATCTGGTCGAGCAGACGAACCGCTGTTTCATCCCTGTAAAGGTTCGGGTACAGCTCCGTACACAGCTTCCGGGAATACAGCGGGAGGATC
>UQMW01000008.1 GCA_900542275.1 uncultured Collinsella sp.
ACCTTAGGACCGTTATAGTTACGGCCGCCGTTTACTGGGGCTTCAATTCGGAGCTTTGCTTGCGCTGACCCCTCCTTTTAACCTTCCAGCACCGGGCAGGCGTCAGTCCGTATACGTCGTCTTTAGGACTTCGCACAGACCTATGTTTTTAGTAAACAGTCGCCACCACCAATTCACTGCGGCTCCCCGGGGCTTCATATGTTAAACATGTCACCCTAGAGAGCACCCCTTCTTCCGAAGTTACGGGGTTATTTTGCCGAGTTCCTTGGCCAGAGTTCTCTCGAGCGCCTTGGATTGTTCATCCCACCCACCTGAGTTGGTTTGCGGTACGGATTGCTGTGGATAAACTTAGGAGCTTTTCTAGGCAGCATAGACTGAACGGCTTCAGGGCTTGCGCCCACGGACTCGCGTCTCAGATTCGTCCGGCGGATTTGCCTACCGGATATTCCTACACGCTTGCACCGGGATATCCAACACCCGGCCCGCCTATCTTCCTGCGTCCCTCCATCGCGCTACACAACAAGTACAGGAATATTAACCTGTTTTCCATCGGTTACGGCTTTCACCCTCACCTTAGGATCCGACTAACCCTGGGAAGATTACCTTTACCCAGGAAACCTCGGGTTTTCGGCGAATATGTTTTTCACATATTTTATCGTTACTCATGTCAGCATAATCACTTCACTGCAGTCCAGCATGCCTTCCGGCACACCTTCAGCCCGCAGCGAACGCTCCCCTACCCAATCTCCAAAGGAGATTGCCAAAGCTTCGGTACCATGCTTAGCCCCGTTACATTTTCGGCGCAGAGCCATTAGACCAGTGAGCTATTACGCTTTCTTTAAACGATGGCTGCTTCTAAGCCAACGTCCTGGCTGTCTAAACGGTTCCACTACCTTCACCACTGAGCATGGATTTGGAGACCTTAGCTGTTGGTCTGGGCTGTTTCCCTTTTGACGACGAACCTTCGCACCCGCCGTCTGACTCCCGGGATACAATTAAGCGGCATTCTGAGTTTGATAGAGTTTGGTAATCTGGTAGGACCCCTAGCTCTGTCAGTGCTTTACCTCCGCTAATCAATTCCCGAGGCTATACCTCAATATATTTCGGGGAGAACCAGCTATCACCGGGTTTGATTGACCTTTCACCCCTATCCACAAGTCATCCGGAACGTTTTCAGCCGTTGACGGTTCGGTCCTCCACAAGGCTTTACCCTTGCTTCAACCTGCTCATGGATAGATCACCCGGTTTCGGGTCTACTCCAACGTACTAGTCGGCCTATTAAGCCTCGCTTTCACTACGGCTACGCTTTCGCTTAACCTCGCACGGTAGAGTAACTCGCTGACTCATTATACAAAAGGCACGCGATCACTACCGAAGTAGCTCTCGCAGCTTGTAGGCAACAGGTTTCAGATTCTATTTCACTCCCCTAACAGGGGTTCTTTTCACCTTTCCCTCACGGTACTAGTTCACTATCGGTCGCTGAGGAGTACTTAGCCTTAGAGGATGGTCCCCCTAGATTCCCACGAGGTTCCACGTGCCTCGCAGTACTCAGGTACCGGCTGCGTCCTTTTCGGTTTCGAGTACGGGGCTATCACCCGCTGTGGCGGAGCTTTCCAGCTCACTTCCTCTGCCTACTCCAGAATCGCGTATGCCGGCCCTACAACCCCGAATGGTCGAAACCACCCGGTTTGGGCTCTTCCCATTTCGCTCGCCGCTACTTTGGGAGTCTCGTTTGATTTCTCTTCCTCCGGGTACTGAGATGTTTCACTTCCCCGGGTTGGCTTCTCTGGGCCTATATATTCAGCTCAGGATGATGGGACATGACTCCCATCGGGTTTCCCCATTCAGAAATCATCGGATCGTAGGATGTTTAGCTCCTCCCCGATGCTTATCGCAGCTTACCGCGTCTTTCATCGCCTCTCAGCGCCAAGGCATTCACCTGTTGCCCTTGATATCTTATTTCTCAAGAACTTTACTATTCCCTTCCCATTCCCCTATTCAATTGTAAATGAGCAGCACCCGCCGGTGTTTCCGACCGGTGCGACCAGGCCATGCCTGGATGACTGCCGCGAAATCTTCGCGCCAATGACCAATCATGGACCGTACGTCAGCAAGCTTGTGGTGGAGGTAGGCGGAATCGAACCGTCGACCCTCTGCGTGCAAAGCAGATGCTCTCCCAGCTGAGCTATACCCCCTGATAAGTGGTGGGCCTGGAAAGACTTGAACTTTCGACCTCACGCTTATCAGGCGTGCGCTCTAGCCACCTGAGCTACAGGCCCCTGACGTTTTCTTCTCAAAGAGCATGGCGTTAAGCCCTTGTTCCTTGCAAGTGAAGAGCGAGTTGGGAATTTTTCCTATAAAGGAGGTGATCCAGCCGCAGGTTCCCCTACGGCTACCTTGTTACGACTTCACCCCAATCATCGGCCCTACCGTAGACGGCTGCTTCTCTTGCGAGTTAGCTCACCGGCTTCGGGTAAAACCGACTTTCGTGGTGTGACGGGCGGTGTGTACAAGGCCCGGGAACGCATTCACCCGAGCATGCTGATCTCGAATTACTAGCGATTCCGACTTCATGGAGTCGAGTTGCAGACTCCAATCCGGACTGGGACGCGTTTTTTGGGATTGGCTCCACCTCGCGGTCTCGCTACCCTTTGTGCGCGCCATTGTAGTACGTGTGTAGCCCCAGGCGTAAGGGCCATGATGACTTGACGTCGTCCCCACCTTCCTCCCCGTTGACCGGGGCGGTCTCTCCAGAGTGCCCAGCCTTACCTGCTGGCTACTGAAGATAGGGGTTGCGCTCGTTGCGGGACTTAACCCAACATCTCACGACACGAGCTGACGACAGCCATGCACCACCTGTATGGGCTCCTCTCGGCCACGGGGTCTCCCCCGCTTCACCCATATGTCAAGCCCTGGTAAGGTTCTTCGCGTTGCTTCGAATTAAGCCACATGCTCCGCTGCTTGTGCGGGCCCCCGTCAATTCCTTTGAGTTTTAGCCTTGCGGCCGTACTCCCCAGGCGGGACGCTTAATGCGTTGGCTGCGGCACGGGGGGATCGTCCCCCCACACCTAGCGTCCATCGTTTACGGCTGGGACTACCAGGGTATCTAATCCTGTTCGCTCCCCCAGCTTTCGCGCCTCAGCGTCGGTCTCGGCCCAGAGGGCCGCCTTCGCCACCGGTGTTCCACCCGATATCTGCGCATTCCACCGCTACACCGGGTGTTCCACCCTCCCCTACCGGACCCAAGCCGCGGAGGTTCCGGGGGCTTCGGGGGGTTGAGCCCCCCGCTTCGACCCCCGGCCTGCCGGGCCGCCTACGCGCGCTTTACGCCCAATGAATCCGGATAACGCTCGCCCCCTACGTATTACCGCGGCTGCTGGCACGTAGTTAGCCGGGGCTTCTTCTGCAGGTACAGTCTCTTCTCTTCCCTGCTGAAAGCGGTTTACGACCCGAAGGCCTCCGTCCCGCACGCGGCGTCGCTGCGTCAGGGTTCCCCCCATTGCGCAAGATTCCCCACTGCTGCCTCCCGTAGGAGTCTGGGCCGTGTCTCAGTCCCAATCTGGCCGGTCGGTCTCTCAACCCGGCTACCCGTTGTCGGCACGGTGGGCCGTCACCCCGCCGTCTACCTGATGGGCCGCGGAGCCATCCCCTCCCGTCGGGGCTTTAGCCGGGGTGCCATGCGGCACCCCGGGGTATCCGGTATTACCCGTCCTTTCGGGCGGCTATCCCGGGGGAGGGGGCAGGTTCTCCACGTGTTACTCAGCCGTTCGCCACTCGCTTCCCTCCGGAGAGGGGTGCCGTTCGACTTGCATGTGTTAGGCGCGCCGCCAGCGTTCATCCTGAGCCAGGATCGAACTCTCCGTCCAAAATGTATGGGCTTCGAGCCCGTCCGGTCCTCTCAGTTCATCGCTGATCGGTTCCGTTCGATTCATATGGTTTTAGTATAGGAAAAGGAATTTCTCGGGGCCGCCTCTCGGCGGCCTTGCGAAAAACAAATCCAAGTTAGACCATTTCAAATGGTTCGATGTCTGCCCGGATGCGACACTGAATGTGTCCATCCTCGCAGTATCCGGTTCTCAAGGTGCACGCCTGGCGGCTGATCCGGTCCGACCGGGCCGCGCGGCAAGGAGATATATTGCCAGACCGGAGGGGCGCCGGGGGCGGGAATCTGGACGCACACATTTCCTACACATATTAAAACCCTGCTTACGTTTGCCAGCCGTTCTCTACCGCTCACCGAGGGCCTCTTTATAGTGAAGCGTCATATGGCTAAAGCTGATAGGCTCCCTTAGCCAAGGCACAGCCGGCATCGAGCAACTCATCGCGCTCCTCCACCGAGAACCCCTCGGCGTATACGCGAACCACCGGTTCGGTCCCGCTGGGGCGGATCAGCAGCCAGGTGTCATCCTCGAATGCCAAACGTAAACCATCCATATGGCTTACAGCCTGCGGCGCCTTGCCGCAAATCGATTTAGGATTCATGCCAGGAAGCAGCGTTCGCAGCGATTCGGCGTCTTCGGCCTCAAGGCGCAAATCGCGACGCCCATAGCTCGTCTTACCAAAACTGGCCTCGAGCTGATCGACCAAAACGCCCAAAGGCGCGCCCGTCTTTGCCATAAGCTCACACAGAATCAGACAAGCAAGGATTCCATCACGCTCAGGCATATGCGCGGCGATGCCGATACCGCCGGCCTCCTCGCCTCCCATGAGGACGCCGCCCTTCTTCATCTCTGCAGCTATATATTTGAAACCGACCGGCTTAACGGTCACACGACAGCCAAGCGCCTCGGCAATGCGACGCACGAGCGTCGAGCACGAGAGATTGACGACGACACGCCCCTCCAAATTGCGGAATTGAACGAGGTCGCCCAAAACAAGCGCCATGATTTGATGCGGATGAATATATCTACCGCGTTCGTCGACCGCACCGATACGGTCGGCATCGCCGTCGGTCACCAGGCCTGCGCACGCCCCGTCCTCGACAACCGCACGCTCGCAAGCGTCCACCCACGGCTCAACAGGGTCGGGGCAAATGTCCTCTTGATCGGACGACTGTCCGGCATGAATCTCGTGCACCTCGACGCCTAGCTCCCGCAGCAGGTCGGCAAGATATCCCTGGGCCGCGCCGCCCATGGGGTCAACTACCACACGCAGGTGAGCGGCTCGAATGGCCTCGGCATCGACAAACGATGCCACCGCCTGCATATAGTCAGGAATAATATCCGCGGTGCGATAGCGTTCCTCGATCCCCATCGGCTCGGGGGCCATAGTCTCTTCGAGCTCTTCGATGACATCCTGATTGGCCGTCGAGCCATCTCCCATGCGCAGCTTAAGGCACAGATACCCCTGCGGATGATGGGATCCCGTCACCATGAGCGCACCGCAGGCCTCGCCGTCATACGCCGCCGCCCACGTAAGGGCGGGGGTCGGAACAGGCCGAGATGCGAGCACTGCGTCCAATCCGTGAGCGGCAAGCACGCCTGCCGCAAGCTCAGCAAACTCGCGCGCCTGCGGCCGGGTGTCGAACCCTATATATACTGTTTTGCCGGGATTGATCTTTTGCCACAACTCGCCGACGGCATCGGCAATGCGGGCAACGTTGTCGGCAGTGAAGTCCTCATCGACGCGAGCGCGCCAACCGTCAGTTCCAAAATGAATTATCGCGCACACGCGCAGACACCTCACAGTGTTTGGATCATGGTACGCATGGGGTATACCCGCAACGCTCGCCCAGCAACCTGCCAAAACCGGCATTCACCATTTGGGCAAATGCTACCGCCGATGTGCAAGCAATAAAAAAACCGCCCCGTATGGAGCGGTTTCGACCTTTATATATCGAGCGCCTCGGCCATCGCTGCCGTAGTGATTGCCGTGGTTCCACAGCAACTGCCCACCATTGCGGCACCGGCATGTCTCCATTCGATGCATGCGCGCGCGAAAGCTTCGGGGTTCTCGCGCCATACGGGGCCATCCTGAGTCTGGACCGGATCGCCCACGTTGGGACGCACCGTGACGGGAGTAGTCGCCGATGCAACCATCCTGGGCACCGCCGCGTTCGCGGCCGCAAGCGAACAGCAATTAACACCAACCGAGTTTGCGCCGTGTTTTTCGGCGTACAAAACGGCTGCCTCGATGTTGAGGCCATCGCCCAACAGGTCGCCTTTATCGTCAACGACAAAACTCACCAGGACAGGCATGCCGTCGGCGGCATCTCGGGCGCCGGCAAGCATGGGTTGCAAATTACGGATAGACGTCACCGTCTCGATCAGCAGACCGTCAACACCAGCATTGAGCAAGGCGTGCGCCTGTTCGCGCGCAATGCCTCGGATTTCACGATACTCGACAGAGTCTTCGGCAAACCACTCAATACCGATCGGGCCCATCGAGCCCAGTAGCAGCTGAGGGTGCGCCTGGCGGGCATCGTCGACGGCCCCGCGATTGACCTCCGCCACGGACGGCGCAATCTGATCGTGCTTGAGGGCATAGCTTGATGCCTGAAAGGTGTTGGTAATGAGCACCTGCGCGCCGGCGGCGACATACAAGCGATGAATACGAGAAACGGTCTGCGGCTCTGCCAGATTCCAAAACGCCGGTGGAATGTCGGCGGCATCGTACTCACTCAACAAAACACTGCCCATGGGACCCTGCGCCAACAAGGTCTCGCTCGACAAGCGGCGCGTAAGTTCCTCGGCACCAAAGCGGTTGTAATAACTCGTATCCATATATATCCCGCTATTCCTCGACGCTGATTCCCTGCTTTTCGAGATAGGCGAGCCAGCGGCTCATCGTGTCCTCGGATAGCGCATGCTCCATCATGCAGGCCTCGGAATCGGCTCGCTCAAATTCGACACCGAGCTCCTGAACCAAAAACGTGCGGATGAGGCGATGACGGTACCAGATAGCCGTGCCAACCTCGCGGCCGCGATCGGTCAGGATTACCTTGCCGTAATGCGATTGCTCGACAAGCTCGGATGCCTTGAGCGCCGAAACCGCTTTATTGACCGATGCCTTGGAGACGCCAAGGCGCTGCGCGATGTCGACCGATCGCACGCCGTTGGTTTCCCCCTCTTCGCTTTCAATGCGAACCATGCACTCCAAGTAGTCTTCGTTCGCCACCGTCAGATGTAGTTCGCGCGAGCTATTTGTCGTATCCATGATCTTCCGTCCCTTCTGCATTCAATGGCTGATTCTACCCCATCCAAGCGTCGTGGTATGCCGTGGCATACCGTGCTAGAGTTCTTGTTGCACACGACGACCAAGATTGGAGCGGTCTTTATGGAAAACACCACCACGAGCCCCGATGTCCTCGAGCGCTTTTTGCGCTACGTCCAGATCAACACGCAGTCCGAGGATGCAAACTGCGACCAGGTACCCTCGAGCCCCGTTCAGTTTGACCTTGCCAACGTGCTGGCTGAAGAGCTGCGCGAGCTTGGTGCGGAAGATGCCCACGTGACCGAGCACGCCTATGTCTGCGCGCATATCCCCGCAAGTGCGGGCGCTGAGGACAAGCCCGCCCTGGGCCTGATCGCCCATCTCGACACCACCGAAGTTGCACCGGGTGCCGGCGTGAAACCGCACATCGTACACTACGAAGGCGGCGACCTGGTCTGCGGCACGGTTGACGGTAAGCCCGTTGCCATGAGTACCGCCAAGCTTCCCGCCCTGAATGACCTCGTGGGTGAGGACCTGGTCTGCAGCGATGGCACCACGCTGCTGGGCGCGGACGACAAGGCAGGCGTCGCCGAGATCATGTCACTTGTCGCGCGTATCGCTCAGGACCCCTCTCTGCCCCATCCCGCACTCGGCATTTGCTTCTGCCCTGACGAGGAGATCGGCCACGGAGCCGAGCTGTTGGATATCGATACCTTTGGCTGCAAGTACGCCTACACGGTCGACGGCGGCCCCATCGGCGAGCTGGAGTGGGAGTGCTTTAACGCCGCCGAGGCGACCGTCCGCTTTGAGGGCCAGTCCATCCACCCGGGCGACGCCAAGGGCCGTATGATCAACGCAGGCAATCTGTTCTGCGACTTCAACGCGTTGCTCCCCTACGTGCAGCGCCCGGAGTATACGGAAGGCTACGAGGGCTTTTATCACCTTGAGGGTGTATCTGCGACCGTCGATCACGCCACAGCGCGCTATATCGTCCGCGACCATGACGCCGCCAAGTTCCAGCAGAAACTCGACCTTATTGATGCCGCCGCCTCGATGCTCAACCAGCGTCTGGGTGAGGAGCGCGTGACGGTCGAGATTAAGCAGCAGTATCGAAATATGGCCGAAATCGTTCGTGACTATCCCGAGCTTATTGATGTTGCCAAGGAAGCCTACCTTGCCTGCGGCGTTGAACCCCAAGTGCTGCCGATTCGCGGCGGCACCGACGGTGCACAGTTGTCGTTCCGCGGTCTGCCCTGCCCCAACCTTTCCACCGGCGGCTATTGCTACCACGGCGTCAACGAGTTCGTCCCGGTCAGTTCGCTCGTCAAGATGACCGACGTGCTCCAGGAGCTCGTCGCCCGCTTTGCATAAGGAACTCGAACAATCTAGGTAAGCAAAACCGCCCCGTCCTCAAAACTGAGAACGGGGCGGTTTTTGGTGCAAGGGGAGTAGTCAGCACCGCATGTTGAGCCAACGTCAGCGAGCGACGTCCAAGGCGAACAAGTTGGCATGAAAAAGGCAGGGCATTGACCTTCTGGTCATGCCCTGCCTTTTGAATGACAAATTGTCGCCTTGGGCGGCGCGCAGCGTCGAGCCGTTACGGCGTTTGGTAAAACGCCGTAACTTAGTAGTTAGCTTCGTAGCCGTTGCCGTCGCCGGTGGGCTCTTCGTAGTAGTCCGAATCGCTCGAATCGCTTGAGTCATCGGAATCGTCAGAGCTGACCGATGAGGTTGCGGTACCGTTTGCGTAGTCGTCAGACGTGTTGTTGTTCAGGTCGCCAATCGTAGAGCTGGAACCGTCGGAAAGACCCATGGTGTTGGGACCCTTGGGATCCTTGCCGGCATCGACGCGCTCCATCATTTCCTTGAGCTCGTCCTCGTAGACAAAGACGTAGCTCACACCGTCGATCATGGTGCTGTCGTCGGCGTACGAGGGCAGGTTGGCCGAGTAGATACCGTCGACATCCATACCGCGCATGGCGTTGACCGTAGCCACGATATCCTGAACGCTCATATCGGTTACGAGCATATCGGACAGCGAATTAACCAGGCCAAAAATCTTCGTGGCATCGAAGTTATTGAGAATCTGGTTGGCAAGGGCGCCAAGCACCTGACGCTGGTGGCGCATGCGCGTGTAATCGCCGTCGGCATAGGTGTAGCGGCAGCGGGCATAGGTAAGGGCGGTGGCACCGTCCATATGCTGCTGGCCAGCGGTAATCTTAATATCCAGGTGCTCGGGGTCGTCAACATCATCGGTTGCGTTAATGTCGATACCGCCAACCGAATCAATCAGCGCCTGCATACCGTCGAAGCTGACCTCGGCATAGTGGGAAATCTGAACACCGCATAGCTCGTTGACCGCCTCGACCATGGCCTCGGCGCCGCCAACGGTATGGCAGGCGTTGATCTTCATGGTCTCGCCCTTGTACTCGACCTTGGTGTCGCGCGGAACGGAAATGAGCGTCGCCTGCTTTTGCGTGGGGTCGATGCGTGCCAGGATAATCGAGTCGGCACGATACGTATCCTCGCCCGGACGGCCGTCGGTGCCAAGAAGCAGCACGTAGAACGGATCCTTTGCCTCATCGGTGTCAACCAGAACCCGACGTAGATTGTCGGTAATGACATTAGAATCGCCGAGCTTGCCCATAATGGTGGCAAACCACAAGCCGGCAGCGGTAGTGGCACTCAGCAGCACGCCAAGCACGACAATGAGCGCGACGTGACGAATCGTGTGGCTACGACGACGTTGACGAGCGCGCTCGGAATAGCGAGCCACGTTATCGCGACTGTAGATCTTGGCCTGCGCACCAGTTGAGGGTCTTCGGGTGCTAGTATCCGCGAGGGGCTTTTTATTAAACATAGGCAACCTGTATTAGTAGATGACGGGATCGGGGACGGTAGCATGCTCGACATGCGCGCCGAGCGCCTGCAGCTTTTCGACAAACTGCTCGTAGCCGCGCTTGATGTGATGGATGGCTGAAACCTCGGTCGTCCCGTCGGCGATCAAACCCGCTACGACGAGGGCCGCTCCGCCACGCAGATCGGGCGAGGTAACCTGTGCACCCGAGAAGCCCTTGACGCCATGAATCATGGCATGATGGCTCTCGATACGAATGTCGGCGCCCATGCGCACCAGCTCAGAGGCAAACATAAAGCGATTCTCGAAGATGTTCTCGGTAATAACGGAACTGCCGTCGGCAAGGGCGGAGAGCACCATAATCTGCGCCTGCATGTCCGTCGGGAAGCCGGGGAACGGAAGCGTCTGGATGTCGACCGGCTTGATACGCTCGGCACGGTTTACATGGACGCCATCCTCGACGCGCTCGCAGTCGATACCCATGAGCTCCATCTTCTTGAGCACCATGCCCAAGTGAATGGGGCAAAAGCCCGTGACATCGACACCGCGATCGTCGGCCATCAACGCACCGGCAACGATAAAGGTACCGGCCTCGATGCGGTCGCCTACTACGCGATGGGTAACAGGATGGAGCTCTTCCACGCCTTCGATAGTCACGACGGGCGTGCCGGCGCCAACAATCTTGGCGCCCATCTCGTTGAGCATGTTGGCGAGATCGACGATCTCGGGCTCGCGGGCGGCATTGTCGATAACCGTGGTGCCCTGCGCGCGCACGGATGCCATAATGAGGTTCTCGGTCGCACCGACACTGGCGAACTCGAGCGTGACGGTGGTACCGCGCAGACCTTGGGGCGCATTAGCGTTGATGTAACCGTGGGCGGTATCGAACTCAACGCCCAGGGCCTCAAGACCAAGAATGTGCATATCGATCTTGCGAGCACCCAGGTTGCAGCCGCCCGGCATGGCGATCTTGGCGCGATGGAAGCGACCCAGCAGGGGTCCCATCACGGCGGTGGAAGCACGCATCTTGGCAACGAGCTCGTAGGGGGCCTCCCAAGAATCGACCTGAGAGGTATCAATCTCGAGCGTGTGCTCGTCGAGAACATCGATCGTAGCGCCCATGCCCTTGAGCACCTTGCCCATCACGTGGACATCGGAAATATCGGGCACGTTCTGCAGCGTCGTCTTGCCCGGCGCCAGAAGCGTTGCCGCCATGAGTTTGAGTGCGGAGTTCTTGGCACCCGAGACGGGCACGGAGCCTCCGATGGCGTGGCCACCCTCAACGCGGATAATATCCAAGGTCTACCCTTTCAAAAAGCATGCCCGGGATGGCTGGGCCATCCCGGGCATGATGTGTTCGCAAATGGTCGAACGCTAAATCGTTTGACTATTGGGCAAGCTTGAGCTTACACCATGCGATTTCATTATAGAGGTAGGCGCGGCGTGCATCATCCTCCGACAAATTACCCAGCTTCTCTTCAAAACCTTGAATATCAGCTTTAAGCTTGTCGGCATCGACAGTCGCCAAATCGCAAGCGCGCTCGGCGAGAACGGTCACGACATCGTCCGCAACCTGGGCATAACCGCCGGCCACGGCAAACGTGTGGTCGACAGTGCCCATGGCCTTATCGGAAACGCGAACGTAGCCGCGGTCGATCGTGCAAATCTCGCTGGAGTGAGCAGGCAGGACGCCAAACTCGCCATCCGTGGACGGAATCGACACAAACGCAGCGTCGCCCTCATAGGCGCAGCTCACGGGGCACACGATGCGGATACGCATAACCTACTTCTCCCCCATCTTGCGGGCGCGCTCGCGCACGTCCTCAATCGTGGAAGCATAGCGGAAAGCCTGCTCGGGCAGGTCATCGGCCTTGCCGTCGACAATCTCGGCGAAAGAGCGGACGGTATCCTCGACGCGGACGTAGACACCGGGGTTGCCGGTGAACTTCTCGGCGACGTGGAAGGACTGCGAGAGGAACTGCTGAATCTTACGGGCACGGTTGACCGTAAGACGCTGCTCCTCGGACAGCTCGTCCATACCCAGAATGGCGATGATGTCCTGAAGGTCGGAGTACTCCTGCAGGAGCTCCTGGACCTTGACGGCGACACGGTAGTGCTCCTCGCCAACGATCGAGGGATCGAGAGCGTCGGAGGAAGATGCGAGCGGGTCGATAGCCGGGAACAGGCCGAGCGACGAAATGCTACGCGAAAGAACCGTGGTGGCGTCGAGGTGCGTAAACGTCGTGGCAGGCGCCGGGTCGGTCAGGTCGTCTGCGGGGACGTAGACAGCCTGGACGGAGGTAATGGAGCCCGTCTTGGTCGAGGTAATGCGCTCCTGGAGGTCGCCCATCTCGGTTGCCAGCGTGGGCTGGTAACCAACGGCGGACGGCATACGGCCCAGCAGTGCGGAAACCTCGGAACCTGCCTGGGAGAAGCGGAAGATGTTGTCGATGAACAGCAGAACGTCCTGGCCGCGATCGCGGAAGTACTCAGCGGTGGTAAGGCCGGCCAGACCGATGCGCAGACGCGCTCCGGGCGGCTCGTTCATCTGACCATAGACCAAGCAGGTCTTGTCGATAACGCCAGACTCGCTCATCTCGAGGAACAGGTCGGTGCCCTCGCGGGTACGCTCGCCGACGCCGGTGAACACCGAGGTGCCACCGTGCTCCTGGGCGAGGTTGTTGATGAGCTCCTGAATCAGAACGGTCTTGCCGACGCCGGCGCCGCCGAACAGGCCTGTCTTGCCGCCACGGATGTAGGGCTCGAGCAGGTCGACGGCCTTGATGCCGGTCTCGAAGATCTCGGTCTTGGTGGTGAGCTCGTCGAAACGGGGCGCTGCATGGTGGATGGGGTAGAACTCCTCCACCTCGGGCGTGGGCTTGCCGTCGACGGGCTTGCCCATAACGTTCCAAATTCGGCCGAGCGTCTTGGGGCCAACGGGCATCTTCATGGGCTCACCGGTATCGGTGGCGATGAGGCCGCGCTGCAGGCCGTCGGTCGAGGACATGGCGACCGTGCGGACGACGCCGCCCGGAAGCTGGCTCTCGACCTCGAGGATCGTGCTCAGATGACCGATCGGGGTCTCGGCCTCGACCGTGAGCGCGTTGTAGATCGGGGGCACCGCGCCGTCAAACTTGACGTCGACGACAGGGCCGATGATTCGCACGATGCGACCATCACCGGCAGTCGTCTTCTTGGTGGCTTCCTCGACCGCAAGCTTTACGGTGTTATTAGCCATTACTGTTCCTCCAATGCTGAGGCTCCGCCGACGATCTCGTTAATCTCGGTCGTGATCGAAGCCTGGCGCACGCGACTATACGTGCGGGTAAGGGTCGAGATGATCGCGGTGGCGTTTTCCGTCGCGGAGTGCATGGCCTTGCGGCGTGCACCCTGCTCGGCAGCCGCCGAATCGATCAGGGCCTGGTAGATGACCGTCAGGATGTAAGACGGCACAAGCTTGCCGAGAACATGCTCGGGAGAGGGCACGAACTCGAACGTGGACGAGATGCGCTTAGGGGCGTCGGTCTCGTTCTTACGCGGACCGTGGGCCATAGCGATCATCTCGGGGTCGAGCGGCAACAGATGCTCGACGCGAAGCTCCTGATCCACGCGGTTCTTGGCGTGGTGGTAGACAAGCTCGACACGGTCAAGCTCACCGGCACGATACGCATCGCAGATATGAGAGGAGATCATGCGGGCCTGATTGAAATCGGGCTCAGAGGAGTTGCCCTCAAAGTGCATGACAACGTTTGCGCGGTCACGGAAATACGTGGCCGGTTTGCGCCCACACGCGATGATCTCGCACTCGATGCCGTCGTTCGCCCAAGAAGCGGCGAGCTTTTCGGCCGTGCGCTCCACCGTCGTATTGAAACCGCCGGCAAGGCCGCGGTCCGAGGCAATAACGACAATCAGGCCATGCTTGACGCTCTCATGCTTCTGCAGCATGGGATCGGTGCCCGAACAGGAGGCGTCGCCGGCGACCGTCAACATGACGTCGGTCAGCGCCTCCTTATAGGGCTCGGCCTGCTTGGAGCGATCGAGGGCACGACGGATCTTGGCCGTAGAGACCATCTCCATCGTGCGCGTGATCTGCTTGGTCGTGGTAACCGAGGAGATTCGCTTCTTAATGTCGCGAAGGTTGGCCATGGGGCTTAGTTCTCCTCTGATCCAGAAACATCCGAATGGTGCTTGGCCATGAACTGCTGCTTGAAGTCGCCGATGACGCGCAAGAGCTCAGCCTTGGTGTCATCATCGATCTTCTTGGCGCGAACCTTGTCGAGCAGCGAACCAAAGCCATTGTCCATGTACTCGATGAGCTCGGCACGGAAGGGCAGCACGTCGGCGATCTCCAGGTCATCCAGGAAGCCCTCGTTGCCAGCGAACAGCGTAACGATCTGCTCGCCAACCTCAAACGGCTTGTAACGCGGCTGCTTCAGGAGCTCGGTCATGCGAGCACCATGGGTCAGCTGCTTCTGAGTAGCCTCGTCGAGGTCGGAGCCGAACTGCGTAAAGCCAGCGAGCTCCTGGTACGAAGCGAGGTCCAGGCGAAGGTTGCCGGCAACCTGCTTCATAGCCTTGGTCTGCGCATCGCCACCGACGCGGGACACGGAGATGCCCACGTCGACTGCCGGGCGCTGACCCTGGAAGAAGAGCTCGGACTGCAGGTAGATCTGACCATCGGTAATGGAAATGACGTTGGTCGGAATGTAGGCCGAGACGTCGCCGTCCTGGGTCTCGATGATCGGCAGTGCCGTCATGGAGCCGTAACCGTTCTTCTTGGACATCTTGACGGCACGCTCGAGCAGACGAGAGTGCAGGTAGAAGATGTCGCCAGGATAGGCCTCGCGTCCGGGCGGACGATGCAGCGTCAGCGACATCTGACGGTAGGCCACAGCCTGCTTGGACAGGTCGTCGTAGATGACGAGCACGTGGCCGCCGGGGTTGGTCTCGCTGGCGGGCTTGCCGTCCTCGCCGTTGTACATGAAGAACTCGCCGATAGCGGCACCGGCCATAGGCGCGATGTACTGCATAGGGGCGGAATCGGCAGCGGTGGCCGAAACGATGATGGTGTAGTCGAGCGCACCGTGCTGAGCGAGGGTCTCGCGGATGTTGGCAACCGTGGAGGCCTTCTGGCCGATGGCGACATAGATGCAGACCATGCCCTTGCCGCGCTGGTTGAGGATAGCGTCGATGGCGATGGCGGTCTTACCGGTCTTACGGTCGCCGATGATGAGCTCACGCTGACCGCGGCCAATAGGCACCATGGAGTCGATAGCGAGCAGACCGGTCTGAACCGGCTCGCACACCGGGGTACGATCGATGACGCCGGGAGCCTTGAACTCGATGGGGCGACGGTGCGTGGCGACGATGTCGCCCAGGCCGTCGATGGGCTGGCCGAGCGGATTGACGACGCGGCCGAGCATGGCACGGCTCACGGGGATATCCATAATGCGGCCAGTGGTGCGGCACTCGTCGCCTTCCTTGATGGAGTCGACGGCACCGAACAGAACGGCGCCGACCTCGTCACGGTCAAGGTTCTGGGCAAGGCCGAAGACGGTCTCACCGGTATCGGAGCTCTTGAACTCCAGAAGCTCGCCTGCCATGGCGCTCTTGAGGCCGGAGACGCGCGCGATGCCGTCGCCTACCTCGTCGACCGTTGAAACCTCATGCGTATCGACCGTCGCGGAGAGGCTCGTGAGCTGCTCCTGCAGTTTCTTGGCGATATCCTGGGCATTGAGGGTTTCGGACATTAGGCTTCACCTCCGTACGAATTAGCAGAGTTTGCGAGGGTCTCCTGCGCGATGCGCAGCTGCGTCTTGACGGAAATGTCACGACGCTCGCCGCGGGCCTCGAGCACCAGGCCGCCCACGATAGACGGGTCAACCTGCTCGATAAGGAATACCTTGCGGCCGAAGTCCTGCTCGCATTTCTTAGTGATGGTTTGACGCAGCTCGTCGTCGAGCGGGATCGCCGTGGTGACGGTCACGCCCACTACATCCTCGTCTTCCTCGGCAACATACTTAAAGGCAGCTGCCACCTTGGGAAGAAGGTCGAGCTGGTCGCGCTTGGACATGGTGTCGAGCACGGCGATGATCTCGGGGCTGGCAGAAGCCAAGCGCTCGATCATCTCGAGGTCCTCGAACACATGGTTCTCGGCCTTAGCGGCTTCCAGAAGGGAGCGCGCGTAGGTCTCGAGCACCTTGTCCTGATAGCGGCTAGTCGGCATTCAGGCTACCTGCTTCCTGGATGTAGCGCTCGATGAGCTTCTTCTGCTCGGCATCGTCCTCGAGTGCCTCGCCCACGATCTTGGTGGCGACGGCAACGGACAGGTCGGCGATGGAGCTCGCGGCACCGGCGTAAATGGACTTGCGCTCGTCCTCGACGGTCGTATGGGCCTTGGCGATGATCTCCTCGGCCTCCTTGTGAGCAGCCTCGATGATACGGGCGCGCTCGGACTCGGCGTCCTTACGGGCCTCGAGAACGATGTCGGCAGCCTGACGACGGGCGTCGGTGACGATCGAGTCGGACTCAGCGCGCTTGGCGATAGCCTCCTGCTTGGTCTTCTCGGCCTCGTCGAGGCTCTCCTCGATCTTCTTGCCGCGCTCCTCCATGGTTTTCATGATGCCCGGCAGGGCGACCTTGGCCAGCACGATCCAGATAATCAGGAAGGCGATAAGCGCCGGGATGAACTCCGCCATCTTAGGGATGAGGATGTCCGCACCGGCAGCGCCGTCCTCGGCGAACGCGGAAACCGGCATGAGCAGCGCGGCCGCGGACGCGGAGAGTGCGATCGCGCTCTTCTGGGATGAAAGATTCATACTTGACGCTCCGTGCTATTTAACGATCAGCGCGACAACGAAGCCGATCAGAGCCAGAGCCTCGCCGAAGGCGGAGCCCATGATGAAGACGGTGAACACGCGGCCCTGGACCTCAGGCTGACGGGCCATAGCACCCGTAGCACCCAGAGCAGACAGGCCGATAGCAAGACCAGCGCCGATAACACCGAGACCGTAACCGATAACTCCCACGATTCCTCCTTTGTCGTGCGTGTCTTATTTCACGCAGGATAACCTTTTTATAACTGCCGGGCTCCATGGGTACGGGCACCGGCGGTTTAACGAATTACCTTACCTTTAAGGCGCGAACGGAAGACTACTCCTCCTCCGCGACCTCCTCTGCCTCGGAGACATACACGGCGGTAAGGACCGTGAAGACGTAAGCCTGGATGGCGCCGACCACAAGCTCGATCGCATAGATCAGGATGAGGATGGCAAGCCAGGCCAGCGAAGGCAGGGCGCCGACGGCGTGGGCCGCGGAAACCTGCTGAAGCAGCGGCTGCATGAACATGCTCGCCATGATGGCGAACGAGCCCATGACCACGTGTCCTGCGAACATGTTGCAGAACAGACGGACGGCGAGCGTGATGAGGCGCAGGAAGGTCGAGAAAAGCTCGACGACCCACACGAGCACGTTCATCGGGAAGCTCACGCCCTGCGGGGCGAGGCTCTTGATGTAGCCGATCACGCCGTGAGCCTTGCATCCGTAGTAGATGAAGTACACGAAAGCGAAGATGGCGAGCGCGGCGGTGGAGCCGATTGCGCCGGTGCCGGGCTTCATTCCCGGGATCAGGCCGATCATGTTGTTGATCAGGATGAACAGGAAAAGCGAGCACAGGAACGGGAAGTGCTTCTTCCAGTTCTCACCCACGACGCCCTTGCCGATATCGTTCTCGACGTACTCGATGATGTACTCGAAACCGTTGACGAAGAAGCCCTTGGGAACCAGGGTCTGCTTCTTCTTGAACACGGCCAGGACGATCAGGAGCACGATCGTGGAGACGATCAGCCAAAACGAGTACTGCGTGATGCCGCAGCTCAGATCGCCCACGACAGGGGTGGAACTGAACTCGCTGACCAGATGATTAATCTCATCAGGCAGCTTTTCAAAAATTTCCACGACTTACCTTTCGACCTCATGAGGATCTCGCAGCGCCTTGGCGACGCGAACCGTGCAGGCGGCCATAAAGGCCACGAAGCCGATCGCCTCGCCCAGGAGGAACATGCGAAATGCCTCTCCGAACAACACAAACACAACCAAGGTAAAGACAAGCAACGCGATCGCCGAGACCGCGAGGCCCACCATGCCCCTGAGCATGTCCGCATTCTGTTTATCGTCAAGAACCGGCTTGAGCGTAAAAACAAAGGGAAGGAAGGCAATTGCGCCCGCGATGGTGCCTGCAACGATAGCGAGCAGATCGGCTATCTGAAACACTGGCTTCCTCGCTTTCCTTTTTAACGCCTCACAGCACAGTCCCAGCCAAACATTGGTGACTATTGTACGAGCCAATCGCTAAAGTACAACCGTAAAACAAACGGTTAATACGCACCTGTACGTTTTCTTAAGGCCTTCTTTATGCCGCAGGTACGGTAATACGTTTTTTCGAACCCCTCAGCGCAAAACGTCCGTTAACAGAAGTGCGCGTGGACGACTTTTGCTCGCCCGCGCGCACCATTTCTTCGTATTTGTGACCGTAGCCGACAAGGCCCAACGACTAGAGCGTACCGTAGATGCGGTCGCCGGCGTCGCCCAGGCCGGGAACGATGTAGGCGGCCTCGTTGAGATGGTCATCGATGGCGCACGTATAAATATGTACGTCGGGGTCCTTTTCGATCAGTGACTTGAGACCCTCGGGCGCGGCGACGATGCACAGCATGCGGATGTCCTTGACGCCACGCTCGCGCAGATAGCTGATAGCCATCTCGGCCGAGCCGCCCGTGGCGAGCATGGGGTCGACGACCAGGCAGATGCGCTGGTCGATATCCTTGGGCATCTTGCAGTAATACTCATGCGGCTCGTGGGTAACCTCGTCACGCTCCATACCGATGTGGCCCACGCGAGCGGAGGGTACCAAGTCGAGGATGCCATCGACCATGCCAAGGCCTGCACGCAGGATGGGAACGATGGCGAGCTTCTTGCCGGCGAGCTGCTTAAACGTGGCGGTGGTGATGGGGGTCTCGACCTCGACGTCTTCCATGGGCAGGTCGCGCATGGCCTCGTAGCCGTCAAAAAGCGCAAGCTCGCGCACGAGCTGGCGGAACTGATTGGTGCCGGTGCTCTTGTCGCGCAAGATCGACAGCTTGTGCTGGACGAGTGGGTGATCGACAAGGGTCACACGGGACGTATCGTAGGTGACGGTCATGGGTTGAAGCCCCTTTCGTTGCGGCCGGAAGATGGCCTTGCTGACAAGGCGCACGGCGACGTTGTTGCCGCGCGCCGTGCATAAGTTTAACGGTTTGTTGTATCGAGTGTCCCGTCGCAACCCTACTGAACGGTGCTGAGCGAACGCTTGACGGCATCACGCCAACCAGCGAGGTTGCTCTCACGGCGCTCGGCGGACATATGAGGATGGAAGATTTTGACGATCTGAGCGTTTTGCTCCAGCTCCTCCAAATCCTCCCAGTAGCCGACGGCAAGGCCCGCCAAGTACGCGGCGCCGATCGCCGTGGTCTCCACCGTCTCGCACTGCAGCACGGGGATATCCAGCAGATCGGCCTGGAATTGCATGATGAACTCGTTGCGCGAGGCACCGCCATCAACGGACAGGCGCTCAATCGAAAGTCCCACGTCCTGCTCCATGGCGCGCAGCACGTCATAACTCTGATAGGCCATGGACTCGCAGGCCGCACGCACAATGGTCGCGCGACTCGAGGCACCGGTCAGGCCGCACACGATACCGCGAGCATGCGGGTCCCACCAGGGAGCGCCCAGGCCTGCGAAGGCGGGGACGAAGTAGCAGCCCTCGTTGTCGTTGATCGAAGCGGCGAGTTGCGCGGACTCGCTCACGCTCGAGATGATGCCCATGTTGTTGCGCAGCCAGTTCATGGTGGAGCCTGCGGCAAAGATAGAACCCTCGAGCGCATAGCTGATCTTGCCGTCAGCGGCGATACCGATCGTGGAGACCAGACCGTTCTTGGATTCGACGATCTCGTCGCCGGTGTTCATGAGCATAAAGCAACCCGTGCCATAGGTGTTTTTGGTCTGGCCGGGATGGAAGCAGCAGTGGCCGAATAGCGACGCCTGCTGGTCGCCCGCCACGCCCATGATGGGTGGCATGTTGGTCATGATGTCGCTCGCGACGCGGCCGTAATCGCCCGAGCTCCAACGAACCTCGGGCATCATGGAACGCGGGACGTCGAAAAGCGCCAGCAGATCGTCGTCCCAATCGAGCGCATGGATATTAAAGAGCGCGGTGCGGCTGGCATTGGTGTAGTCGGTAGCAAAGACCTGACCGCCGGTGAGATTGTAGATGAGCCACGTGTCGATGGTGCCGAACATAAGGTCGCCCGCCGCGGCGCTCTCGCGCGCGCCGTCGACGTTATCGAGAATCCACTGCACCTTGGAGGCCGAGAAATACGGGTCGAGCGTAAGCCCCGTGCGGGAGCGCACCAGCTCTTCTGCGCCCTGCTCGACCAGCTCGTCGATCAGAGGTGCGGTGCGACGGCATTGCCACACGATGGCGTTATAGATGGGTTGGCCGCTTATGCGGTCCCACACCACCGTGGTCTCGCGCTGGTTGGAGATACCGATGGCGGCAATGCGGTCAGAATGGATGCCGCTCTTAAACTGGACCTCCATCATGACCGCGATCTGGCTGGCAAGCACCGCCATGGGGTCTTGCTCCACCCAGCCAGGGCGCGGGAAGCTGGTTTTGACGCTGCGACGTGCCTGCGCGACGATGCATCCGTACTCGTCAACGATGGTCGCAAGTACCGAGGTGGTGCCGCAGTCGAGCGCCATGATGTAGGAACCGCCAAAGTTAAACGAGGCATCTTCCATGCCCAGGCTGCCCAGATTCAACGACATCGCTTACACCTTTCTATTGCATCGGGCCAGACAGGACCCGCTCGATCTCTGATGCGGGAAGTGCGCCTTGGCGCAGGATCTGGAGCCCGCCGTGCTGGAACGACACGATGGTCGAAGCGTCGCGACACGGGGTCTCACCGGCGTCGACGGCAACATCGACTCCCTCCAGGATGCGCTCCTCCACCGTGGCAAAACTTGCCGGCGCGGGCGCGCCATGCGTGTTGGCGCTGGTGCAGGCAAGAGGGCTGCCGCAGGCGCGGATGAGCGCTTGCACCACGGGCGAGGCCGAAGCGCGAAGCGCCACCGTGTCGTCGGCGGCGCGCATAAAGGTCGACACGCAGGGGGCTGCCTTGACCACGATAGTCAGGGCTCCCGGCCAGCATCGTCGCGCGAGTATGCGGGCATCTTCCGGGATATCCACGCCATAGCGGTCGAGTGCTTCGACGCCATCGACCAGCCAAGCGACGGTTTGCGTGAGTTCACGTTGCTTGAGAGTGAAGATACGGCGATAGCCGGTGCCGAGCGCAGGAACTGCGGCGCCATTGACGGCAGCCTGCGGATCGCGCGGCCACGATGGGAATTCGCTTGTATCTTGGGGCACGGCGTCCGAGAAGGCGTTGACTGCCACGGCGACACCGTAGACGGTCTCGGTCGGGATCAAAGCCAGGCCGCCGCGGCCGAGCACCTCGGCCGTGCGCTCGACGGCAAGCCGATGCGGCTCGCGCGTTCCCTCGTATACCCGATAGACCGTCTGCATGTGTATGCCAGCCCCTTACGTTCTGGTGCAAGTTTGTTTACTGTGGGGCATTCTCGCACGAAACGTTCAACCTATTTGCCCAGAGCGCATGTTGGTTTGGTGAGCGGCTCTAGTAGTCGGTGAAAGTGAGGGGGTTATTGGACTGCGACGAACTTCTTTGGCCTGCCGGCGTGACGTTCTTGGGCGGCGTAACGCTCGATACTGTCTATCGTTATCATCCGACGGCCGTCGACGAGTTCAACATCGAGCTTTCCGGCTTTGACCAGCGCGGTAATCCGCGGAGCGGAGACTTTGAGGTCCAGCGCTGCGTCTTTAAATGTTCGGCACGCCGCTTCCCGAGCGTCCTCGTGGTCGATTTCGACTGAAAGGGCCACGACCTCGGCCGAGCGTTCGTACCCTGCCGGAGTCAAACCGTTGTTGAGGTCGTCGGCCAAAAACGCCATCAGTGCCTCGGTGGCATGGGCAATCGCTTCTTCGCGCGTATCGCCATCGGCAAAGGCGCCGGGAATCTGCGGGAAGCTAGCGCAGTAACCATCGTCTTCTTTTATGAGAACGCAGTCATAGGTAAATCGCTGCCTCATTTTGCCTCCAACTACCATCCAGCTTGGCGACGAATACTTGCCCACGTGCCCTTCTTTGGTCGATCACCACCAGAGCCGTTCACGGTGACAACGCGGTCACCAGAAACATACTTAGCATGACTACCGACTTGCGCGACCTTCACGAATCCATCGTGCTTGAGTAGGGCAATGATTTCCCGAAAGGTAGGAGGTTGCATGGGCCGACCTCTTTCAGCCGTCCTAATTATAAACTACTTTATAATTTTTGCTAACCAGTTAATAAATATTACTGGCGTTGCTTGGGCTCGGTGACGATGGCTCGGACGATGCGGGGGCGATCGGTGAGGTCGTGGACGATGCGCACGTCCGACAGACCCGCTTGACGACAGAGCTCGGCCGCGGCGTCGAGCGCGCCCTCGTAGAGCTCGCAGGCAAAGAGGCCGCCGGCGCGCAACATGTAGGGCGCCGCGTTGAGCAGGCGGCGGAAGATATCGAGGCCGTCGGCGCCACCCTCGAGCGCCAGATCGGGCTCAAAGTCCTTGACCTCGTGCGGCAGCGAGCGCATGACATCGGTGGGGATGTAGGGCGGGTTGGAGACGAGTACGTCAAAGGTGCCCCACTCTTCACGGGGAATGGAACTCACCAGGTTGGTGAGGCTAAAGGCAACCTCATCTGCCGTGAGGCCGAGGGCGTCGCGGTTTTTGGTGGCCAGATCGATGGCGCGCGGCTCGATATCGGTAGCGGTGCAGGTGACATGGCCGCGGCGCTCCCAGGCAAGGGAGAGCGAAATGCAGCCTGTGCCGCAACCGACCTCGAGAACGCGAGCGATACGGGGCTCGACCGGAGCGGGCGCGGCGGCATACTGAGCTGAAGCCGTCTCCTGGTCGGCACCATCGATGGCGATGCCGTATTCGTCGAGCTCGGGCTCGGCGGCTTCCGCAGTCTCGGCTTCCGCTGCCTGCGCGGCGGCTTCCTCAGCCTCGCGATCGGCCAGTTCCTCGGCATAGGCACGGCTGCCCAGCACGTCGCTGCCTAGCGCCGCCTCATCGGCAGCCGTCAGGTTAGCGGCACGGCGCTCGGCGGTCGCGCGTTCGTCTGCCAGCGCGGCCTCGGCTTTGCGGGCCTCTTCGACCTCATCGTTCCAAGGCAGCTCAACACGCTGGCGGGCAGCAGCCTCGGGACTCAGCACCTCGGCATCCAGATAATTGAGGACTTCCTCGACGAGCATCTCGGTCTCGGGGCGCGGGATGAGCACACCTGGGGCGCACGCGACGTCGATCATGCGAAACTGCGTGCTGCCCGTGATGTATTGCAGCGGCTCGCCCTTAGCGCGGCGGACAACGGCCGCGTGCATGGTCTCGAGCTGGGCCGCGTTAAGCGTCTCGTCCATGCGCATATATAAGTCGATGCGTGCCAAACCCGTGGCAGCGCACAGCAGCCACTCAGCAGAAAGACGGGGGTGCTCCTCGCCGCGCTCGGCCAGGTACTCCTTGGTCCACTCGAGACAACGCTTGATGGTCCAAATCTCGTTTGCCATGGGGCCCTCCCCTCTTAAGCGCCGGACGGCGCGCGAATGTCGGAGCAGATTGTACGCGAGGGCGACGCACGACAAGGGACGATTGAAGACGATTATCGAGAATCAGCCCAGATTTTTGCTTGGAACCCGCCTGAAATGTTCATTCATCGATGTCTAAATCTGCATTCGTCAAGCTTTTGGCAAGGTTGCCCCAAAACTGACCAATATCTAACCAAGAACTTGCCACATCACTTGACGCGCGACGCACCAAAAATGGCCCCGCGACTTCTTGGACGTTTTTTCGAGCAATATTTTCAATAGCAGATATATGCCGTCAATTACCTTAAGCAGGTAAGCAGCTCAAATGCCATAACAGCCGACTGAATAAAATATCAAGGCAATGTCACCAATGACTCCCTACGGATCATTTGACAACCAAGGAAACGCCAATGATTTGGCAATGTCAGCGAGCGACGTCCAGAGCGAACAAGTTGGCATGAAAAAGGCAAGGCATAGACCTTCTGGTCATGCCTTGCCTTTTGAATGACAAATTGTCGCTCTGGACGGCGCGCAGCGTCGGCTGGTCCGCCGTTCGGTAGAACGGCGGAACTTAGACTGCCTGTGCCAGCTTCTCGGCTCGCTCGGCGGCGGCGAGCGCCTCGATGACGGTGCCGAGCTGATCGCCCAGAAGGACGCCGTTGTAGGTGGAGTTGAAACCGATGCGGTGATCGGTCACGCGGTCCTGGGGCTGGTTGTAGGTACGGATCTTCTCGGAACGGTTGCCGTGGCCGATCTGGCTCTGGCGCTCGGCACCGAGCTCGGCCTGCTGCTTCTCGAGTTCCATCTCGTACAGACGGGCGCGCAGCATCTGCATGCAGACCTCGCGGTTCTGGATCTGGGAACGCTGCTCCTGCGACTGCACCACGGTGTTGGTGGGCAGGTGGGTGATGCGCACGGCGGAGTAGGTGGTGTTAACGCACTGACCGCCAGGGCCGGAGGCGCAGTAGGTGTCGATGCGCAGGTCGGACTGGTTGATCTGGACGTCGATCTCCTCGGCCTCGGGAAGTACGGCGACGGTAGCCGTGGAGGTCTGAATGCGGCCCTGGGACTCAGTCTTGGGAACGCGCTGGACGCGGTGCACGCCGGACTCGAACTTCATAACGGAGTAGACGCGGTCGCCCTCGACCTTGAACTCAATGGACTTAAAGCCACCTGCCTCGCTAGGGCTGGAGTCGAGCACGGTGGTCTTCCAGCCGCGCGACTCGCAGAAGCGCTGATACATCTTGTAGAGGTCGCCGGCAAAGATGGCGGCCTCGTCACCACCGGCGGCGGAGCGAATCTCGACGATGGTGTTCTTGTCGTCGTTGGGGTCGCTCGGAATGAGCATGTACTTGATATCTTCCTCGAGCTGGGGAAGCTTGTCCTCGTTCTCGGAGATGTCCATCTGGAGCATCTCCTTCTCGTCAGCATCGGTAGTGTCGCGGAGCATCTCCTTGGCAGCCTCGATGTCATCGAGCGCGCCGATGTACTCGCGCGAAGCGGCGATGAGGTCGGACTGGTGCGCGTACTCCTTGTTGAGACGCGTGAACTCCTTGATGTCGGAGGCGACGGCCGGGTCGGAAAGCTTCTTCTCGAGCTCCTCGTAGGCCTTAATGATCTTTTCGAGCTTGTCGCGCATGGCGGGACTCCTTTATGTGCGTGAAGGCGAAAATCGGCAGAGTTGATGGGGCGCGCGGCGCCACTGCGGGGGTAAGCCCAGCTAGAACATGTCGATCTTCAGATACATGCGCATCCCTTCGCGTATGAGGTACATAGTTGCGGTCTAACCCATACATGATAGCGTGCGCAGGCAAACCTGCATATAACCCGCACGGAATCCGACAAAGGGAGAGTCCCTTTGTCGGATTCTAGAGCGTATGGAGCAGGGAGATGAGGAAGCGTACGCCCTGGAGGTAGGCGCGGCGGGTGATGCGCTCGTTGGTGCCGTGGACGCCGCGGTCGCACTCGTCATCGTCGACCACAAACGCCGAAAAACGAATGCATTCGGAGCAAATGTGCTGGTAGTTGGCAGCGTCGGTCGCGCCGATCACGGTCGAGGGAACAATCGCCAACGGCTCGGATGATCCGTTTTCCTCCGTCCCCTTTGGATCGCGGAAATAGCGGGCGGCGATGGAGCGAACCGCCTCGAGGCCGGGACCACCGATGCGCGGGGACGGCGAGGGCTCGGAGCTGCCGGGGCCCAGCTCCACTTCGACACGACCGGCAAGGTCCGCCCCGGCAACCGCCTCACGGCAGCGCGCCACAACGTCGGCCACGCTCGTGCCCTCGAGCATGCGGAAGTTAATGTTTGCCCACATATCCTGCGGCATTACGTTGGCGCCGGTGCTGCCACCCTCGATCTGGGTCGGTGCACAGGTGGTGGTCACGAGCGGATAGAGCTTCTTGCTGGCGAGGCACTCGCGCACGATGGCGTCCTTGTTGGAAGCAATCTCGTCGGCCGTGTAGAGCTCCAGCTCGACGAGCTGTGCGGCAAGCAGGTCCGTGACGCGCGTCGGCCACTCGATATCGCAGATTGCGGTGATGGCACGGCTCAACACCTCGAGCGACGTGCCGCCGTAGGGGTTGGAAGAATGCCCACCCGCGCTCTTTGTCTTGAGCACAATGTCGGCATAACCCTTCTCAGCCAGGTCGGCGTGCATGAGCCAACCCTCGCCCGCGTTGTACTCGGCAGCCGAAACAATACGGTAGTCACCCTCGTCGATCAGATATTCAAGTTCAACACCGCGCTCCTCGAGCACGCGGCCGATAGCTCCAGCGCCGTACTGCGTGGTTTCCTCGTCCTGGCCAAAGGCGAGCAACAGCGAACGCTTGTGCTCCCAGCCGTGCGCCAACGCATACTCAACCGCCTCGAGAATGCCTGCGACCTGATCCTTCATGTCGATAGCGCCGCGACCCCAAATGTAGGTGTCGTCCACCTGTCCGCTAAAGGGGGCGTGCGTCCAGTCGGCCTCGGTACCCGGCACCACGGGGACCACGTCCATGTGGCCCATGAGCATGACGGGTTTGAGGGCGGAGTCGGAACCGCCAAGCGTCACCAACAGCGAGTGGTCGATAAGCTCGACCTCGCCCGCCGCAAACACGCGCGGCCAGGCCTGCTGCATATAGGCGCGCAGGTCGTCGAAGGGCTGCCAGTCCACCGCCTCGGCATCCATGCTCGAGATGGTCGGAAACGACAGCACGCGGCCCAAGCGCTCGCACGCGCCGGCCTCGTCCATATCGGCAAAATCGTCCTCATGCGCAAAGAAGCGCCAAACCTCGGCCATGACATCCTTTCGATTGTGACGACAAAGGCCGCCCCACGGGAGCGGCCCTGCAACGTAGGCGTTTGCGCCGGTTATTTGTCCTCGAGATAGCGAGAGAGGAACTCGCGAGTGCGCTGGTGCTTGGGATTGCCGAAGAGCTCGGCCGGCGCGGCGTCCTCGAGTACCACGCCCTTGTCCATAAAGACCACGCGGTCGGATACGGTTCGGGCAAAGGCCATCTCATGCGTGACGACGACCATGGTCATGCCGTCGGCAGCGAGCTTGCGCATGACCTCGAGCACCTCGCCCACGATCTCGGGGTCGAGCGCCGAGGTCGGCTCGTCAAACAGCATGATCTGCGGATTCATGCACAGGGCACGAGCGATGGCCACACGCTGCTTTTGACCACCGGACAGGCGACCCACGGCGGCGTGCGCGAACTTTTCGAGTCCCACGCTCGCCAGATGCTCCATCGCGACCTTCTCGGCCTCGGCCTTGCTCATCTTTTTGAGCGTGACGGGCGCGAGCGTGCAGTTGTCGAGCACGTCCATATTGTTGAACAGGTTGAAGCCCTGGAACACCATGCCGATGTCCTCGCGCAGCTTATTGATATTGCAGCGCTCGGCCGTAAGGTCCTGGCCGTGGAACCAGATGTGGCCCGCGTCCGGGGTCTCGAGCAGGTTGAGGCAGCGCAGGAAGGTCGACTTGCCCGAGCCCGAGGCGCCGATAATGGTGACGACCTCGCCGGGATTGACAGCGAGGTCGATGCCCTTAAGCACCTCGAGCGAGCCAAAGCTCTTGCGCAGGCCCTCGACGCGGATAAGCGGCTCATTGGTCTGTGCGGCGGCCGCGGTGCCGGTAGTGGCGGTATCTGCCATGATGATTCTCCTCGTCTTGAGCCTAGTTGGAGCTGGGCAGCGTTGCCGGGGCCTCGGCGCCAAGCTTTTTGCCAAAGGCCTCGAGCAGGCGGCTCGCCACGAGCGTCAGGATCAGGTAGACCACGAGCGCCACGCAGTAGACCTCCATCTGGCGGTAGTACACGCCGGCGACCGTGGTAGTAGCGTACATGAGGTCAAACACGCCGATGACCGAAAGCACCGACGAATCCTTGATGTTGATGATGAGCTCGTTGGTGAGCGCCGGAATCGCATTTTTAATGCCCTGGGGGAACACGACCTTGCGCATGGCTTGCCACTGTGACAGACCCAGCGAGCGCGCTGCCTCGGCCTGACCGGGGTCGATGGACTCGATGCCGCCGCGCAGGACCTCCATCATGTAGGCGGTAGAGTTGAGCGAGATGGTGACGAGGCCGGCAGTGAAGGTACTCCAGATCTGGTTGGCCTGGGCGGTCTCGAAGCCCATGCCGCGCAAAACGGTGAAGCCCGCGTAATAGATGAGTAGGCCCTGGACCATCATGGGCGTGCCACGCACGATGGTGGAGTAGATGGTCGCAAAGCCGCGGCCGACACTCTTAAAGAAGCGCACCAGGTCGTTGTCCACGCGATCGAAGGTCTGAATGCGCAAAAACACAAAGAGCAGCGCAAGGAAAAAAGCGATGACGGTACCGAAGGTCGCAAGTGCGATGGTGATCTCGATGCCGCGGATAAAGAAGTCCCCGCTCTTGTAGGTCATGTAGACCAGGCTCGACAAAAAGTCGCTGGGGTTGGAGTCCGAGACAATACTCACCTGCACCAGGTCGATAAACGACATGACGCAGCGGTCGACAAAGAAGATCGCCGCGATGACGACCACGACATAGCTGCCCAGGCGCGCGCCGCGACGGAAACGCTCGGATGCAAACGGTGACTTTTCGCGATAGTCGCTCCAGTGCATAACCTTGGTGACGAGCGCTGCCGCCGACACGACGATCCAGGCCCAAAGAATCGCCCAAAGGCAATCTTGGAAGATGCCGGTGGGCGCCAAAAAGCTCAGCGGCGTGGGGTTGCGCTGGCTAAATGCCAAGCCGAGCGCCGCGATAACGCTCGTGCCCAGGTACACATAACGGTGGTCGGCCTTGATAAAGGAGGCCAGACGATTGATGCCTTTCATGCTGCCTCCCTATGCCGGCTGACGGTCGAGGCACGCGTCCCACATTTGGTCGCGCTCCTCTTGGCTAATGCCCTTGAGTGTCTTGTCGATGAGCTTAAGCAGTTTGTCCGATCCCTTGCGGCAACCGACATTCGCCGTGACCTCCTGCTTAAAGCCCTCGCCCTCGGCAAAGTGGATGGGGACGATACCGGGATTTTGGGCCATATAGCCCTTTTCGTTCTCCGTGTTGTAGGTCACGGCGTCGCACGTGCCCTGCAGCAGATTCGAGAACACCGTGGGGACCGAATCGACCGGGTTCTTGTGCACAACGCCCGGAATCTCGTCGATGACGGTATCGAGCATGGTGTCCTTTTGGCCGAGCACCGTGGCACCGCTGAAGTCGCTGAGCTTGGTGGCGTTTTGGTAGGGCGAGCCCTCTTTTACGAACAGGCCAAAGTAGCCAATGAAGTACGGGTCGGAAAAGCCGACGGACTCCTCGCGCTCGGGCGTGGCGCTCATGCCGGCGATGATGAGGTCAATCTGGCCGTTGTTGAGCGAGTCGATAAGGCCCGAGAAGCTCTGCTTGACGGCAACGGGCTCGCCGCCGAGAGCCTTGCAGACGATCTTGGCGATCTGGACATCGTAGCCATCGGCGTAAGCGCCCTGCACGTTGTCGATAGGGATGGTGTACTCGCTGGCTTCGGAGACCTGCCAGTTGTATGGGGCGTAGGCCGCCTCCATGCCGACGCGGATCTTGTCCTTGCCGATCACGGAATCGGACAGGTCGTCGCGACCGCCGCCCGTGGTGGGCTGGACCACCTTGAGCGTGGACGGGCGCTGGCAGCCGGCAAGCGCGCCGGCGACGACGGAAGCGCTCGCAGCGAGAGCGCTACCCAAAAAGATGCGACGGCTGCATACCGGCTGTGGATGCGCGTCGCGTTGATGGGGAGAATGCATAATCTGCCTTCCCTGTTGAATCGTATGCTGACGACTTAACAGGATATACGCCAGCGACCAGCAGCGCAGCACAAGCTCGAAAAATTAATAGACACACGGTAGTCATTGGGAGCGTCGATGTTTTGGCAATGCCAGCGAGCGCCACCCAGAGCGAACAAGTTAGCATGAAAAAGGCAAGGCATAGACCTTCTGGTCATGCCTTGCCTTTTGAATGACAAATTGTCGCTCTGGGTGGCGCGCAGCGTCGACCGGTCCGTCGTTCGTTAGAACGGCGGAACCTCTAGAGCAGGGTAACGCTAAAGCTGCGAACGTCCGTCTCACCCGGTGCCAAGGTAATGGTGTTGACCTTGTGCTCAAAGACGTCGTCCTCGGTGTCCATGGTGGTGTGGCCGGTCCAGGGCTCGAGCGCCACAAACGGGGCGTCGTTGGCGGCAGACCACACGCCGATGTACTTAAAGCCCTCAAAGTCGATCTTGACGCCGTGGCCCGACTTGCGGCCGCGCAGCGTGAGCGTGGAACCCGGGGCATCGGTGAACATGATGGCATCGTTATCGAAGCTGCGGTGCGTGATGGGCAGCACGTCCGAGTTATCGGGAGCCTTGTAGCTGCCCTCGAACGTCATAAGGCCATCGGGCGTGATGACGGGGGCCTCGTTAGTCCAGGCCTCGGTAAACGCCAGCTCGTAATCCTCAAACACCTCGTCCTCGGCACCGGGGGCGGGCACGTTGAATGCAGGATGACCGCCCACCGAGAACGGCAGGGCCACGTCGCCGGTGTTGGTGACGGCAAAGGTCTGCGTGAGCGTGGCGTCGCCGGTCAGGGCATAGGTCATGTTGAGCTTAAAGTGGAACGGGAACGCCTTGAGCGACTCGGGCGTGTCAGTGATCTCGTACGTTACCGAGGAGCCGTCCTCCGAAACCTCGACCAACTTGTGCTCGACGATGCGAGCGAGTCCGTGGCGCGGCATCTCGCAGGTGCCGGCCGCAGATGTCGCCATGTTGTTGCGCAGCGATCCCACGATGGGGAACAGGATAGGCGCATGCTTGCCCCAAAAGGCCGGGTCGCCCTGCCACAGATACTCGTTGCCGTTGAGGGCAAGGCTCGTGAGCTGGGCGCCCATGGAATCGATGGCCGCGGTGAGGCCGCCGCGCTTGATGGTAGTGACGGTGGACATGCTACTTCCTCCAATAGTAAACAACGGTGTCGAGGGCTATTGTCCCACTCTTGGCGGCAAGGAGAAGCGACAGGCACAGTTATTGAACGATTGCGTAAAGGTCGAACCCGCCCTGCGGCGTGCTGTCGACCGTATCGGGCGCCTGTGAATTAAAACTCACCGGAACCATGCGCTTTGAGGCACGGTAACGCGTGCCGTCGGTGGCGACGGGCGGCTCATCGACCGTGAGCTCGTAGTCGCCGGGCTTGAGCTCGATGCCGTCACCTTCGGAATTAACGTATTGATACTCGTCGATTGCTTGTCCCTTGAGCGTGCGGCCCACGATATGGATGAGCATTTGGCTATCGCCGCGCGCGGTATCCCACGTCGCGCCGTCCTTAACCTCGACCGACACATGCACTGAGCGCGTGCGGCTGAGCGATTGCTCGACAGACATCTCGACCTTGGCGGCGTCTTTGCGCTGTTGTTCAACATGGCTCCAGACGTTTCCAATTGCCGAGCAAGCGATGACGCCGGCCATGAAGGCGATGAGGATGGGGCCGAGTGGTGAGCGGCGGGCCGCGTCTTCCTCGCGAGCCAGGTTGGGGCGATGCGTGGGGGCGGGCGCCTGGGCACCCTGCGCGGGCACGTCGAGTATGCTGAAGGATGCCGTGCTGCCGGGGTCGATGTTATGGCGCGGCTGCGGGGTCTTGGCCGGCGAGATGGACATGTCCGCCGGCTCACCGAGTGTGGCCGTGGCATCGGCCTTAGCCTCATCGGCCTCGGCTTGGGCCCAAGCCTGCTCAAAGGTCAGGGGCTCGGCGGGGTCGGAATCGGCATCCGAGTCAAGCGCATCGCCAGCATCGGAGTCCACATCGGTCCCGTCGCTCAACTCATCACTTGGCAAGGGCTCGTCCCACACCTCATCCGGAGCCTCGCCCTCGCTGTACCACCATTCAAAGCTATCGATATCCATACGGGGCGCCCCCTTGGCCTCGCAAATAAACACTTGCTAGCCTTATACCCCCAGACGGCACGGCGGCTCGCCGGCACAGATAGGAAAACCATCACAACATTCGACGCTTTTCCTCGTTTTCGAGATTTTCATCGAATGTTGTGACGGTTTGGGCGGCAGCCATGCCGCGAATGTGACAAAGGGACTGTCCTCTTGTCACATGGATGGGTTGCGACCCCCCCCCTGGGCAGAAAACCGTCCCAACAATCAACGGTTTTCCTCGTTTTCGAGTTTTTCGCCGAATGTTGGGACGGTTTGGCGGTCCATACGCCCCAAAACCGTCCAAATAGCACCGCAAGTTCCGAGGGAAAACGTGGGAGAATGAAATCCGATGGCACCGTAGCGCAGGAAGGACTATCCATGGATATCAGCCGGTTTGGCGAGTTTGTGATCCTCGCGCAGTCGCGCACCTTCCTCGATGCCGCCGACCTGCTCTTTATGTCACAGTCCACGCTCTCCAAGCACATCATGTCCATGGAGCGCGAGCTGGGCTGCATGCTCATCGACCGCACGCAGCGCCATGTGACGCTTACCCCGCAGGGAGAGACACTCCTCGTCTATGCGCAGAAGATCGCCACGCTGCAGCACCGCTACCTCGCCGCGCTCCGCAGCGACCAGACCGCGCCTACCGAGCACATCACCGTGGGCTCGATCCCCATCATGGCGCCCTACGGCATCACCGATGCCGTGATTGATTTTCAGCAGGCGAGCCCCAGCTATCAGGTGGAGCTTATCGAGGGCGAGGGTGACAAGCTCAAACAGATGCTCCTGCGCGAGGACATCGACCTTGCGTTTATCCGCGACGCGGGCACCGACGAGCCCGAGTTCAAGAAAATCCCCTTTACAAGCGACCGCCTGGTGGCGGTGCTGCCGGCAGAGCACATACTCGCCCGCCGCGACCGCATCGAGATCGGCGACCTGCGCGACGAGAACTTTCTCATGCTGCCACAGGGCTCCTTTGTGAGCGACCTCGTGGCGAGCCTTTGCTCCGAGGCCGGGTTCTCCCCGCGAATCACCTTTACCGGCAAGCGCGCCGAGAACATCATCTCGCTCGTGGCGCGCGGTGCCGGCGTATCACTGCTCATGCGCAAGCCGGCCGAGTCGCTCGCCGGCAGCAAGGTGTCGCTCGTGGACATCGACCCGGCCGTCACCACACAGGTCAAAATCTTTCTCAAACGCAAGCGCGCTCAGCCGCAGGCCGTGGTGTCGCTCATAGGCTACCTCCCCTACCGCCAGCTACTGCAGGGCGAGAGCTAGTGCCCCGCAAAACCGCCAATAAACCGCCCCCGGGCGCCCTTCAATGCAGAAGGGCCACGGCGGAAATCCGTCGCGGCCCTTCTGACACAGGTCGGAGTATCTAGACTCGGGATGCCAGGCATCTGAACTTAAAGCACTTGGCATCTAACCTTGAAGCGCTAATCGACCTTGACGTTGAGGGAAGCGCCACCCTCGTCCTTCTTGGGACCCAGCACGCATGCGGCGATGAGGGCCAGAATAAAGGCGATCACGCCGGAGGCAACAAGGCCGATAAAGCCCGTGTCGGTGCCAGCGGGGTTAATGAAGCTCGGGAAGCCAAGCGGGCCAGAAGCGCCAAAGGAATAGAGCTTGGCGCCCATAAGGCCGGCAACGGCGCCGCCAACACCGGCGGAGAGGAAGGTCGCCCACATAAGGCGCTTGCGGGGCAGCAGGATGGCATAGAGCGCGGGCTCGTTGACACCGAAGATCGAGGAAACCAGAGCAGGCACGTTGACCTCGGCGTTCTCCTCGCCGTTCTTGGTGCGGATGATCATGCCGAGCACGGCGCCGGCGATGGCGCAGCCGCCAGCATAGACGAGCGGGTTGATAAGATCGTAGCCATAGGTGGCGACATCGAGGAACCACAGCGGGATGATGCCCCAGTGCAGACCGAACATCACGAGCAGGCTCCAGAAGGTGCCGATAACAAAGCCGGCAATGGCGGGCTGGAAGTTGATGAGGGCGAGGATGATCTGGGCGACGATATTGGAGAGAACCGTCATGACCGGGCCGATGATGACAAGGCCGAGGATGCCGCAGATAAAGAGCGTGAGGATGTTAGCGAAGAACGAGCTCACGACGGCAGGCAGGATGCTGACAAAGAACTTGTGCACCTTAGCAGCCACCCACACCACAAAGATGGCGGGCAGGATCGTGGAGGCGTAGCTCTGCATAACCAAGGGGATACCAAAGATATCGCCGTAGACGTTGGACTCAAAGATGGTGCCGGCACCGAGGGTGTAGAGCGGGTCGCCGCCGGTGAGTGCCACGAGCGTGGGGTACACGAGGATGCCGCCGAGCGCCATGCCCATGACGGGCTTGAGACCGAACTTCTTGGCAGACGTCCAGCCGATAATCAGCGGGAAGTAGTAGAACACGGAGTCGCCGATAGCGGAGAGCACCACGTAGGTGTTGCTGTCTTTGGCGAGCCAGCCGGCCACACTCGCGAGCGCGAGCATCGACTTGATAAAGCCGCCGGCCATGAGCACGCCCAGAATCGGCTGCAGGATCTCGGAGATCACCGCAAGCAGGCGCGTGAACGGGTCGCCCTTCTTGACGTTGTCGCCCTCGTCGATGTCGAGCGCGGGCTGCGCGTCAAAGCCGCCGATCTGGACGAGGTCGTTGTAGACGGCCTCAACGGTGGCGCCGATCACGACCTGGTACTGACCGCCGGCCTGAATAACGTCGACGACGCCCTTGGTTGCCTTGAGTTCCTCGGTCTGGGCCTTGGACTCGTCCTTGAGATGGAAGCGCAGGCGCGTGATGCAGTGGCTCACGTCCTTAACGTTTTCCTTACCGCCGATCTTTGCGATGATCTCATCGCAAAGCTGCTGGTATTTCATGGTTCCTCCTTTTCGGGGTTGAGGCCGCAAGGCTCGCCTTCTCTTAGTCGACGTCGGTTGAGCGAAGCGTTGGGGCCCCGATTCGGAAATCCGCGACCGCATGTACGGCCGGGACACGGAATAACGGTTTGACACCGGGGGTCATTTCCACCATGAGGCACCCCCGGGCCGGGTTTCGGCGCTACTGCGCGCTAGCGCCTCCGAGCAGGCGTGAGGTCTGACAGAACTTGTCGCAGAGAACCTCGGGCTCGCCCTTGGGAATCTGGGTGCGCTCGGTCTCAAACGAAAGGCCGTACTCGCGCGCCGGAAGGAAATACTCAAAGTAGCCGTTGGTGTAGCCACAGACGATGCCCTGGACCGGGCACTCACGCTTCATGCGGATGCCGAGGTCGCTGCCGAGCTCGCTGGGGAACACAAAGAGGTGCAGGCCGCCGAGGCTGATCACGGCGCACTTGAGCGTGAGGCTGAAGTCGTCATGCGCCACGGTGTGGTAGAAGGTCTGGGGAACGATGCGGTCGAGCACGACCTCCTGGGTGAGCTCGATCTTGGAGATCGCCTCGGCCAGGCCGTCGGACACGCGTTCCACCTCGGGAATGCCGCGGCCCTGGCGGAAGTTACGGTCGCTGCAGTCGCCTGCGGCGCCAACTACCATAGCCGGGTAGTAACCCAGGCTGGACGCAAGCTTTTTGCCGGTGAGGCCGGCGAGCTCGCTCGTGAGCTCCGTGCAATCGGGGCCCACACAGGCGGAGTGGACCGCCCAGTTGACAAAGCCCGCAAAGGGCTTGTTGTCCTCATCGAAGAAAGAGACCGCGATCACCTCGTTGTCGGCGAGCTCGCCGGGGATGATGCGGTTGTCGTAGAAGCCGGTAACGACCTGCTTGCCCATGCGCGCGGTGGCCGGGCGAGCGTTGGCGCGGCACTCCTCGAACATCCGGCAGATAGTGTCAAGCAACCAGCGGTAGTAGTTCTCGTCGAATTTGCCCGTCCACCAGCTACGGTGGTAGGCCACAATCGAGGTGTGGTCGTGGGTGGCCGAAAGCAAAACGCAATCTCGGTCGATCCCGTAGCGCGCATGGAGAAGCGTCTTGACCTCCTCGGCCATCTCCTCCTCAAACTCCAGCACGTCGGCGTTAAAGAGGAAGACCTCGCGCTCGCCCTGGCTAAAGAGCAGCGCGTTGGCAAAGACATCGTCATGGATGGCCGTGGCGGGCTCCATGCGGTTGGGAAGGTTGCGGTACCCGATAAGGTAGACATCGCCCGTGGGCGTGATCTTTTGGCGTGCGCATCCGATATTCACAGTGCACTCCTTTCTGGGCCGCCGTTACAGGGCGGCAAGAATAGTATCGAGAAGATGCTCATGGGCTCCCTGGGCAAACCCGGAGTTCATGGCCTCGTAGGTGATCTTTTGGTAGGCATCGGAGGCGGGAAGGTACTTGGCGCCGCCGTTGACGAGCGTGGCGAGCAGCACGCGGCCGGGATGCACCTGGCGCACGGACGCGCCAAAGGAGCTCGCGACCTCGGGCTCGACGCCCACCAGGTGCATGTCGCCAAGGCCCAGAAGCGAGACCCTCGTGGAGACAGTGCCCGCGGGCACAAAGCTGTAGCTCGTGCGCGGGGCGAGGCTGTGGAAGTCCGCGCGCTCCTGGGCGGGCAGGACCACGTCGATCGAACGAGCGGAAAGGGCGCCCTCGACGGGCTCCGCGGCATCAAGCGCCTGGACAATTGCCCTGCCGAGGGCACTTCCCTGCTGATGCAGCATGCGATAGCCGTCCTCGTGCACGTCCTCCTGTGCGAGTGTGCCCGCGGCATCGAACGTCACGGTCACGGCGCGCTCGCGGGGAGCTTGGTCGCCGGCCGCGCCGGTAAGCATAAGGCACACGCCGCCGCGGTCGCGCTCGACCATGCCGGCGGCAAAACCAAAGAGGTCACCCGAGACCACGCGCTCGCCCTCGGATGTGCGCGACTTGTCGAGCACCGAGGATTGCACGTCGGCCGCGGCGATCACGGCGATGGTGTCGCCACCCGCATCGGCCACGCGCACGACGGGCATCGCATGGTCAGAGAAACCCTCGTCATTGGCACCAAGCCACCAACCGGCCGGCGTCTCCACGTCGCGGTTGACGTTGACGGGGCAGCTGCCCTGAGCGCACTCAATCATCGCGGGCACCATGCCGTCTATGGCCTCGACGACGGCACACTCGACGGCACTCACGATAGCGGCAAGATAGCGCTCGTTGCGCTCGCGCTCCCCATCACTCTTAAGGTGCTCCGGCGTGCGCACGTGCGGAGCCGAGAAAGTGTGCGAGGGAACGATCCAAGCATGGGGCGGCCTACAGCCGCACGCCGCCTCGACTGCATCCTCGAGGCGTGCCTGCAGCGCCGGCGCGATCGAAGTGAGCTCGAGGCCGACGATGCAAACGCGCTCGGAGGCACGCTCCAGCACCAGGGCGCGAGCGCAGAGCGGATGGCGCTCCACGGTAAAGCCGTCGTGCGGGAGAACCCCGTCGAGCTCGATCCTCGCCTTGCCTGCGCCGGCCAAAAGCTCCTGCGCTTCCATGCGCGTCTCCTTTCCCCGTCTTTCCTCGGTATCTCTACCCGCTATTTGATGCCGTACAGACGCTGGGCCGTCTCGCCCAGCATGAGGCGCTTGGCCTCGTCGCTCACCAGTGCTGCGTTGACGCAGGCCACGCCCTCGGTGAGCCACTCGCGCTTGACCGGGTAGCTCGTGCCAAAGACGATGTGGTCGGCACCGAGCACCTCCACGGCGCACGAGAGCAGCGTGGGACCCCAGGGCTGGGCATGCGACATGTCAAAGAAAATGTTCTTCTCCAGGCGCGCCGAGACGGTCTCGGTGTCTACCTGGAAGCGGCCGGAGGCGTCCGGGCGCTTGGGACCGTGCGGCAGGAGCATCTCCTTAAAGGCAAAGTAGGCGCCGCCGAGCATAGAATGGACCATGCGCACGTTGGGGTAACGCTCGAAGAAGTCGCCGAAGATTTCGCGGCCGATGGCCGTGGTCTGGTCCACGCAGCGGCCGTAGGAGCGGCGCAGGTTGTCGTAGGCCAAAAGCGAGGCGTTCTCCACCGGCACGGGCACATGGTGAACGTAAGCCGTCGCGCCGCGCTCGTTGAGGTGCTCAAAGAAGCTCGCAAAAACGGGGTCGTCCAGATAGCGCTCGCCGTAGTGGGCGCAGAGCTGCACGCCGGCAAAACCCTCGTCCAAGCGACGATCGAGCTCGGCAAGGTTGGCTTTGGTGCCAAAGGGAGGCACGGCGACGAGCGGAATTAGACGGCCACCCGAGGCCGCGGCGTCTGCCGCCATGCCGTCGTTAAAGTGGCGGCACATGTCGAGCGACATCCATTCATGGCAGCCCGGAAGCTTGAGGATGGCCTTGTCCACGCCGGCCTCGTCCATATCGGCCAGGCGCTTCTCCAGGGTGTAGTCGCCCTGGATGTAGTTGAGGCCCGGGGCGCCGGAGGGCTTCTCGATCACGATCTGGCGCTTGCCGGCAGGGTTTACGGTAACGCGCCCCTCGGTGTTGTACTCACGGGGAACCTCGGAGAGAAACTGCTCGCATAGGGCGTCATCGGCAAAGATGCGCTCATCGAACCAGTAGGAATTTGCATCGATAATCATAGGTTGGGTCCGCCTTTCGCTTTTGACACCGTCATTGTAAAAAGCGAAGGCATGCCACATCAATTCCAGTTGAGAGCACTTGTATTCCAAATTGGAATAGTATTTACCGCTCACCCGAAACCAAGAGGTTTTGCATTTAGCCCTGGGCGATCTTGTTTCTCAACAAGAAGTCGACCGCTCCTACGATTCTGATGCCATCGATGTCTGTTGGATGGTCGCCATCCCTGACAATCAAGATCTTCTCGTACGAATCAGGAATTTTTCCTAGCGTGCTTAGCTTGAGCGGTCGCAGCTCGCGTTTTCTCGTCGCTTCGGCATCGATCCGTTCGGTAACCTGGATATATTTGCGGTCCGACCCCTCGCCGATTGCGACAAAGTCGATTTCCCCCGCGCGCAGATGGCCGCAAAATACTTCGTATCCTTCAAAGACAAGCTGGTTGTAGATAACGTTCTCGAGCATCCTTCCGCTATCGCTACCTCTATATCCGTCAAGATAGCTGCGGATTCCCGTATCGGCTATGTAATATTTACCGCCTGTCTTAAGAAGCTCCCGCCCCTTGATGTCATACCTTTTTACTTTGGTAAACAGGTACGTCTCTTCCAGAGCGCCAATATATGCCGACACCGTCGATGCATTGGTCTTACCGCCCGCCGATTCGTTGAGCGTCCCTACGATTTTATTGACCGAGGTTTGATTGGAGATGTTGTCTGCCAGGTACGCACAGAGCCGCTCGAGAACATCGCGCTTAGTGATAGCCCCGCGACCCCTACGCGTCGCGCGCAATAAGATATCGCGCGCGACGATTGTCTGGTAAAGGCTACGAATATAGTCGCGACACAGCTCACGCCTCGGCTCATCATGAGCCAGAAACGGCATGCCGCCGTAGGTTATGTACTGCTCGAGCACGGTATTTGAATTAAGGCGATTGCCCGTCTTGGAAACGAGCTCAACCCGCTCACCGAGCCCTTCGGCGACGACCGCATCAATCGAGCGAAAATCAAGATACTCGCCAAACGTGAGGGGCTGCATCTTGACCTCGATATATCTACCCGAGATAAGCGTTGCAAGCTCGCTCGCTAGCAAAAAGGCATTGGAGCCCGTGACATAGATGTCGCACGGCAAATCCACTCGGAGCGAGTTGACCGCCTTTTCCCAACCCTCGACATTCTGGAGCTCGTCAAAGAATAGGTAGGGATGATCAACGCCGTCGATGCGCTCCCGAACCATGCGATAAAACGTCAGGTAATCCGTAATTCCCGCATACTCTAGAGATTCCATCTTAAAGGTCAGCAAGCGCTCGGCTGGCACCCCCTGTTGCGCCAGATGGTCCCTCATCATGTCCAATAACGTGGATTTACCGCAACGGCGTATGCCCGTCACGATTTTGATGAGGTCGGTATCCTGAAAAGCAATGAGTCGATCAAGATAACGGCTTCGGCGAACGATATCCATAGAGCCCCCTAGTGCCCGACCAGACGTGAAACCTTATAAACTTGCATTTATAGCAAGTTTATAAGATGTTACATTAGAAACTTGCGAATTTTGCAAGTTTCTAAGGAATGAGCGAGCCTCTGGGCAGAAAAAACCGTCCCAACAATCGACGGTTTTCCTCGTTTTCGAGTTTTTCGCCGAATGTTGGGACGGTTTGGGGAGCCAGTCGATCCCAGATGTGACAAAGGGACGGTCCCTTTGTCACATTCTGTTAGAGTTGCAGGGACATAAAACTTGCCGATTAAACGCGACACTGGAGTAACCACCTTGACCGCCGCAACCACGTCTAAAAGTAAGCCAACCGCCGCCGCGCTCTCCCCCGCGCGCACCAAGCTCTGCCTAGCGCTGCTTGTGCTGTTGGGATTCTCGCTCGGCTGCTCCGAGTTCGTGGTCATCGGCATCGAAAGCGACTTGGCGACGGAACTCGGCATATCGCTTGCCGCTGCGGGCCAGCTCATCAGCGTTTTTGCACTGGTCTACGCCATCGCGACGCCGGTGCTTGCGCTCAGCACGGGGCGCTTCCGTCGTTACCAGCTGCTCGTGTGCTACAGCATTATCTTTGTGCTCGGCAATCTGGTCATGGCGTTGGCGCCCAACTTCCAGGTACTGTTTATCTCGCGCATTGTCCTGGGCTCTGTCTCGGGCGCACTGCTCGCCGTGGGCGTGACGTACATCCCCGAGCTGCTGTCCCCGCAGCAAACTTCGCTTGCCATCTCGGTGGTATATGGTGCGTTTTCCGTGGCAATGGTCTTTGTCACTTCGATTGGCAAGTTCGTGGCCGACACGCTCGACTGGCACGTGGCCATGTACGGCACGCTGACCTTTGCCGTTCTGATCTGCGGAGCGCTCGTGGCGTTTATGCCGCGCGCCGGACAGACCGACGAGCCTGCCACCTTTCGCGAGCAGGCGGGTCTGCTGCGCGAGCCGAGCATCATCACCGGCATGCTCATCTTTTTGTTTGGCGTAGGCTCGGTCTATGTGTTCTACGGCTACGTGACGCCTTATCTTGAGCAGGTGCTGGGTATGGGCACCGTTCAGGCGAGCACCACGCTTATGGCCTACGGCGTGTTCTGCCTGATCTCGAACATCCTGGGCGGATGGATCGACGCGCGCTTTGGCATGAAGGCGCTGCTCGTGACGTTTGTGCTGCAGGCCGCGGCGTTACTCGGGCTGTTTGCCGTGGGCGGCACCATGCCGCTCGCGCTGGTCTTTGTCTTTAGCTTGGCGCTGCTCATGTACCTGTTCTCGGTGTCATGCATCACGCACTTTATGGACGTGGCTCGCAGCCGCCATCCCAAATCGATGGTGCTCGCGAGTTCGGTTGAGCCCATGGCGTTTAACGTCGGCATCTCGTTTGGCACCGCAGTGGGCGGCGCCGTGGTAAGCAGCATTGGCATTGCGTACGTGGGCGCCGTGGGCGCCGCGTTCTCGCTTGTGGCCTGGGCGCTTACGCTGGTGACGATTAAGTTGGCTCGCTGGGAGCGCCGTCGTCAATCAGCACAGCCCCGGATGCAGGCATAGGGACGAACACAGCCCAAGGTGGCGAGCAACCAGTGAAAACCGTCCCATACTAGTAGTGTTTATCCGCCTGCAAGCTCCGGCAGTGCAATTTCGTGTATTTCAGATACACGCTTTTCTACGATTTCGTGTATTTCAAATACACGAAATGCGCGTGGAGCAACTCAAAGGCGGCGGCAGACGCATTGTCTGCCGCCGCCTTTTATCCCGGATTTTATAGATATGTGGGGCGTTTACTCCATGCCCAGCAGCTCGCGCATCTGGGTTGCGTAGTTAGATGCCATGTTGCCGTAGACAATCTGCACGCCGCCGTTGACATGCACGATGCCACGCGCTTCGAGCTTTTCGGTAAACTCGGCGTCGTCAACCACCTTGTCACAGTCATTGAGCTGGATGCGCAGACGGGTGAAGCAGGCCTCGACAGACTTAATGTTGTTGTCGCCGCCCACTGCCTCAACGATGGCGGGAATGAGGTCGCTGATCACAGTCCTAGGAGCCTTTGCGGCCTCATCGTCGGACTCTTCCTCGCGGCCAGGAGTCTTAAGGTCCTTCTTAAGGATGATGAACTTGAAGACGAAGTAGTACACCACGAAGTAGATGGGGCCGAGGAACAGGATAACCTGCCAGTTGGAGCCCTTGGCTGCACCCATAATGCCGTTAAAGATCAACGACAAGAGCGGGCCGCCGAAGGATGCGGAACCGGCCACGTTGAACTGCAAGATATAGGTCAGCGCATAGGCAAGACCAGCCATGAGAGCGTGGAATACGTAGAGGATGGGCGCGATGAACAGGAAGGAGTACTCGAGCGGCTCGGTAATGCCGGAGAGGATGCAAGGCACCACAATGGCAATCATGAGCGCCGCGGCCTTCTTCTTGTTCTTGGGAAGCGCCGTCTTGTAGAAGGCGAGTGCAGCGCCGGGCAGGCCGAACATGGCGAAGATAACCTTGCCGTTCATGACAAAACGGCTGACCTCGATGTTAAACGGCGTGCTGGGAGAGCCCAGGATCGCGTTGTAGATATTGATAGCGCCCTGAACAGTCTGGCCGTCGATGGTCTCGACGCCACCAAGCGACGTGAAGAAGAACGGCAAATAGACAAAGTGATGCAGGCCAAAAGGCAGGAGCATGCGCTCGCCGGCGCCGTAGACAAATGCACCAAAGGCACCCGTAGTCTTGATGAACTCGGACAGCGCGCCGAGAGCGTTCTGAATAAACGGGAAAACAAAGGACATGACCAATGCGAGGATGCTGCATGAGAGCAGCGTCACCGCCGGGATAAAGCGCGTGCCGTTGAAGATGGAGAACACGGCAGGCAGCTCAATCTTGTAGTAACGGTTATGCAACCATGCGACGATTGCGCCCACCAGAAGACCGCCGATAACGCCCGTGTCGAGCGTGGTGATGCCGAGGATCGTGCTCTGGCCCGTCGTAAGATTCGCGGGATCGATAACGCCAGTCGCCGTAAGGAACGTGCCCATCACGGAGTTCATGCACATGTAGCCCAAAAAGCCACAAAGCGCCGCGGTAGCCTTCTCGGACTTGGCGAAGCCATAGGCGAGGCAAATCGAGAAGATAACCGGGATGTTGCTCATGACGATGCCGGCCGCGGCCTTGAGAATCGAAAAGAAAATCGCAAAGCCCGGAGCAGCAAGCCAGGGAACAGCTGCCGTAAGGGTGGGGCTGGTAAAGGCATTGCCAAAGCCCTGAAGGATGCCGGCGATTGGCAGGATCAAGACAGGCGTCATGAGGACTTTGCCCAGGCGCTGGAACTTTGCCAGCAGCTCATCTTTGTTCATGGGATACCCCTCTTAAAGAAACGGGGCGTGCAGCTCTACAGCCCACACGCCCCATAACAGTTATCAAGCGCTATGGAACTAACTACTTAAGCTCCGGCCAGTAATCCTTATTGGCCTCGATGAGCTTGTCGAGCACTTTGCGAGCCTTCTTGGCGTCACCGACCAGACGATTAAGCGTGAGTGCCTGCAGAGCCTTCTCGTAGGAACCCTCCATCCAAGCCTCAACAGTCAGGCGCTCATAGGCGTACTGGTTCTCCATAAGGCCGCGATAGAAGGTACCGATCTTGCCAACAGCATAGGGCTGCGGGCCATTGGCGCCCACGCTTGCCGCGACCTCGACCATGGCGTCATCGGGCATGCCCTCGATAATGCCGTTGTTGGGCACGATGACAATGAAGGTCTTATTGGTGTTGCGGTAAATGGCCGAGGTGATTTCCACGATCATATCGCCATGAGCATCGTTCTGCACAACCGAAGACCCCTTTGCGGTGCCGACTTGGGCAACGCGCTCGCACTCGGCGAATACGCGCTTCTCACGGCCGTTGATAACCTCGTCGGAGCGAGTGTAATCGGGGTCGAGGTGAGCGACCTTGTACTCGGGATACAGGTAGTACTGCAGATAAGTGTTGGGCAGATAGTCGGGGAAGTCCTCGAGCATGTCCTTGACCATAGCGTAGGTATCAAGCCAGGACTGGTCGCGCTGCTCGGCATCGGCAGGAAGGAAGCCGTTCTTCTCCGTGTACTCCTTAATCTGCGGGACGAGGTCATGACCCTCTTCATCGTAGATGTGCTTGAACCAACCGAAGTGATTGAGGCCGAAGTACACGGGCTCCGTCTTGCTCATATCGCGACCGAGCAGGCGACCGTAAGAGCGCATGAGGTTGACAGGCTGGTCGCAGATGTTGAGGACGCGATGCTCATCGGGCAGGACGCGCTCGAGACCATATGCCACAATAGCAGCCGGGTTGGTGTAGTTGATAATCCACGCCTCCGGGCTATGAGCGCGAACGTCGTTGACGATCTCAACCATATCATGCATGGAGCGCATACCGTAAGCCATGCCGCCAGGGCCCACCGTTTCCTGGCCGATGATTCCCATATGCAGCGGAATCTTCTCGTCCTTGCTACGCATCTCGTAGCCGCCGGTACGAATCTGGCAGAGCACAAAGTCGACGTCGGTGTAAGCCTCGTCCTTATCGGTGGTGTAACCAAACTCCACACCGGGCTCCTCCTCGGCGAAGAGGATCTTGCCAAACTCGCCAATCGGACGCTGACGCTCGGCATCGATGTCATAGAGCATCACGCGGTTCAGCGGCAGAATGTCCATGTGCTTGGTCAGGGCTTTAAGAATGCCAGGGCACCACGTGGAGCCGCCGCCAACGATCACAATATTGAGCTTATCCTTCATGTTCCGTCCCTCCAGGGTTGGCTGATCGGTGTTCTCGAAGACCTTGGGCTCCGCGGTTGTCCTCGGCTTGCTTCGTTTCGATTGATATTTTGCGACATAAGGTCATTTGCGAGTCCCCGTGTGAGCCAATGCGAAACGGGGACACATGATTTCGCTCACGACACAGATATGTGTAGGCAGACACGCACGTTTACCCAGTTCATGGGCAATTGGCGATCTTGACCGATTACCGATTTCTCACCTGGCTACACAAAGCGGTACCATATATACGGCGAGGTGCGAGGGGCTGAAACATCTTATGAAAGATCAAGAATCTTTTTATGATCATGTGCGAGCTGGCGAGAGCAAGCTCAACGATCTCGAAAGCGAGATCATGCGCTACATCATCGAGCTGCGTGATGATATTGACGATGTCACGCTTAAGAGCGTTGCTGAACGGTTCTTCGTCGCTCCCAATACAATCGTCAGGCTTGCCCATAAGCTTGGCTTCTCGGGGTTTACGGAGCTCAAACAATCGTATTCCGCCTCGCTCGACCGCAATCGATTCACTATCGAGACGCTTCCTCTTGATACCCAGCTCGTACAGACCAAAGATCTGCTTAACGACCGGGTCATCGATTCGGTTGTGAGCCTTATCCAGGACGCCTCGCATATCGTGTTCTTCTGCTCGGGTTTTTCGAAGTACCCGTGCCTCGAAATGGCTGAAAAGCTCAAAATTATGGGCAAGAATACCGACACGCTCAGTGAACGCCACGTCATGAGGCATTACGCAGAACTCCTCGGCAAAAACGACCTGGTCTTCAGCGTTTCCGTAAGCGGCGAGACACAGGTCTCTATTGACGCCACATCGATAGCCAAAACACGCGGATGCAAGGTCGTCACGCTCACCGGCTTTTCTCGAAATTCTCTCTCGAAACTAGCCGACTACCCTATCTACACCGTGCAAAAAGAAATCCGCTTGGGCAGTATGGACCTCGACAGTCGATTGATGTTCTATTACGTTTTCGAATTGATATTTGAGCGCTACTTCAAACTGGCCAAGAAATAAAACTCTGTATGCGCCCGGCTTCGACTCTTTAGCAGCCTTCTATATGAAAGGTATCGTTCTATGCAACGCGTACTGTTTATCTGTCATGGGAATATCTGCCGCTCGACGATGGCTGAGTCGGTGTTTACTGAGCTGGTGCGCCGTGCCGGGCGCGAGGCGGAGTTCGTCATTGATTCTGCTGCGACCTCGACTGAGGAGATCGGCAACCCGCCGCATCACGGCACCGTCGCCAAGCTGCGCGAGGTCGGGATTCCCGTCGTAGCACATCGCGCGCGCCAGGTGCGTCGCGCGGAGTATGGCAACTGGGATCGCATTGTTTATATGGATGCTGAGAACGCGCGCGGTCTGCGTCGCATCTTTGGCGACGACCCCGACGGCAAGATTACGCGCTTGCTCGATTGGACCGAGCGCCCCGGCGACGTGGCCGATCCCTGGTACACCGGCAACTTCGATGCCACCTACCGCGATGTGCTCGCCGGCTGCACTGCCATGCTCGAGCAGATGTAGGTTCGCGGGCGCACGAACCTCGCGAGCCGCGTCATCGGCATACAGATCGAGCGTGGATTTTCTCCCACTTTGAGCATTCAAGTGCGCTCTAGACGGGAGAAAATCCACGCTCATTATCTCGGATAGCGGATGCGACAAAGGCACTATCCCTTTGTCGCATCGGGGACTGTCCCTAGACCGGCTTGACCTCCAGCTTTATCCCCTCGGCACAGGAGTCACCCAAAACATCCGAAAGGGCCCAGGTCGCATATAGCGGCAAATAAAGAACAGCTCCGCTGCGTTCAACGTTGCCTCTCGAGAAAACAATCCCAAGCCTTACGCCATATTCGGCCGTATCAAGCACATGACCGAGCGCGGCGTGCGCGTGGTAATAGGAACCCGATTTAACCTCGATCGGAACAGCCGTTCCATCCGGTCCGTCGACCACAAAGTCCACTTCGCCGCGCTTCTTTGTCTGATAGTAGTAAAGCTGGCGATTTTGGGCAGTCAGCTGCTGGGCCACCACGTTTTCGTAAATACCGCCCAGATTGGGTTCCTTGCTATCAAGATACGCCGCCTGGGCGACGCCAACGGGGTAGCGCGCCATCAACATGCCCGTATCCGATTGGTATAGCTTGAACTGCGATGGCCGTGCCGTCTTGAGCAGGGGCGACTTTGGCTCGGTTACGATATCCGCCTTGAGAGCAACGCCGGCATCGACAAGCCAGACAAAATCTCGCTGGTACTTGTCGTAATGCGCCTTGAGGTCAATGGAATTGAGCACGAAGCGTTTGTTTTCGCCCTCGAGCATAATAGGGAGCTGATCGTAAATGCTCTGCACCTGAAGGGCTCGCCCGCTTGCATACTTGGAGATATCCCGCCGGTACTGTTCGTTGAGCTCTGACTGTAGCTGACGAACAGAGGCAAGGTCGCCCCGCGTGTCAAGGAAACGCTGCACGACCTCTGGCATTCCACCGACAACGGTATAGGTCCTGAAGTTTGCCATCATCGCGTCGTGAATGTAATCAGGAATGGGCTTCTCGCTGATACACGCGTCGCGTATCGTTTGGCGAGCTCCCTCGCTCACCCCGATCGCCCAGCAAAACTCCTCGAAATCGAGCGGGAACATCCTAAGCTCGTGAACATATCCCACGGGATAGGACCTAACGACCTTGAACTGGGTCCCGAGCATTGACCCCGAAAACGCCCAGCGGCACCTCCCGTCCTCAACAAGGAACTTTGCCATCGTCATGATGTCGGGGGCCTCTTGGACCTCATCGATAAACACGAGCGTTTTGCCCGGTGCTATCGGCTTTCCCGAGAGAAGCGTCACCCTGCTGATGAAATCGTCGGCATCCCGTGCCTCGAGAAGAGCATCTTTTGCCTGGCGATTTTCCATGAGGTTGAGTTCGATGTAGGTTGCATGGCTGGCTTTGCCAAATGCGCGAATCGAATAACTTTTGCCGATCTGGCGAGAACCCGTAATGAATAAGGCCTTTTGCTCGGCAGACTTCAGCCAACGCTCCAGCTCTGCCGCTATTTTCCTACGCAGCATAGGCTCTCCCCTCAGTGTCATCAAATGAAATGCAAGGTTTATATGCTTGATTATCGATGAAATGCAGAGTTTTTAGAACCTAATATCGGATGAAATGCAGAGATTTAGGATTATAGGCAAAAAAGAAGGGGCACCATCGGCGGATGCGACAAAGGGCCCGCCCCTTTGTCACATCCGGCTATTCGTCGACGATCTCGGCAAGCCAGACGTTCAACGTGTCGACCTCGGGACAGCAGAACTTTGCCGTGCCGGGCTCGTTGCCAGGCACGGTTCCGCCATAGCGCAGGATATCGATATAGGGAAAGCCCACATGGCAGGCCATGGCGCACATCTTGCCGCGGTCTCGGTCGAAGTCAAAAACGTCGCCCGGCTTGTGACCATGATGGCAGCGGCACGTTCCCAGCTGGTCCACGCAGCTCACGCGGATACGCGGACGTTTGTCCCGCGGCGCGCCGAGCGGCTTGCCCCCGCCCGCAGGCTTGGCGCCGCCCTCGCCAGCGTTACTCATGGTCAATCACATCCAGGCAGGCTTCGATGGGAAGGCCGGCCGACTTGTCCTCCTGGTCGGCATTGCGCTCGATAAGCTCAGCCACCACACGCATGGCATCGGACGTCGCGCGCTGCAGACTCCAACCTGCCATAACGCGGCCGACGAGCACCGCCGAGAACGTGTCGCCCGTGCCCGGGAAATAGACCGGAATGAGCTCAAAGGGAATCATAAAGTACTCCCCCGCTACATGGTCGTAACCGATAACCGCGTTCGTGCCATTGACCACGGCGCTCGTAATGACCACCGACTTGGCACCCAGCTCGCGCACGGCGTCCACAAGGGCGCGGCCCTCATCGGGCGTAATTTCCTCGGCAATAGGCCTATCGGCAAGCAGGCACGCCTCGGTATAGTTAGGCACCGCGTAGTCTGCGCACTCCAGAAGATGCCGCATAAGGCCAATCGTGGACTCGGGCACGCCCGCATAGAGCTTGCCGTTGTCGCCCATGATGGGGTCGACGAACACCTTGGTGCCCTTTTGCGCGCGGCGGTGGCAAAAGTCCGAGATGATGCGCGTCTCTTCCTCGGTCACGATAAAGCCGGTCGAGATGGCGTCGAACTCAAAGCCGAGCTCCTCCCAGATGGCAAGACTCTGACGCACGTACTCCGTGGTGTCGTGGATGTAGAACTTGGGGTAGTTGAGCGTGTCGGAAACGAGCGCCGTCGGCAGGTTATGGATACGGTAGCCCATGTGCGACAGCACCGGCAGCATGGCGGAAAGCGCGACCTTGCCGTAACCGCACATATCGTTAATCAGCAGCAGCTGAGTGTTCTTCATGAGGGTCTCCCTTGTTTCGGGCACAGCGCAGCAGCGCCACAGTGCGACTAAGTGTAGCGCAGGAGGCGTTGTGGGCGGAGGCGAGCGGTACGAAGGGCAAATTGTTGCGGAAAGGTTTCGGAAATGGGGGCTGTTTGCTCCATAGCGGCCTAGTTGATGCTACTCATATAGCGCCATTTCAAAACTATGTCTATTTACTACGTTTAACCGCCCGCCTCCAACCACAACGAATTTCTCTCCAACAAAACAGCAGGTAGATAGCTTGCGTTTTTTCAGAAACAGCTGTTGTGGTCAGCGATGCTGGATTCATCGTAGTAATTAGGCATGGTTTTTGGCAAGGCCGCTTCGAAAGGCATCATCGCAGCCCAAAACGATACCTTTTCCTTCGTCCCCAAGGGATCAGATTGCCGCTTAGGAGCGTTTGCAGCATCGAGCGGTTACGGCGTTTGGTAAAACGCCGTAACTTAATAAGTTTGGTACCTTGACATTTATTTCTTGCACTCCTAAATTAGTTAGGCACAAAACAATTGCACTACCTAACTAAAGAAAGGAGCGACACCATGTGCGATGACCACATCGGCCTCTGCCCCCACACGCCGGGCGGCGACCCCCATGAACCCGCAGATGCGCCCGCGGCACAGTCCCAATCAGACGCGCTCGCCAAGCACATCCTAAACGGGCTGGGCTTCTGCGGCCACTTTCTGCACTTTCACGGCGGCGGCGCCTCGGGAAAGGCCCCCATCGTCTGCTTGCTCGCCAAGCAGCCAAACGGCGAGATGTCACAGCAGGAACTAGGCCTGCACTTTGATCTTAAGCCCGGTTCGCTTTCCGAGATTCTCTCCAAGATCGAATGCGCCGGCCTTATCGAGCGCAGCCGCAATCCCAAAGACCGGCGGCAGTTCACCATTCGCCTGACCGAAGCGGGATGGGAAAAGGCCCACGTAGAGCAGGCGGCCCGCATTCGCTTTAGAGAGCAGGCCTTTAGCGCGCTCACCCACGACGAGCGCGAGGACCTCGCCGAAATGCTCGATAAAATCCGCGTAACCTGGGAGGAACTGGATGATTAAAACCCTCATGGGAAGCATCCGCGACTATATGAAAGTCACTGTTGCCACGCCGCTGCTCGTGCTTGGCGAGGTGCTCTGCGAGATGCTGATTCCATTTATCACCGCCAACCTGATCGACGCCATCAAAGACGGCGCCACCGTAGCCGAGATGCTTCCCACCGCAGGCTTTTTGGTGCTCATCGCGCTGACGTCGCTTGCTTTTGGCGCCGCGGCTGGTGTCACCTGCAGCCATGCGAGCTGCGGATTCGCCAAGAACCTGCGTCACGACCTGTTCTACAAGATCCAGACGTTCAGCTTTGCCAACATCGATGAGTTCTCGAGCTCCTCGCTCGTCACGCGCCTGACCACCGATATCAACAACGTGCAGCAGGCCTTTATGATGATCATCCGTATCGCCGTGCGCGCGCCGCTGGTATTGATCTTCGCCTTTACCATGGCGTTTATCATGGGCGGCAGCGTCGCCATGGTCTACCTGGTCATCATTCCGCTGCTGGGCTTTGGACTGTTCTTTATCATCTTTAAGGTGCGCCCCATCTTCTCGCGCGTGTTCCACAAGTACGATGCCCTTAACGAGTCCGTCGAGGAAAACGTCACCGGCATGCGCGTGGTCAAGAGCTATGTGCGCGAAGACTTTGAGAAGGAGAAGTTCGCGACCGCCGCGCGCGACGTCCAGATGGACTTCACCCGCGCCGAGAAGCTGCTCGCCTTTAACAACCCCATGATGAACATCTGCGTCAACGGCGCGTTTGTCGTCATCATCTACCTAGGCTCCAAGCTCATCATCACGAGCCAGGGCACGCTGTTCGACGTGGGCCAGCTCTCCTCGACCTTTACCTATGGTTTCCAGATTCTCATGAGCCTGATGCAGCTGTCGATGATCTTTGTCATGGTGACCATGGCCGTCGAATCGGCACACCGCATTGCCGAGGTGCTGGCCGCCGAGCCCACGATCGCCAATCCCGCCGAGCCCGTGCTCGAGGTTGCCGACGGTTCCATCGACTTTGACCACGTGAGCTTTAAGTATTCCGCGCATGCGAAACGCCAGGCGCTCGACGATATCGACCTGCACATTACGAGCGGCGAGACCATCGGCATCATCGGCGGCACCGGCTCGGCCAAGTCCACGCTCGTTAACCTCATCGCCCGCCTGTACGACACCACCGAAGGCGCTGTGCGCGTGGGCGGCGTGGACGTGCGCGACTACGACCTGGACGCGCTGCGTCACCAGGTCGCCATGGTGCTGCAGAAAAACGTGCTGTTTAGCGGCACCATCGCCGAGAACCTGCGTTGGGGCGACCCGAACGCCACCGACGAGGAAGTCCGCGAGGCAGCGCATCTGGCCTGCGCCGACGAGTTTGTCGACGGTTTCCCCAAGGGCTACGACACCTGGATCGAACAGGGCGGCTCTAATGTTTCGGGCGGTCAGAAGCAGCGCCTGTGCATTGCACGCGCCCTGCTGCGTCGCCCCAAGATCTTGATCCTGGACGACTCCACCAGCGCCGTCGACACCAAGACCGACGCAAAGATCCGCGCAGGACTGGCAAGCTATCTGCCCAACACGACCAAGCTCATCATCGCCCAGCGCATCAGCTCCGTGCAGGACGCAGACCGCATCATCGTCATGGAGGGCGGCCGTATCGCGCAGATCGGCACCCATGACGAGCTGCTTAAGACGAGCGAGATCTACCGCGAGACCTTTACCTCGCAAAACAAGATGTCTGCCGAAGGTACGCAAGACGCCGACGACGTCTCTGGCGACGCGAACACGGCGGCAGACAACACCGACATGACCGCAACGCAAGCTCAGACCCAGGAAGGAGGCGAGGCCCATGAGTAAGGCAACGACCGCCGAGCGCGCGCTCAACCGCAAGGGCGGCACCATGTCGCGCCTCATCAAGACGCTCTTTGGCTTCTATCCCGTGCTTTTGCCCCTTGTCGTCGCCGGCGTGGTGCTCTGCGCCATCATCAACTCCATCGGCGCGACCTTCCTGCAGAGCGCCCTGCAGATTATTAGCGAATCGTGGCAGTCGGGCGATTGGGAAGCCGCACAGCCCAAGATTCTGCAGCTCGTGACCACCCTCGCCTGCATCTACGGCGTCGGTGTCCTGTCCTCGCTCTTCTGGAACCGCGCCATGGCTATCGTCACGCAGGGCTCGCTCGAGAAGCTGCGCGAGATGATGTTCAACCGCATGCAGGACCTACCGATCCGCTACTTCGACACGCACCAGCGCGGCGATATCATGAGCCACTACACCAACGACATCGATACGCTGCGCCAGATGATCAGTCAGTCGCTGCCCAACCTGCTCATGACGATCATCATCATTGTCACGGTGTTCTTTATCATGCTGTACTACAGCGTGTGGATGTGCCTGGTCATCATCGCCGGCGTCGCCTTTATGACCTTTATGACCAAGCTGCTCGGCTCCAATTCCGCGCGTTTCTTCATTGCGCAGCAGACCGAGCTCGGCGTGGTCGAGGGCCATATCGAGGAGGTCATGAACGGCCAGAAGGTCGTCAAGGCGTTCTGCCACGAGTCTGCCGCCGAGGCCGATTTTGACGAGCGCAACGAGAAGCTCTTCGAGGTCTCGCAAAAGGCCAACATGTACGCCAACATCCTCATGCCCATCCTTATGAACCTGGGCAACCTGCTCTACGTGCTGGTGGCCCTTGCCGGCGGCATTTTCCTGGCACTGGGCGTGCCCAACCTGAGCATCTCGGGCATGGCGCTGTCCATCGCCGTCGTGGTGCCGCTCCTCAACATGACCAAGCAGTTCTGCGGACAGATCGGCCAGATCTCGCAGCAGATCAACGCCGTGGTCATGGGCCTCGCCGGCGCCGACCGCATCTTTGAGCTCATCGACGAGAAGCCCGAGGCCGACGAAGGCTACGTGACGCTCGTCAACGCACAGGTGAACCCCGAGACTTGGGAGTTCGAGGAGGCTGACCACCACACCGGCATGTGGGCATGGAAACATCCGCACCGCGCAACCGGCGAGATCGAGTACGTACCGCTGCGCGGCGACCTGGTCATGGACAACGTCGACTTTGGCTACACGCCCGACCACGAGGTGCTGCACGGCGTGTCCGTGTTTGCCAAGCCGGGCCAGAAGGTCGCGTTTGTCGGCGCCACCGGTGCCGGCAAGACGACCATCACCAACCTCATCAACCGCTTCTACGACATCGCCGACGGCAAGATCCGCTACGACGGCATCAACGTCAACAAGATCCGCAAGGCCGACCTGCGCCGAAGCCTGGGCGTCGTGCTGCAGGACGTGAACCTGTTCACCGGCACCGTGATGGATAACATCCGCTACGGCAACCTGGATGCGACCGACGAGGAGTGCATCGCGGCGGCCAAGCTCGCGGGCGCGGACGACTTTATCACCCGCCTGCCCGACGGCTATGACACCATGCTCACCGGCAACGGCGCCCAGCTGTCGCAGGGCCAGCGCCAGCTGATCTCGATCGCCCGCGCTGCCGTCGCCGATCCGCCGGCAATGATTCTGGACGAGGCAACGAGCTCCATCGACACCCGCACCGAGGCTATCGTGCAGGCGGGCATGGATAAACTCATGGAGGGCCGCACGACGTTTGTCATCGCGCACCGCCTGTCCACCGTGCGCAACTCCGACGCGATCATCTGCCTGGACCACGGCCGCATCATCGAGCGCGGTAATCACGACGAGCTGATCGCCAAGCGCGGATACTACTATCAGCTCTATACCGGAGCGTTTGAGCTCGAGTAGGTAGGTTTGTTCCACGGAGGCTCCCAGGCGGGCCGGGGTGTAACCTCCGTGCTCAAACATTCTCGCTTCGCTGCGAAACTGCGCGCGGAGGAAATACACCGCCGTCCACGGGGCACCCTCCTACGCGTGATCAGCCCGTCGTTTAAAACGGAATAAAGGTTAGTGAGGCCCTGGCCATTTGGCCAGGGCCTCGTTTTGTAAGGATGATTTTTCTGGGACGGGGATTTAATAATCATTCGGTACACAATGATTATTAAATCCCCGTCCCAGAAAAATCATCTTCGAAGTAGCTAAAAAAGCCCCGTCCCAAAAAGACTACCCGCGCCAAATGAGCTAGTTGAGGAGTTGGGCCATGGCGTTGACGAATTTTTGTACTTGGAGGGTGGGCTCGAGCGGGTAGTGCAAGAAGACCGGCACCTCGCGGCCGCATAGGAACGGTACGCCCACAAAGGCCGGGTGCACACCCGACCACGCTCCGCAGGTGAGCACCGCATCGCCCTTTTCCTCCGCCTCGTTAAAGAGAGCAAAGTCGAAGCTGTCCACGTCGATCACGTCCACGCCGCCGTCGGCCAAAAGGTCGATGCGCAGGCTGTCCATGGCGTCATTGCCGTGCCGAAGTACGCGCAGGCGCATGCCCTCCAGGTCGGCAACCGTGATGCGCGTCTTGCGCGCGAGCCGGCTTGTGCGGGGCACATCAATATAAAACGGCACGGTAACGATGCGGAGCTTTTGGCAGGCGTCACCCCAGCGCGGGGTCGAAAAACTCGACTGCACTACATCCACCTCGCGCCCCAAGCTGCACATGACGGATTCACGCTCGTCATAGAGATCGTTCACCGGCACGATCTCGAAGCGCAGCGATGGCTCCAGCTCGTGCACGCCCGTCCACATCGACAGTGTCTGGCGCCCCGGGCACATCATCGATACGCCCAGGCGCACCGCACCGCCATCGCCCGCCGCGCGCCGGGCACGACGCAGTGCGTCCTCAGACTGGCGCATGATCGAGCGCGCGTCGTCCACCAGTAGCGCACCAGCCGGCGTCACCTTGACGCCCGAATGCGAGCGCTCGAACAGCGTGATGCCGAACTCGGCCTCGAACCCCGACACCTGTTTGACGAGCGCCGGGGTCGACACCCGCAGTTTTGCCGCCGCGCGCGAGAAGCTTCCCAGCTCCGCGGCGGCCGTTATGGCCTCGAGTCGTCGATCGTACACGTCAATCTCCCGTTTTCGCACGCGCGGGCCCACAGCACCGCAGGGGGTCGTTTTCGCAGGTCACGAGCTCAATTGAGAACAAACCTCAATGTACAGTGTAAACCTACGGTTAACGCCATTCTAACAAATATGCAATTCACCTGCGCGAACGCTAAGCATACGATAACCAGCGAAAACCACGTGGGTCGGTTAATGGGAGCGACCCACCGGGAGACATAAGAAGGGAAGTTCCTATGAGCAATTGGCTTAAGCTCGAGGGCGATGTCTGCGCCGTTACCGGCGCACTCGGCGGCATGGGCGTCGAGATTTGCCGCGAGTTCGCCCGCAACGGCGCCAACGTCGTCCTGCTCGACCTAGACGAGGAAAAGGTCAAGGCCGCAGCCGCCGACCTCGCCGCCGAGTTTGGCATCCACGCCGAGGGCTACAAGATGAACGCCTGCAACGAGGGCGAGGTTCAGGCCGCCGTCGACGCCACCATCGCCGACTTCGGCCGCGTCGACGTCCTCGTCAACACCGCCGGCATCCTGCGCTTCGCAGCCATGGAGGACCTGCCGTTGAGTGACTGGAACGACGTCATCAACGTCAACCTCACCGGTTACTTCATCACCTCGCAGCGCTTTGGTCGCGAGATGATCAAGGCCGGGAAGGGCCGCCTGGTGCACATCTCGACCGTCGCCAGCCACTCCCCCGAGACGTTCTCGGGCGTGTACAGCTCCACCAAGGCCGGCGTCAACATGATGTCCAAGATGCTAGCCGCCGAGTGGGGTCCCTACGGCGTCCGCTCCAACTGCGTCGAGCCCTGCTTTGTCAAGACCCCCATGTCGGCGAGCTTTTACGCCGACCCCGAGGTCGAAAAGAGCCGCAGCCGCCTGATTGCCACGCGCCGCATCGGCGAGGTCAGCGATATCGCCAACGCCGTCATGTTCCTGGCGTCCAAGCGCTCGGACTTTACCACCGGTGACGCCATCAAGGTCGATGGAGGCTTCTCCAATATGATGGGCGACCTCACCGCCAAGCCCGGCGGCCGTCGAGCCTTTGCCGACAACTACCTCAAGAACAAGGGCGTCGAGCTTTGGTCCGACGAGTCCGGCGTCGCAAAGCCGACTGACCAGTAAACCAGCCTGACAGGGAGGCCCCGCGGACACGACCGCTCCTCCCCCGTATCGATTAGAAAGAGTCCAATGGCTTCCACCAACTCCAACAAGGGTCGCGCCGTCGTGCTTTCCGCCGCGTGCGTCACCATGTTCTTCATCAGCTCCATCGCTCTGTATTCCGTCGTGAGCAAGAACCTGCTCGCCGTCTACCCCGAGTGGTCCAGCGCCCTTACCTGGGCCTTCCCGGTCTTTCAGACCATCATGGCCGTGACGGGCATCTTCGCCGGCCGCATCTCCGATAAGATCGGCCCGCGCAACGTCGTGATCGCTGCCGCCGTGTGCTACGGCGTGGGCTGGTTCATGTCCGGCACCGTCACCGAGCCGTGGCAGTTCTACCTGTGGTTCTCGCTCGTCGCCGCCATCGGCAACGGCCTGGGCTACAACCCCGCGCTCACCACCGGCCAAAAGTGGTTCATCGACAAAAAGGGCCTCGCCTCCGGCATCACCCTGGCCGCTTCGACCGCCGGCCCCGCCGTGCTGTCCCCGGTGCTCGCCTCGCTGCTCATCCCGAGCCTTGGCATCTTTGGCGCCCTCAAGGCACTCGGCGTCATCTTCTTTGTGATGATCGCTGCCTCCGCCCTGTTCCTGAAGGCCCCCGAGGCCGGCTGGCTGCCCGAGGGCTTCGAGGCCCCCAAGGGCGGTGCGCACGCCGGCACCTTCGGCGACCTCACCCCAGGCGAGATGGTCAAGACCCCGCGCTTCTGGGTCCTCATCGTCACCTTCGCCTTTGCCGCCACCGCGGGCACCCTGCTCGTGGGCAAGGTTGCCTCCATCGCCGCCGTCCAGCTCTTCGCCGACCCCACGAGCGCCGCGGCCGTCGCCCTCGGCGGCGTGGTCGTCTCCGTCAACACCTGCGCCAACCTGGTTGGCCGTCTGTCCTTTGGCCAGATCATCGACAAGCTCGGCGCCTATAAGTCGCTGCTCATCAGCCTTGTCGTCACCATCGTCGCGCTCGTCATCATGTCGATGAGCTTTACGCAGAGCATGTTCTTTGTGGCACTCGCCCTGCTCGGCTTTAGCTTTGGCGCTCTGCTCGTCATCTACCCGCCGCTCACCGGTGGCGCCTTTGGCACCAGCAACATCGGCGTCAACTACGGCATCATGTTCTTGGGCTACGCTGCTTCTACCTGGATCAGCCAGCCCATCACCGCCGTGCTGTATCACGCCGAGGCCGGCAGCGCTGCCTACCAGCAGTCCTTCTACGGCGCCATCGTGATCGCCGCCATCGCCGTCGTGCTCACCGTCTACATGATGGTCTCCGACAGCAAGAAGAAGTCCGCCTAGTTATACCAATGTGGCAAAGGGACAGTCCCTTTGCCACATTCGCCAGCCACCAGCATTAAGGAGTCGAAATGTCTGAGCTCAACCCCGTCCGCATTGCCGTCATCGGCGCCGGCGCCATGGGCCGCAACCACATCCGCTTTGTCACCGAGGAGCCCGAGGCCGAGCTCGTCGCCATCGCCGACGCCTTTGAGGGCGCCCGCGCCACGGCCGAGGCCGCCGGCGTGCCGTTCTTTACCGATCCCGCCCAGATGATGGACGAGGTCAAGCCCGAGGCCGTCATCATCGCCACCCCCAACGACCTGCACCTGGGCGTTGCTCGCGAGGCCATCAAGCGCAACATCGTGCCGCTGGTCGAAAAGCCGATCTCCAACGATCTTGAGGATGCCCAGGCCTTCGCCGCCGAGGCCGAGACCGCCGGTGTGCCCGTGCTCGTGGGTCAGCACCGTCGCCACAACCCCTTCGTCAACAAGGCCAAGGAGATCATCGAGTCCGGCGAGCTGGGCAAGCTCACCGTGTCGAGCTTCCACTACATGATCTATAAGAACGACGAGTACTTCGATGTCGAGTGGCGCCGCAAGAAGGGTGCTGGCCCGATCCTGGTCAACCTGGTGCACGACGTCGACCTGCTCCGCTACCTGTTGGGCGAGCCCGTTGCCGTCCAGGGCATGCAGTCCAGCGCCGCCCGCGGTTTTGAGACCGAGGACTCCGCCGTGGTCAACGTCCGCTTTGCCGATGGCGCGCTCGCGAGCATGACCATCTCCGACGCCACCGCCAGCCCCTGGAACTGGGAGGCAACCGCTCGCGAGGATCCGCAGTACCGCCCCTTCGACGCCGACGCCTACTTTATCGGCGGCACCAAGGGCGCCCTGTCGCTGCCCCGCCTGCACCAGTTCTCCTACGACGGCGCCTCTAACTGGCACAAGCCGCTGCAGATGGAGATTCCGGCCGTCGACCCGGCGCTTCCCCACAAGATGCAGCTCAAGCACTTTGTGAAGGTCGTCCGCCGCGAGGTCGAGCCCGTCGTGACGCCGGCCGACAACGTCAAGACGCTCACGCTTCTCAACGCCGTCAAGGAGGCCGCCGAGACCGGCCAGCTCGTCGAGCTGTAACGCCTTAAGAGCGGCCGCGACAGAAACCCCATGCCGAGCCCCTCGGTCCGCCACAAATAAGCCCCTCTTCTTTGCCCTGCGAGCAGCCTCATGCCCGCAGGGCATTTTTATGAGGGGGTAGTCTTTCTGGGACGGGGGACTTTTTGCACCTTAGCTTGATTCGTTCGCCACGAAATGTGCCTATCTACTACGTTTAGCCGATCACCCTCAACCATACCGAATTTCGCGAAATAAAAACCGCAGGTAGACGAGTTGCTAATCTTCGGAAAACCCAGGCATGGTCAGCCCATACGGTTCAAACGTAGTAGATAGGCCGCTTTCGTGGCGCGGCCCCAAAACAGTCTTTTGGGGCGGGTGGTATCCTTGGTAGCCCTGTGCTGCAAACGCACCTTAAACGCAAGGAGTCCCATGGATCTTATCGCCCAGCTCGCCCGCGAGCTCAACCTTAAGGCCGCCAACGTCGAGGAGGCCGTCAAGCTCATCGACGAGGGCAACACCATCCCATTTATCTCGCGCTACCGCAAGGAAGCCACGGGCGGCATGGACGACGTCGCCCTGCGCGCACTCGACGAGCGCCTGTCCTACCTGCGCAATCTTGAGCAGCGTAAAGAGGACGTCATTCTGCTCATCGACGCCCAAGGCAAGCTCACGCCCGAGCTCGAGGCACAGATCCGCGAGGCCACGCAGCTCCAGCGTGTCGAGGACCTCTACAAGCCCTACCGCAAAAAGCGCATGACCCGCGCGCAGAAGGCCCGCGAGGCAGGCCTGGAGCCGCTTGCCAACATGATCATCATGCAGGCATCCGCCAAGGGCAGCGCGCTCGACACCGCCGCGGCATACGTTAACGAGGAGGCCGGCTTCGACACGCCCGAAAAGGCGCTCGCCGGCGCGGCGGACATCGTGGCCGAGACGGTGGCCGAGGACCCCGAGAACGTCGCCGACCTGCGCGCCTTTACGCAAAACACCGCCGACATCGTCGTCGAGGCCACCGACCCCGCCGAGAAGACCCCCTACGAGCCGTACTACAGCTATGATGAGCCGCTGCGTCGCATCCCCAACCACCGTGTGCTGGCTATCGACCGCGGTGAGCGTGAGGGCAAGCTCCGCGTGCGTGTAAACGTCGACGGCGCTGCCGCTACGGCACGCCTCGGCAGCCGCTGGCCCCGCCGTCAGGGCGTCTTCGCGCCCGTCTTTGACGCCGCCATCGCCGATGGCTACAAGCGCCTCATGGCCCCCTCGCTGGAGCGCGAGGCCCGCGCCAAACTCACCGTTCGTGCCCAGACCGAGGCCATCAACGTCTTTGCCAAGAATCTCGAGGGCTTGCTCTCGGCGCGCCCCGTGCGCGGCGCCCGCGTGCTCGCGCTCGATCCGGGCTACCGCACCGGCTGCAAGGTCGCCGTCATGGACGAGACCGGCAAGCTACTCGACCACGGCGTGGTCTATCCCACCAAGCCGCGCCACGACGTCGCCGGCACCAAGCGCGAGCTCGCCCGCCTCGTCAAGAAGGACGGCGTCAACACCATCGTCATCGGCAACGGCACCGCCAGCCGCGAGACCGAGGAAGTCGTCTCGGAGTTCATTACCGAGCAGGCGCCCAGCCTTCGCTACACCATCGTCAACGAGGCGGGCGCGTCGGTGTACTCCGCCTCCGAGCTCGCGAGCCAGGAGTATCCCGATCTGGATGTCACCGTACGTGGCGCCATGAGCCTGGGCCGCCGTCTGCAAGACCCGCTGGCAGAGCTCGTCAAGATTCCGCCCCAGTCCATCGGCGTTGGCCAGTACCAGTACGACCTTGACCAGGCCGAGCTTTCGCGCACCCTGGGCCACGTGGTGGAAGACGTCGTCAACCGTGTGGGCGTCGACGTCAACACCGCGAGCGCAAGCCTGCTGGGCTACGTGTCGGGCATTACGCCGAGCGTAGCCAAAAACATCGTGGCCTACCGCGAGGAAAACGGCGCCTTTACCGATCGCCGCCAGCTCAAGAAGGTCCCCAAGCTGGGACCCAAGGCGTACCTCAACGCCGCAGGTTTCCTACGCATCAGCGGCGGCAAGAACCCGCTTGACGCGACAAGCGTCCACCCCGAGAGCTACGAGGTGGCCACGTCCGTCTTGGAACGCGCCGGCGTGGCGACCAGTGAGCTCAGCCGCGGCGGCGTGCCCGACATTGAGCACCGCCTGGGCAGTATTTCGGCACTGGCAAGCGACCTGGACTGCGGCACCCTGACGCTCATCGACATTGTCAACGAGCTCAAGAAGCCCGGTCGCGACCCGCGCGACGACGCGCCCGAGGTGGTCTTTAGCCGCTCGGCGCTTTCCATCGACGATCTGGAGCCCGGCATGGAACTCAAGGGCACGGTGCGCAACGTTGTGGATTTTGGCGCGTTCGTCGACGTGGGCGTGCACCAGGACGGCCTCGTACACATCTCCAAGCTCGCCAACCGCTTCGTCAAGCACCCCAGCGACGTGGTGCGCGTCGGCGACACGGTGAAGGTATGGGTAGAAAAGGTCGATCGCGACCGCAAAAAGATCTCCCTCACCATGGTGCGGGGCAAATAAGCCGCTGCAGGCGCTCGGCGGGCCCCATTCCGCCGAGCGCCTCTCCTTCTAAAACGATTTGGCGATATCCCGAAGTGCGAGACGCCGTTTCCGCTAATCATCACCTGCAATTTTTGAGATATTCGGCCTCGCTGGGCCGCGATAACACTTCTTCAAAGTGCAAGCTCAACAAATAGGCATCAGATATTCCACAAACGTCCCATATCTGCACCCGCAGAGGTGCGGTACGGGACGTTTTTCAGCCATATTGGCAATCTTGACGGCACTCTGAGGCCGAATATCTCGATTTCTGTTGGTGGGACACTTATGGGCACGAGCCGCAAAGACCTCGTTTGCCCGGTAGAGCTGTTCAACCACGTCAAGCATGAGATCTTGCATGCGCGGAACAAAGGATAATCGAAGGGTCTTGGGCGACTTGCGCGTCGCCCCGAACACATAGCCGGCAGGGTCCTTTGCCTTGGCGATGACTGCCAACTCGGGGCCGGATCGTTTTCGATACTTGATAGATATGGATTAGAAGATCATTAGATTACAGGTTGATCCATAATGCGGAACCGCGTTGTCCACGCGATGCCGTCGGAGCCCACGCCGCCGTCCGAGGTGACGCCGGCCGCGTAACACGAATCGTCATCCGGCGAACGAAGCCGCCAGTGGCACGCGGCGTTGCCATCCGAGCCCAGCCCCATTACTGCCCGAGACAGTTGGCGGGGTAGCACTGTCGACCCCCATCGGAATAAAGGTAGCGATTCAGCTCAGGACCTACCGACGGGTTCGTGTCGGCAGCCCCGGCCTTTCCTTTGCCTAGCGCGACCCTTGCGAAGCGCGTGAGCGATAGGGAAAGGAAAGGCCGGGGCGAACAACCCACGATATAGCCAGCGTTCGCGTTACGGCAGAATATGGAAGCCCAGAGCGGCGATATCTTTAGCAAAACCGCGCACGGTGTCGAGCGAGACCTCGTACGGGTCGCGACCGATGTTCTTGCGCTTGGCCAGGATGCTGTTGGGCACCGTAATGATCTGGCAACCGCAGGCCTCGGCCTGGTAAATGTTGATGAGCTCGCGCGTGGACGCCCACAGGACCTCACAGTTGGGCTTGGCGGCGGCCTTCTTGACCGACTCCGTCATAAACGGAATGGGATCGACGCCGGTGTCGGCAATGCGGCCGGCAAAGAGCGAGATGATAGACGGCGTCTCGGCGTCAACGGCCTCGACCATCTCATCGACCTGCGTAGGCGTAAAGATGGTGGTGACGTTGACCTTGATGCCGTCGGCGGAAAGCTTGCGGACCAGCTCGGCGGTGGACTCGCCCTTGGTGGTCACGCACGGAATTTTGACGTAGACGTTCTCGGCCCAGGTAGCGATCTCGCGGGCCTCGACCTCCATGGTCTCGACGTCGTCGGCAAAGACTTCAAACGACACGGACACATCGGTGATGTGGGCCAGGACCTCCTTGGCAAACGCGCGGTAATTCGTCACGCCGCCCTTTTTCATAAGGGACGGGTTGGTCGTGAAACCCTGAACGTTGCCGTTCTCGTGCATGTCGAGCATGCCCTCGAGGTTTGCACCGTCAGCGAACACCTTGATTGCCATCTGCCTGATTCCTTTCGTTAGCATACGGCCGATAAACTGCTAAACACTTTACCTACGTTTATCAAGGCGTGAGCTGCGGTTTTTTATCTTCTCGGCGAACGGTATAAACACCTCAGTGTTTGGATTGATAAATCGATTGAGCATGCAAAAGCAAAGAGTCGCAGTTTGAGCAAACGTCAGAAGGCGAGATTCATTAGATGAGGCCAAAATGCTGCATCGCGGTGACGGTGCCGTCGTGTGCGACATCGTCGGTCACGTAGTCGGCGACCGCCTTGACCTCGGGCATGGCGTTGCCCATGGCCACGGCCGTCTCGACAGCAGCGAGCATGCCCAGGTCGTTGCCAGAATCGCCAAAGCCAAAGGTGCGCACATTTCCCTCGCGGCCCAGATACGCCAGCGCTCGCGCCACGCCCACGCCCTTGTCGATGCCCTTGGGGCTCAGCTCGCGATTCTGACCACCGGTGTTGCACAGCTCAAAGTTGCGATCGATAAAGCCATCGTCGTTGGCCACACAAGCCAGGTCGCACGCGTTAATGCACACCTTGCCTACGCGCAGACGGCCGTCGACGCGCATCTGATCAACGTCATGCACCACGCCGGCGCCTAGCAGAAATGACTGTTCGACACCAACTGGCTCAAGTGAATAGGTGGCACCGTTCGTCTCGAACAACGCCTCGCCGCCCGCCACAGCAATGCGACGCGCGAGCTCCTCAACAATGTCTTCGTCAATGCAGTCCTCGTGTGCCACGCGGCCCTCGACCTCGAGCGTGGCCCCCGCCATGGCAACGATACCCGCCGGGTTCAGCGCGCGCAGGCCATCGGCAATCAGCCACAAGGGGCGACCCGTGCAGATAAATGCCTGGTGACCCGCATTGCGCAGGCGACCAAATGCATCGACAACGGCCTTCGACGGATGGATTGCATTGAAGTCCTTATCGGTCATATCGTCGGGATCGAACGACGTCAGCGTGCCGTCCACGTCAAAAAAGAGCACGGCGGAATCGGGGCACGCATCAATCATATGGGTTCCTTTCGAGGATAAGGGCAAACGAAGCATCCATCATATAATGGAGCGACGCAACCAGAGAGGTCACCCATGGAATTTTACGCAAGCTGCCCCGAGGGCTTTGAGTCCGCACTCGCCGATGAGCTTAAACGCCTCGGGCTTTCGCATGTCCGCCGCCTGAAAGGCCGCGCTACGTTTGAGGGCGAGCTCGAAGAAGGCTACCGCGCCTGTCTGTGGTCGCGCCTGGCGAGCCGCGTGTTCGTGGTACTCGGGCGCTTTGAGGCGCAGGATGCCGATGAACTGTACGATAGCGTTTACGACATCGCCTGGGAGAGCATCGTCCGCCCCGGCGCCACCATCGCCATTACCGCCCGCGGCGTGACCGAGCAGCTGCGCAACACGCGCTTCTCGGCCCTGCGCGCCAAGGACGCATTGTGCGACCGCTTGGCCGAAACCACGGGCCGTCGCGCCGATGTCGACGCCGCCGATCCCGATGTTCACCTGCTGCTTTCGCTGCGTCAGCGCCGCGCGAGCATCAGCCTGGACCTTTCGGGCGACCCGCTGTTCAAACGCCTACCGCCCGCAGCGACCCGCGCCGGCGAGGGCGCGCACGTGCTGCGCCCCGACTACGCCGCCCTGGTGCTGGCGCAGGTCGGCTG
>UQMW01000009.1 GCA_900542275.1 uncultured Collinsella sp.
CCGGTTTGAGCCTGCATTCAAGCTCAGAGTGGGAGATTATCCACTCTCATTTGTTATGTGTCCGAAAATCCACGCTCGTTTCTGCTCTTCCTACATCTGAAGGAAGAGTTCGTGGAGGCGGGTATCGTCGTCGAGCTCGGGGTGGAAGGTTACGCCGAGCTGGTTGCTTTGGCGGGCGGCGACGATACGGCCGTCGACTTTCGCTAAGGCCTTGGCGTCGCCGTGCACTTCGACGATGCGGGGTGCACGGATAAATGTTAATGGCACTTCACCGTCGATGCCGGACACCTGGCCCTTGGTGCGAAAACTGCCGAGCTGTCTGCCATAAGCGTTGCGCTCAACGAGTACGTTCATGGTTGCCAAACGCGGCGTGCCCTTATCGTCATGGGCGGCAAGGTCGTGAGCCAGCAGAATCAAGCCGGCGCAGGTGCCCAGGACGGGCATGCCTTCAGCGATACGCGCGCGAAGCTCCTCGAGCATGCCCAGCTCATCAAGCAGCTTCCCTTGAACGGTGGACTCGCCGCCGGGAAGTACCAGACGGTCAAAGTCCTGCTTCAAATCAGCCGCCTGCCTCAGCTCAATACAGCGTGCGCCCAACTCGGATAGCCTTGCCTCGTGCTCGGCAAAGGCGCCTTGGACCGCCAGCACGGCGACCGTTTGGTCTGCATAATCGCTCATGTGCGATCCCTTCTGCTGGACTAGCGCCCGCGCTCCTCCATGATAATCTCGATCTCGTCGGCGTTGATGCCCACCATGGCCTCGCCCAGGTCCTCCGAAAGCTCGGCGATGAGTTTGGCATCGGTGAAGTTTGCCACGGCCTTGACGATGGCGGCGGCGCGCTTGGCGGGGTCGCCGCTCTTAAAGATGCCCGAGCCGACAAAGACGCCTTCGGCGCCCAGCTGCATCATCAGCGCGGCGTCGGCGGGGGTCGCTACGCCGCCGGCGGCAAAGTTCACGACGGGAAGCTTTCCCGTGGCATGGACCTCGCGCACCAGCTCGACCGGAACCTGCAGTTGCTTGGCTGCCTCAAAGAGCTCATCGTCGCGCAGGGCGACAACGTCGCGGATCTGCTTTTGGATCTTGCGCATGTGGCGTACGGCCTGAACGACGTCGCCCGTGCCCGGCTCGCCCTTGGTGCGAATCATCGTGGCGCCCTCGGCAACACGGCGCAGCGCCTCGCCCAGATCGCGGGCGCCGCAGACAAACGGGACGTCAAACTGGGTCTTGTCGATGTGATAGACGTCATCGGCAGGGGAGAGAACCTCGGACTCGTCGATGTAATCGATCTCGATGGCCTGCAGGACCTGCGCCTCGACAATGTGACCGATGCGGCACTTGGCCATAACAGGGATGGAGACGGCCTCCTGGATGCCCTTGATCATCTTGGGGTCGCTCATGCGCGAGACGCCGCCTGCGGCGCGGATGTCGGCCGGAATGCGCTCGAGTGCCATGACGGCGCAGGCGCCCGCCTCCTCGGCGATGCGTGCCTGCTCGGGCGTGGTGACGTCCATGATGACGCCGCCCTTGAGCATCTGCGCGAGTTCGCGATTGAGTTTGACGCGATCGGCCTTGCTGGTCTGTTCTGCCATGGTTGCTCCCTTGGTTGGCATGTGCATTGCTTGACGGAACATCCTATCGGGGAGCTGGGTATGGCGAAATACTCAGTTTTCGAGATAATAACAAGGTCAGACTAATACCAGATTGAATGACTCGATAAGGTCAGGTGACAAACTCATGCTTGACTACAATTTGGAACAACGCGGCGAAACATCACTCTATGAGTATGTTTACCAGCAAATTCGAGATGATATCGTTGCTGGACGCATTGCGGCGGGGGAGCATCTGCCGTCTAAGCGCGCCTTTGCCAGTCATCTGGGAATCAGTGTCATTACCATCGAGAATGCATATAGTCAGCTGCTCGCCGAGGGTTATATTTGCTCAAAGCCGCGTCGCGGCTACTATGCGTGTGAGCTTCCGGATGCACCGGTTTTGGCTTTGGTTACAGGGGATATCGACCGGGATACTGTCTCTATGGACCCCGGGGCGCATGACGTCGATGGACAGATCGAGCGATTCGATGCGCTTTCTCCTTCCGCTTTGGAGGCGGCGCGGCTTTGGCAAAGCGCACTACGGGCGACGCTGGCATCCGAAGATGAGCGCGAAATCTTTTCGCCCGCACCGGCGCAGGGCACCGCTCGGCTGCGACGCGCAATTGCTCACCATCTGCGTGGGACGAGGGGCATGAATGTCGATCCCAACAACATTGTTATCGGTGCAGGCGCCCAGCTGCTCGATACCATGTTGGTTCAGTTGCTTGGCGCTGACAAGGTGTATGCCGTTGAGAACCCGGGCTATTTGCGCCTGACGCGCATCTATCAGGCTATGGGCTGCAAAGTTCGACATATCCCGTTGGATGACGACGGCGTGGACCTGAGCGCTCTGCAGAAAGCCGGGGCCGATGTCCTTCACCTGATGCCGTCTCATCAGTATCCGACCGGCCTTGTGACGAGCATTGCGCGTCGCTACGCGCTGCTGAGCTGGGCCACCGAGCGACCAGGTCGGTATCTCATCGAAGATGACTTTGATTGTGAGTTTCGCCTTGCCGGCAAGCCGATTCCCGCGCTCGCGTCGATCGATGCCGCCCAGTCAGTTATCTACACCAACACGTTTTCGAAGAGCCTGTCATCGGCGTTGCGTCTAGCGTACATGGTGTTGCCCGATGAACTAATGGAGCGGTTTAAGCACAACCTTGGTTTTTACGCCTCGTCGGTGAGCTCTGTTGACCAGGTTGCTTTGGCACGTTTGCTGGAATCGGGTGATTACGAGCGGCATGTGAACCGCGTGCGCGTTCGTGCTCGCGAGGCGCGTGATGGCCTGGCGGCGCTTGTGCGCAAGGCGTTTCCGGCGGGGGAGGTCTCGACCGAGCACGCGGATGCGGGTCTTTGCTGCATCGTGGTTGCGGAGCGTGGAACGGGTGGAAGCTCTTTTGCACAGGCCCTCACGCGCTCGAGCATTCCTTTTATCGATATCAGTGACTGTGTTTGGTGTGCCGGCGGCGCATCTGTCCATGAAAACCCGACTCGAATCCTTGTCCAGTATGACGATTTGAGTCCAAATGTGCTAAATACCTTGGAACTGCGGCTAATGGGGGGCGCTATGCAATCTAAGTGAGTAGACATTTGGCACTTTGGCGACCAAGCAGTTTTGTAACAAGCTATTTACCTGCGGTTTTGAAAAGCAGGATGATCGATCTGCTCGGTAAGTTCGAAAAAGTCTACTCACTTGCCGCGCACAGCTCCTGCACGAGAAAAAAATGGGGTTTTCAACAGGGTCCCGTCCAGTTCTTGGCAAGCTTTTGGTCAGTTGGGGAGGGCTGTTGAAAACTTGACAGTCCGTTCGACGCCATTTTCGCTGCGTTCGCGCCATAGCGAGACCGGCTGTGTTGAAATCCGTGTTTTCCTGTGCCTATGAAGGATCTACTTTGTGACATATCGGCTTTTAGGTACTGGCGTTTGCCCCCTCAAGTCCGCGCTTTGTGTCCGCCGCTTCCACGACCAGAAGAAGACCGGCAGCGATATGACCTCTCCCGTAACCCGACGGCTGCGGTTGTGCTTGGCTTTCCGCTGTATACATTGGTTCGGACGAGAAACAAGCGGACTTGTCCAGCCAGCATGAGGCAGCGGCTGTTTTTTGGCGAGCTCCCCAGGGAATCTGTGCTGGAAACGGAGCATGGATTTTTGGTTACGTCTCCTCTACTGACGGCATTCATCATGTCGCGGCATCTGACTGATCTTCAGCTTCTTTTGGTATTGGCGGAAATGTGCGGCTTGTTTGCGGTGTGCGCTCTGCCGGCGGCGCTTGAGGCGGAGCTTTCGCGTGCAATTGATTCGGGCGCGATTTCGACAACGCTGGGCTGGTCGCGCTGTCCGTCCGAGGACGGTACCGCCTCAAATTTATGGCGTCGAGACGCTTTGGTTTTGGGCGGCGACCTTGACCGTTTTTGTTCAGATGTTTGCGGGATGCGTTACGGCAATCGATTTATGGCGGTATCGCATCTCGTTCCATTGGGCGCCGCATCGCCTTTTGAGGTTGAGGCGTATTTGTTGTTTGGACTGTCGCGATCCCTGGGAGGTGAAGGTTTTTGCGGCATAGAACTCAATGTCGAAGTGGTGCTAAGCACAAGTGCTCGATCGATTGTGGGAAAGTCGCGTGTGTATATCGATCTACTTCTGTCTTCGCCGGACGGAAGGCGGCAGGTGGCCATCGAATGTCAGGGGAAGGCCTCACACGGGCGCGCGGGGGATGGCCTGCGTGACGCCGACCGTATGACGGCGCTTCAGGCCATGGGCTACGACGTCCTGCTCCTGACACACGGGCAGATATCCGATGAGGGTAGATTCCGCGCGATCGTAAAAGCCGTATGCAGGATGCTCGATGTTGAATATCGTGACAAAAGCTTGGATGAGCAAAGGGCCGAGACATTACTCCGGTCTGAGCTATTCGTGGACTGGTCAAAACTGGGAGAAATCGGCGAAAAGATGCCCGTTAGATTTAAAAAGGCTCAATCGTGGACGGCCGCGGTTCTAAGTGAGTAGACTTTTGGCGTGATGGCGACCAGACCGGTTTGCAGCAAGTTATTTACCTGCGGTTTTATAAAGCAATATGGATGGTCTGCTCGGCAAGTTCCAAAAAGTCTACTCACTTATTTTTTGACGAAAAGCCGAGGCCTAAGGTGGTCCTATTTCATGGCGTTAACAAGTTCTGTGAGACACGAAAAAAGGCCCGGACCATGTGGTCCGGGCCTTTTTTGAGCTAGAGATTATCTCTCAGGCGGCTGGCTTAGGCAAAGTAGCGCTTCAGCAGGCCCTCGAAGGCCTTGCCGTGGCGAGCCTCGTCGCGAGCCATCTCGTGCACGGTGTCGTGGATGGCATCGAGGCCAGCGGCCTTGGCGCGCTTGGCAAGATCGGTCTTGCCGGCGGTGGCGCCGTTCTCGGCCTCAACGCGCATCTCGAGGTTCTTCTTGGTGGAGTCGGTCACGACCTCGCCCAGAAGCTCGGCGAACTTGGCGGCGTGCTCGGCCTCCTCGTGGGCAGCCTTCTCCCAGTACAGGCCGATCTCGGGATAGCCCTCGCGATGGGCGACGCGAGCCATGGCCAGGTACATGCCGACCTCAGAGCACTCGCCCTCAAAGTTGGCGCGCAGGTCGGCAACGATGTCCTCGGAGACGCCCTCCATCTTGGCGACGCCCACGACGTGCTCGGCAGCCCACTCGAGCTGGCCCTCCTCCTGCTTCAGGAAGCGAGAGCCGGGAACGCCGCACTGGGGGCACTTGAAATCCTCGGGCAGCTGGTCGCCGTCGAACTCTTCCACATAACCGCAAACGGGGCAAACAAACTTCATGATTCGATCCTTTCGATCGATGGCGATGGTGCGCTCGTCCGGTCCCGTAAGGGCCCTCTCCGGACGTGCGTCTTGACGAGTTCTATTATCCATAAATGAGACCGAATGTGAAGCCTATTAGGAATGATTTTTAATAAAACAATTTAAGCATGTGTAGATGTTGATTGATTAACGATTGCTAGACCTCGTGCGACCTCCGATGAGTACAATCGGTCGAGCAAATGTTGACCAATCAACAAATGAAGGAGCTTCCTTTATGCATCTAGCCCGCCGCGCCTGGTGCCGAACGTATCAAACGGTTTTTCGCATCGCATTGCCGGTGCTGCCCTATACCGAGCCACGCATTTTAGAGCACGCTGAGGAAGTGCCCGCAGTGCTTCAAAAGCGTTCAATACACCATGTTCTTATCGTGACAGATCCCGGCATTGCCCGTCTGGGGCTCACGGCACCGCTCGAGACAGCGCTCGCGTCCAAGGGAATTAGCGCTGCGGTCTATGCCGAAACACGTGCGAACCCCACGGTCTCAAACGTGGAGGAAGCGGCATCTCTGTATCGAGAGAGCACCTGCCAGGCCATTATCGGCTTTGGCGGCGGTTCGGCCATGGACTGCGCCAAGGGCGTGGGCGCGCGCATCGCGCAGCCAAAGAAGCCCATCAACAAGATGCGCGGCCTGTTGCGTATCCATCGTCGCCTGCCGCTGCTCATCGCCGTTCCCACCACGGCGGGCACGGGAAGCGAGGTCACGCTTGCAGCGGTAATTACCGACGACGAGACGCACTACAAGTATCCCATTAACGACTTTGTGCTGATCCCGCGCTTTGCGGTGCACGACCCCGAGTTTACGCGCGGCCTGCCCGCCTCCATTACGGGGCAAACGGGCATGGACGCCCTGACGCATGCCGTCGAGGCCTTTATCGGGCGCAGCACCACGCCCTATACGCGCAAGATGGCGCGCCAGGCGGTGCAGCTCATCCACGACAATTTGCTCGAGGCCTATGAGTGCGGTGGCAACATGCGTGCGCGCCGCAATATGCTTTCGGCGGCGTATAAAGCGGGCGTTGCCTTTACGCGCTCTTATGTTGGATACGTCCATGCCATCGCGCACAGCCTGGGCGGGCGTTACGGGATTCCCCACGGCTTGGCCAACGCCATCATCCTGCCGCACATGCTTCGCGCCTATGGCGAAGCTGCTGCTCCCAAGCTCGCCGATCTCGCCCGCATGGCCGGCATTGCGCCGGCTAATGCGCTGGACAACGTGGCTGCTGAGGCCTTTATCGATTGGGTCGACCGCATGAACGCCGCCTTGGGCATACCCAAATATGTGACGGGCATTCGCCGCTCCGATATTCCACAAATGGCGGCCCATGCCGATGCCGAGGCCAATCCGCTATACCCCGTTCCGCTTCTAATGGACCGTTTGGAGCTCGAGCGTATGTACGAGGTCGTCGCGGGTGGTATGTTTGAGGGCGAGAATTAGGAGGGTCCATGAACACCGAGGAAATTGCGCGCATCGTCGGCGATCAGCGCGCCTACTTTAAGACACACGCCACGTTTGATGTCGATGCTCGACGTCGTGCGCTCGTGAGTTTACGCGATGCGGTGCGGGCCCACGAGGCCGATATTGCCCATGCGCTCAAGACCGATTTGGGAAAGTCGCATGACGAGGCGTATATGTGCGAGATCGGCACCTCGCTTTCCGAGATTCGTTATCAGATTGCGCATGTGGCTCGATGGAGTCGCTCGCGCCTGCGTCCGTGTGACCTCGCCAACGCCGTGAGTGTGTGCAAGACGCAGTCCGTGCCCTATGGCGTCACACTCATCATGGCTCCGTGGAACTACCCGTTTTTGCTAACGCTCGAGCCGCTTGCCGGCGCCCTTGCCGCGGGCAATACCGTGGTCATCAAGCCGAGTGCCTATGCTCCGGCATCGAGCGCGGTGCTCAGGCAGATTTGCGAGGAAGCATTTGATCCGCGCCTGGTGACGGTTGTAGAAGGCGGCCGTGCCGAGAACGAAGCACTGCTCGATGAGTGCTGGGACAAGATTTTCTTTACCGGTAGCGTTCCGGTCGGCAAGCTCGTCATGGAGCGCGCAAGTAAAAACCTGACGCCCGTGACGCTTGAGCTGGGCGGAAAGAGCCCCTGCATTGTGGATGCCACGGCAAACTTAAAAGTCGCGGCACGGCGCATCGCCTTTGGTAAATGGCTCAACGTGGGGCAGACCTGCGTGGCGCCCGACTACCTGCTGGTCGATACGCGCGTACACGATGAGCTGTTGGGCCTCATCAGGGAGGAGACCCGTCGCATGTTTGGCGAGCATCCGCTCGACAACGAGGATTACGGTCATATCGTCAACGCCAAGCATTTTGCGCGCGTGCGCGGGCTGATCGATCCCTATAAGGTTGTGCTTGGAGGTACCGCGCGCGAGTCGTCGCTCAAGATTGAGCCGACGATTCTAGACGGCGTGACCCCCGATGACGCCGTAATGCAGGAGGAGATTTTCGGCCCCATCTTGCCGGTGCTGACGTTTGAGAGCCTAGACGAGGCAGAGACGTTTATTGCGGATCGTCCGACGCCGCTAGCTCTGTATATCTTTAGCCAGGACCATGCGGCTCAGCAACGCTTTGTGCGTTACGTGCCCTTTGGCGGCGGCTGCGTCAACGACACGATCATGCATCTGGCTACGAGCCATATGGGCTTTGGCGGCATGGGCGCGAGCGGTATGGGGCAGTACCATGGCCGCGAGAGCTTCGATACGTTTAGTCACAAGAAGAGCATCGTGAACAAGGCAACCTGGCTCGACGTGCCATTCCGCTATGCTCCTTACGCAAGCTGGAAGCACAAGTTCGTGCGCATGTTTGTGCATTAGAATCAGATGACATAGGGATAAACAAAGTGGCCGTCCCCGCGTAAGCGAAGACGGCCATTTCTCACGATGAAAACGTGTATCGGAGTTGGCAAGACCCGCTGTCACGGGTGCCATCCGTGTTCCTATCTTATCTGCAAGCGTTCCGTTGCGCAAGCGTTGCGGCAAACGATTGAAAGACACGGACGGGGTGAATTTGTGTCCGCACGAACCCGTAGACTTCTCAACTATGTGGTGGATACTCGCTAATCGGTGATGGAGGCGGTCATGTTTGATGACGATGACCTGTTCAATCTGGTAGACGATCCGTTTGAGTGGGATTCGCTGCTCGATGACGATGAGTTGGAGCAGGACCGCAAAAAGCAAAAGGATAAGAACGCCCGGGGTAAAGGTTCGAATAAAAAGGACAAGCGCCGCCGAGGTCTGTTCGGTGGGCTCTTTGGGTAATTGTCGCATCGCTGCGTCTGTATACTAGACAGGTCTTATACGCGTTGCGAAATGAGGACAGAGACGATGATGTGGTTTACCGCCGACCTGCACCTGGGCGATACGAATATCCTGCACGACATGGATCGACCGTTTGACTCGGTCGAGGAGATGAACCGCCGTGTCATCGATGCCATCAACGAGTGCGTGGCTGTGGACGACCGCCTTTATGTCCTGGGAGACTTTACGTATCGATTGCCCATGGTGGAGGCGGTGCGCCTGCGCGAGCGCATCGAATGTCAGAACGTAACGCTCATCTGCGGTAACCATGACGGCGACTGGGAAGATCCAGACGCGCCGCACATTTGGGATGAGGTGCGCGATTATCTGGAGGTCGCCCCCGGTTACGCTAAGGGCCATCGCCTGGTAATGAGCCATTACCCCATGCTCAGCTGGAACGGCAAGGCGCGTGGCGCCATCATGTTGCACGGGCATATCCACAGCAGGGGAGACCGCACCAACGCGCGCAACCGCGATCGCGAGCGCCCCATCTTTCGCTATGATGTCGGCCTCGATGCCAACGAGTACAAGCCCGTAAGCCGTGACCAAATCCTAGGCTTCTTTGGACTGTAGCTGTAAGTGCAGGTAGAATGAACGCGCCGCGCGGATGGTCTGTGCGGCGCGTTTCAGTAGGAGCGATGAATCCATGAGGGCTATCCAGCGCATTAACCATAACGCTGCCATCTGCGAAGACGGCGCGGGGCGTCAGCTTATCGCGCTGGGTCGTGGTATCGGCTTTGGCGATATGCCGCATGAGGTCGACCTGGATGTCATCACGCGTACCTTTTACGGCATTGATTCAAAGTACCTGGCGTTTATCGATGAGGTCGATCCCGAGGTGCTGGAGTTTTCTGCTCAGCTGGCCGATATCGCGACCGGACAGCTTTCGTACGAATTGAGTCCTAACCTTCCCATTACATTGGCAGACCATATTCAGTTTGCCATTAAGCGTGCCCGCGAACACATGGTGGTGTCGTTGCCGCTTGAGCGCGATCTTGAGCAGCTGCATCCCATCGAATACCGCTTGGGCGAGCTGGCTGTTCGCGGTATCCAGAAGAGCTTTCATGTGCGCATGCCCCGAAGCGAGGCCGCGGGCATTGCCATGTCGATTGTCAACGCATCGGTTAAGCCGAGCGAGCGGCGCGTGCTTGCCGAGCAGCACGAGGAGCGACTGCTCGATATGACGGTCGCGATTATTCAAGAAGAGTTGGGTGTGACGGTCGATCGCTCGTCGTTCGCCTTTGCCCGCTTTGCCACTCATGTGCGCTATCTGCTCGACCGCGTGGCAAAGAAAGAGCCGATCGATACCGAGAACTCCGGTCTTTACGACGTGCTCGTGGAGCAGTATCCGGCGGCATCGCGTTGCGCTCACCGTGTCGACGATCTGATTCAAGAGACCTTTGGCGAGCCATTGGCCCAAGAGGAGCTCGTCTATCTGATCATGCATGTGAATCGCGTGGCTTCTGTCCACTCGGATAAATAGGCTCTCTGGTATTTCCTTTCCGTCATGGCGACCGTTCGCGGGTCGTTTGCTACCGTTCGTCGGTAATCTGAGCCGCAACGAACGCATCTGCCGCATATACTCGCCGTGTGTTGGGTGTTACTCACGGCGCAGCTCCGAGAGGCACTACCGATTCTGCCGAGGCCATAATTGGGTCTCTGTCGGTTGTGCGCGGGGCTTTTTCATGTCGATCCACCCGGGAATCACATGCAAATCAATCTCTTGCCAACTGATGTCGCGCGCTGCGCAGGCGCGAGCGGAATTGTGCGTCTTGGTGCCGTGAAGTCCCACGGCCTTTAGTTGGAAGAGAAGGGATTCGACATGGCTGTCGATAACAAGAAGATTGCCGAGGACGTGCTTGCTGCCGTCGGCGGCGCCTCCAATGTGACGAACGCGACGCACTGCATGACCCGCCTGCGTCTGAACCTCAAGGATCAGTCCATTCCCAATGACGATGAAGTAAAGAAGATCAAGGGCGTGCTGGGTGCACAGTGGTCTGGCGGCCAGTATCAGGTCATCATTGGCCAGAACGTGCCGAAGGTCTATGACGCCGCCATTGCGCTGGGCGTCAAGGGCGAAGGCTCCATTGACGAGAACCTCGATGACGGCATCAAGGAGCCACTGACGGTCAAGACTGCGGGCAAGAAGGCCCTTAACTACCTGTCCAAGACAATGTGCATGACGATCCCCATTATCATGGGCGCCGCCATGTTCCGCACACTTGCCGTACTTTGCGGCGACGGCATGCTCGGTATCTGGTCTGCTGATTCCGACATCTACAACTTCTTCTACAACTGGATTTACAACGCAGGCTATTATTTCCTCCCTGTTTATCTGGGTTGGGCTGCCGCAAAGCAGCTCGGCTGCAGCCAGCCGCTCGGCATGATGCTCGGCGGCGTGCTCATTGCCCCTGAGTTCATGACGCTGGTCAACGCTGCGGCGGATTCGGGTGCTACGACCACGATGGTTTACGGCGCGCTCCCGGCTCAGCTGAACAACTATTCTGCGACCGTGCTCCCCATGCTGCTGTCTATGCCGGTGCTGATGGTCGTCGAGAAGTTCATGAAGAAGATCATCCCCGACATGCTCTCCACGGTGTTTGTGCCCGTGTGCACCATGGCTGTGATGACCCCCGTTTCCCTGTGCGCCCTAGCTCCGATTGGTTCCATTCTGGGCGACCTGGTCGGCAACTTTATGTTCGGCCTCGGAAACGCTGGCGGCATCGTCACGATCCTCTCCCTCGTCGCCATTGCTGCGCTTTGGGAGTTCCTGGTTATGACCGGTATGCACCAGGTTCTGATTGCCCTCGGCATTGTGCAGGTGCTCACCTCAGGGTCTGACTCCTGCGTTATGGTCGCGGGTGCTATCGCTCAGTTCGCCACGTGGGGCATGGCCTTCGGTGCCTTCCTGCGCCTTAAGGAGGTCGACGAAAAGGGCGCTATGCTTGGTTTCTCGCTCTCCGGCATTGTCGGTGGCGTGACGGAGCCCGCGCTGTATGGCTGCGGCTTTAAGTATACTCGCTGCCTGGGTGCCATGGTCGCGGGCGGCGCTATCGGCGGCCTGATCGCGGCTCTCACTAATGTGACCACGTATGTTTTGGGCGCAACTAATATCCTTGGTATTACAGGTTATGTTGCAGGCGGAACTGCTAATCTCGTATGGGGCTGCGTTGCATCGGGCACTGCATTTGTTGCCGCCGCTGCCATCGCCTACTTCTTTGGCTTTACCAAGGAGCAGCTCGACGAAGACGCTGCTGCCGCCAAAGCCTAAAGCATCCGTTCGGTAGGACAATTATCTGGGGCACTTGGCTGCGCTTCAAGTGTCCCTTTCCGTAGATGGGGGTCAATATGAAGCAATTGCTCATTCGTGCCGACGATATCGGTTATTCGTATGCCGTTAACCTGGGGATTGCCCGCAGTATCAATGAGGGCCTGGTGCGCTCGGCGGGACTTATGCCCAATATGCCCGAGGCCGAGCGTGGCTGGTCGCTCGTGGCGGATGTCGGCATTGCGGTGGGTCAGCACACCAACGTGTGCCTGGGCAAGCCGTGTGCCGACCCGGCGCTCATTCCGAGCATGCTCAACGAGAACGGCGAGTTCCATAGCAGCCGTACCTTCCGCGATCATTTTAAGCGCGGCGAGGAGTTGATAGACTTCGACGAGGCCTGCATCGAGATCCGCGCGCAGCATGACCGCTTTGTCGAGATCGTGGGCCGCGAGCCCGATTACTTTGAGGCCCATGCCGTCATGAGCAAAAACCTTAACCGAGCGATCTCGGCGGTTGCTCAGGAGCTGGGCCTTAAGGAGCAAAAGGCGAGCTTCGACCCCGCGGCTGTGGTGCATTGCGGAGATACTGATCTGCGCATGGTGATGCGCTCGATGGAGCCGGGCTACGAGCCCAAAGAGGCAATCATGCAGACGGTTCGCGAGATGGTGGACGGCGAGACGGTCGTCTTTGTGTGCCATCCGGGCTATCTCGATCGTTTTATCCTGGAGAACAGCTCGCTCACGACCGACCGCACCAAGGAAGTCGATGCGCTGATCGACCCCGAGCTTCGCACTTGGCTTGAGTCTCAACCTGATCTTCGCCTGATCGACTACCGCGACCTGTAAGGACCCAAGTCACCACAAAGGGGACAGTCGCCTTTGTGGTGGTTCTGGCGCCGTTGCCATTATGGCGGCGGCGTCTTTTTTGTCCGTGCGGCGCGGTAGAGTGTAGGCGGTTGAAATTTGCGTCCATCGAGGAGCTGCCATGAACGAGATCAAGTGCCCGCATTGCGGCGAAGTGTTTAAGGGCGATGCGTCCGGCTATGCAGATATCGTCAAACAGGTGCGCGATGCCGAGTTCTCGCGCGATCTTGATGAGCGTGTGAAGGCGGTCCAGCGCGAGGGCGAGCAGGCGCTGGAGCTTGAGCGTTCGCGTTCGACGGCTGCCTTGCAAAAGGCAGAGTCTCAGCGCGACGCTGAGCTCGTAGAGCAGAAGAACGCTGCGGCTCAACAGCTGGCGCAAGAAGTCGCCAAGCGCGATGCCGAGCTTGCCGAGCTGCGCGCCAAGCTCGAAGGCGCTACTGCAGAGCGTGAGAGTGCAAGCCAGCGCGCGGCGGTTGAGGCCCGCGCCGATGCTCAAAAGGAGAATGCCGAACTGCAGCGCGAGATCGACAACCTGCGTGCGCAGTTGGGGCGCAAAGATGATGAAGCCAAGCTTGCCGAGGCAGCGGCACGCAATGCTGCTCAAAACGACCTGTCCGCACGTGATGCCCAGATTGCCGAGCTGCAAGCCAGGCTCGCCGCGGCGGACAAGGCCCAGGAGATGGCGCTTGCTGCTGCTGCGGCCGAATCGCAGCGTGAGCTCGATGCCGCTCGCAGCGAGGCCGAGCGCGCGCTTACTGACTATCGCGCGAAGGTGCAAGAGAAGTTTTCCGCCGCAAAGGCTCAGTCCGAGCAGGAGGCCGAGGGTCTGCGTGCTCAGCTGCGCGAACAGGAACTGACGGCCAAGATGAACCTATCGGAGGCGGTCGCCGCGGCGGAGCGTGAGCGTGACGAGGCCCGCGCCAAGCTCACGAGTGAGCTGGCGGTGCGCGATTCACGCGAGGAGCAGGCCAAGGCGGCACACGAGCTCGAACTTGCGCAGACCAAGCGCGCGAACGAGGAACTGATTCGCTACAAGGATGAAGAGATTGAGCGCCTTAAGGACATGAAGGTCCGCCTGTCCACCAAGATGGTGGGCGAGTCGCTCGAGCAGCACTGCGAGACCGAGTTTAATCGTCTGCGCATGACGGCGTTTCCCAACGCGTACTTCGAGAAAGATAACGATGCGTCCGAGGGCACCAAGGGCGACTTTATCTTCCGCGAGTGCGACGCGAGCGGCAACGAGATCATTTCGATCATGTTCGAGATGAAAAACGAGAACGACGAGACCGCGACCAAACACAAGAACGAGGATTTCTTTAAGAAACTCGATCACGATCGCCGCCAGAAAGGCTGCGAGTATGCGGTGCTCTGCACCCTGCTGGAGCCCGAGAGTGACCTCTATAACGCGGGTATCGTCGACGTGAGTTACCGCTATGAGAAGATGTACGTGATCCGCCCGCAGTTCTTCATCCCCATGATTACGCTCCTTCGCAACGCCGCTATGGGTTCGCTTCGCTATAAGCAGGAACTGGCGGAGTACAAACAGCAGAATATCGATGTCACGAACTTCGAAGCCAAGATGGAGAAGTTCAAGGATGGCTTCTCGCGCAACTACAACCTGGCGAGCAAGCAATTCGAGTCGGCAATCAAGGAGATCGATGCCGCCATTAAGCAGCTCGAGAAGACCAAGGACGACTTGCGCCGCAGCACCGAGAACCTACGCTTGGCCCACAACAAGGCCGATGAGCTTACCATTCGCAAGCTCACATGGGGCAACAAGACCATGAAGGCAGCGTTTGACGAGGCGCGCGAGGCTGCGCCAGAGACAAACGAGGAGCCAGCCGAGGCGGATTCGTATGAGGTCGAGGATGCCGAGTAAGGCATAGCGGATAGTGAAAAAACGGGGCTGCTGGCGATGTTGCCAACAGCCCCGCTTCGTTTCGTCCCAATATGCTTGGCTAATCCTCGAGCAAATCCTCGATAAAACCGACGCGGTAGTTCTTGAAGATGACCTCGCCACCGTCTTGCGTGGCGTCCAGATCGACATCGCCCATGATGCCAAAGTCGTGGTCGCCGTCCTCGTCGGCAAAAATCTGGTGCACGTGCCACACGTGGAGCGCCTTCTCGTCGGACTCGTCGATCGAGAACATAGCAGAGGAGCGCGCGTCGCCGTCGGTGAGAATCTCCTCGTGCTGCTCGTGGTAAGCGTCGAGTGCTTTTTGCCAGCGGATCTCGCTCATGCCCCAGTCGTCGTCGAGTTCGCCCAGGTCGCGCACATGCTCGCGGGCGGCAAGAGTCACGCGGCGGAAGAGCGCGTTGCGCACCAACAGCGTGCAGCCGCGACGGTCCGCCACGACCTCGTCGATGCCCTGCGGCGGCGTGGCGTCGAGGGCTGCCGGGTTGCCAGCGTTCTCCCACTCGTCTACCAAGCTCGAGTCGACCGAGCGCACCACAAAGCCCAGCCACGAGATAATGTCGCGCAGGCGCTCGTCGCGCTTCTCGATGGGTACGGTGCGGTCGAGCGAACGGTAAGCCTCTGCCAGGTAGCGCAGCAAAATGCCCTCGGAGCGGGCGATGCCGAGCTTTTGAATGTAGCCCTTAAAATCGCTCGCGCTCTCCAGCATATCGCGCAGAACGCTCTTGGGAGAGAGTTGGTAGTCGTTTGCCCAGGGTACTTCCTGGCAGTACTTGTCAAAGGCGGCGTCGAGCAGGTCCTCAAGCGGCTTTTCGTACGTGACGTCCTGAATACGCTCCAGGCGCTCCTCATACTCGATGCCGTCGGCCTTCATCTCGGCCATAGCGCGATCGCGCGCGGCACGCTCCTGTGCGCGCAGCACCTGTTTGGGGTCCTCGAGCGTGGCCTCGACCATCGAGATCAGATCCATGGTATAGGTCTCGCTCTCGGGATCGAGCAGCTCCAGCGCGGCAAGCAAAAACGGTGAGAGCGGCTGGTCGAGCGCAAAGTCCTCGGGCAGGTCGACCGTCAGCGCGTAGTCGATGTCCGGCGCGGCATCAGCCGGAGCGTCGGGTGCGGGCGGTACCTCGGTGCGCACGACGACGCCGGAGTCGATGAGCGTGGCGAAGATTTCGTCGGCGCGAACCTCGAGCTTAGCCTTTTCTTCGGGAGTCTGCAGGCTCGTCTCGATGAGGTCGTGTACGCGGGCGCGGGCGTCGCCGCCCTGCTCGACCACGCTAATCACCATGGAGTGTGTGATGCGAAGGCGCGGCTTGAGCGTTTCGGGCTGCGTCTCGATCAGGCGCTCAAAGGTCTGCTTGTTCCAGGTGACAAAGCCCTCGGGGGCCTTCTTCTTTTTAATCTTGCGGAGCTTCTTGGGGTCGTCGCCCGCCTTGGCCATGAGCTTGGCGTTCTCGATCTCGTGCTCGGGTGCCTCGGCAATCACCATGCCCTCGGTATCGAAGCCCGAGCGGCCGGCGCGACCGGCAATCTGATGAAACTCGCGGGCGCGCAGACGACGCATCTTGTAGCCGTCGAACTTGGTGAGCGCGGTGAGCACCACGGTATGGATGGGCACGTTGATACCGACGCCGAGCGTATCGGTGCCGCAGATGACGGGCAACAGGCCCTGTTGTGCCAAGCGCTCGACCAGCAGACGATAGCGCGGCAACATGCCAGCATGGTGCACGCCGACGCCGCATCCGAGCAAGCGCTTAAGAATCTTGCCAAAGGCCGTCGAGAAGCTCGTGCCCTTGGCCGCCTCCTTGATGGCCCCACGCTGCTCCTTGCTGGCAATACCAAAGTTGGCGAGGGATTGCGCCGTCGCAAGTGCGGCGTCCTGGCTAAAGTGCACGATGTAGAGCGGGGCCTCGCCGCGGCGCATTGCGAGCTCGACCGTGCCCTCGAGGGAGGTCGTCACGTAGTCGTAGCTCAGCGGCACGGGGCGTGGGGCATCGACGACCAGATCGCACGCGGCGCCGGTGTGCTCCTCGAGTGAGGCGGCGATCGCGGTGACATCGCCGAGCGTGGCGCTCATGAGCATGAATTGTGTGTGAGGCAGGGTGAGCAGCGGTACCTGCCAGGCCCAACCGCGATCGGGGTCGGCAAAGTAGTGGAACTCGTCCATGGCGACGCAGCCCACATCGGCATCTTCGCCCTCGCGCAGTGCGTCGTTAGCAAGGATCTCTGCCGTGCAGCAGATGACGGGCGCTTTAGTATTGATATGCGTGTCGCCGGTGATCATACCGACGTTATCGCGGCCGAGCACCTGTACCAGGTCGAAGAACTTTTCGCTGACCAAGGCTTTGATGGGGGCCGTGTAATAGCAGCGCTTGCCCTGCGCCATGCCCATAAAGAGCATGCCCAGCGCGACGAGCGATTTGCCCGATCCGGTCGGTGTGCCCAAAATGACGTGATCGCCGGCAGCCAGGTCCATGAGGGCCTCTTCTTGGTGATCCCACAGCTCGATGCCGCGGTCGCTCGTCCATTCAAAGAAGCGTTCGAAGGCCTGATCGGCCGTGAGCCACGGTTCGGGCTCACTGCCGTCTTCGGGCTCCCACCAGGTGGGGGAGAGCGCGCCGAGCGAGCCGAACTCGGCCTCGGTTCCCGTGCCGCCCGAGAATGAGCTGGCGGCGCCGGCGCCCGAGACGGTGCTGGCGGCGGTATCTGTCGTGGTCTGTGCCATGTGTGGTTGCTTTCTCTCGCGATTGTCCGCCAACTATTATGGCGTAGCGGCGGCGCGGGGTGCCAGCGCGCGAGAAAATGCAGGAAATGGGCGTTCTGCCCAGCCGTTTGGTGCAGTAGCCAGCTAAGTGAGTAGACTTTTTGCGATATCGCGAGCACATGGCTTTTGCGCAAGGGCTCTACCTGCGGTTTTAGTTTTCGCTATGCGGGTTGTGCTTGGCTATTGCTAAATAGTCTACTCACTTAGGTTTGAGGACCGTTCGCTGGCGCTTATTTGCGCTTGTTTGCCGATGCCGCGACCATCAGAAGCCCCTAGGACTCCTGCGGTAAGCGCTTCTTGCCCTTGCGGGCGCGGTTTCTAAAGTTCTCGACGGCTTCTTCCATGCCCAGAGGCACATAGGTGAGCTCATCGAGGTTATCGGGCAGGTAGCAGGCAAGACTTTGCTCCTGCATGTGACCCGCCGTGAGCACATCGTCACTGGGATGTGCGCCGGGTGTGGCGCAAATGCCATAGACGACGGCACCCATCTCGCGCGTGCGGCGCTCGTATTCGGTCTCGGGGTGCTCGGGATGGTCGCGGCGGACGTCGTCGCTTACCCAAAGCGTGTCGTAGCCTGCCGCAGCAAACTGCCCCAAGGCGTAGTCGCGCAATGGCTTACTGTCGGTTCGCAGTGTGACGGTGGCACCGGCTGAAAAGAGCGGACGGTACAGCATTAGGTGGTCGACATGGACGAGTCGCTTTTTGGCGTACTTGGCCTTGGGCTGCGGCGTGGGAAAGTTGATGGTGATGGCATCGAGCTCGCCTGCGGCAAATAGCTGCGACAGCGATGCGGCACCTCGGGGCAGGACGAGTGCGTTGGACAGCCCCTGCTCGCAGATTTTCTGTGCGGCATAGGCGATGCAGATGGGCTCCTGGTCCATACCGATAAAGAGCGTGTCGGGCTCGTGGGCCGCGCGCTCTACAAGGTACGTTCCCTTGCCACAGCCAAGGTCCAGGTGAAGGTGTTCGAAAGGCTTGCTGCCTGCGGGCGCACAGGCCTTGCGCCAATCTCCGGCATAGGCCTCGGGGTTCGTCTCAATCGCATCGGCATAGCGCTCCAAGCGCTCCTCGAGCACAAAGTTCTTAGGGGTGCGAGCGTGGACGGCTCCCATGAGGCTCCTTGGTCATAAGTATGGAACGCATGGCTGCGCGTTCCGGCGATGGGTTAGAAGGGGGCGATTTGCCCGAACGCTGCGGTGCGGCTCGGCGGCGAGTCGTCGGTGCCTACAGACGCTTGAGAATCACATAGCGGTTGAGCTCGCCGCTGCGACCGTCGGCGTGGAAACGCTCGAGCTCGCGTACGGGAACCTCGCCGCTCTTGTAGAACGTACGGACGCCGCGCACCAAGTCGGTGATCTGCTGATCGTCAAAGTGATGGCAATAGCGGTAGGCGTGGCGGTCGTTTTGCCAGCCAATGAGGTGGTCGCCGGCTTCAAACTGCGCGGAATCGTAACCCTCAAACGGCGGGGTGAGCTCGGCGCGGGCTTCGGCTCGAACGGCCTTGCGCGCCATGCGCTCGTCATTCATAAACTCCCAAAAGCTGATGGCGATGATGCCGCCCGGGTGCGTCTGGCGCACCAGGGCGTCGAGCACGCGTACGCGGTACTCGCATGACGGCACGTGGTGCATAAAGCCAAAGCAGACCGAGATGTCGGCGAGCGGGGCGTCGAAAAGCACGTCGGGTGTCTCGGCGGGGTTGAGCTTCATGAGGGCGTCGAGCACGTCGAGTTCCTGGAAGTGCAGGTTGGGAATGCGCAGGGCGTGGCCGTGGGCGTCTATTGCCAGATCTTGGCACGAGTCGACACCATAGAACTCAAACGGGCAGCTGGCATCTGCCGAGGGGTTTGCGCCGTCGACGCCCTTGGCGGCAAGTGCCCCGCCGGCGGCAAAGTTCTCGAATCGCATATTGCCGCAGGCAAGGTCGAAGACGCGGACGGGATGCTCGATCGTGGCCACATCGAGCTGATCAAGCGCGATGTCCATGGTGCGCACCCAGCCGGGCCACGGGGCCTGGCGCGTATCGGAAAAGGAAGCGGAGTGCTCGCGATAGAACGTATTGTTGAGCTGGATGAGCGATGATGCGAAATCGCGGTTCACGGCGCGGAACTCCCTCCGTTGGCGGTGCGGAATAAACAGTACGACCATACTACCGTTAACGCCGCAACGGGGACAACCGAGCTGCGGGTCATTGCTTTGTTTGGACACATTTCCGCAGCTCATATGCGCCCGCAACCTCCGGTTGTCAAAAATCTCACTAGAATAGGTGGCATGCTTTTGGCGGTGGCGGATAGATTTTTAACTGTGCAAGGCGCCTTAAGAACAAAAACGGTCCGGCGGCACGGCTGGCATCGCATAGGAGGAACCATGAATGTAGAAACTGCTCAGCGGCTCGCCGACCTTCGCCGCAGCAAGGGCTTTAGCCAAGAAGGATTGGCGCGAAAGCTGGGACTGTCGCGCCAGGCGGTCAGTAAATGGGAGCGCGCGGAGAGCTCGCCTGATACCGAGAACCTGATCTCGCTTGCCAAGCTCTATGGTGTGAGTCTGGACGAGCTACTCAATCCGAGCGACGAGATCGAGGACGATATCGAGTTTGAGAACGAGGACCGTGCTCGCCAGCGCGAGGCCGAGGCGGCCGAGCGCGCCCGTACCCACGAGGCGGCAGCGCGCGCTACCGAGGCGGCAACACAGGCGAGTGATGCTGCGGCCAAGGCGGCGCAAGCTGCAAGTTGGAGCGCACAGGCGGCTAACGCCGCGACGGCGCAAGCGACGAGCGCTGGCGCGGTCAATCCGACTCCAGTGAAAGGTCCGTTCCAGTCGTTTCCGTATTGGGCCGTGTGCTGGCTGCTGTTCTTTTTACTGATGTTCCTGTTTGGTGGTGCCCCCTTTGCCGCACTGATCTTCTTTACGATCCCCATCTATCACTGGGTGGCGCGTGCGCTCGACGGCGATTGGGCGCGCGGGAATATTCAGGTTGGTCCGGCGCCGGTGGCATCCAGGGCTCAGGATGATTCCCCTGCGGTTGATACCGACGTGGCTACCGCGACCCCCGTTGATCCGAGCGCCAAAGAAGGTGATGAATAATGAAACTCTCGCATGAATCGAAGGTGCGTCTGGGCGTTGGCATCGGAGCGTTTGTGCTTATTGTTGGGCTTGTCTTTGGCGCTTCGCGGACATGGATTCATTTTGATGGTCCGTGGGATCTCGGCACTATTGCATCCGGCTTGTCCGGTAGGGACGATGCGGTTGACGCCGATGTTTTGAACGATGGCGGTAAGTATTCCGCTCAGCCTCAGCAGCTTTCGAGCACGACTTTTGATGCCGATGAGTTCCGCTACCTCGATTTCGATATCAATGCGGCTTCGGTGGACGTCAAGGTTGTTGATGGCAACAAGGCTCGCGTTATCGAGCGGGGGCGCGTTGCCGAGGGTATGGATGCCTCCAAGGCCGCGACGCAAAACATCGCATCCGTCGAGGACTCGACGCTCAAGGTTTCCCAGTTTGGAAGTGACGACGGTAAGGCAATCGATCGCTCAGTTACGGTCGAGCTGCCGCGCCGTGTTGCCGAACATCTGAAGGGAGTCAACGCGCACGTGGGCTCGGGCGATCTGCAGATTGCCGGTGTCATCTGTGATGGTTTCGACCTTTTCCTGGGTGCGGGAGATGTAGAGTTTACGGGCAGCGTGACTGATGCGCTCAGCGCTGAGGTCGGTTCGGGCGATGTGACGTTCGAGCTTTACCAGGCCCCCGCGAAGTCGATGGACGTGAGTGTGGGCTCGGGCGATGTGGAGATGACGGTTCCGAACTCGACGGGCTTTAAGGCGAGCCTCACCTTGGGCAGCGGCGACTTCGAGAGCGATTTCCTTCCGCTTGACTACGACGGCGAGACCATTTTGAATCTTGAATTCGATAACGGCGATAAGTCTGCTACGTATCGTTTTGAGGTCGGTTCGGGCGACATGTCGTTTGATCCGGAGTGACATGCGGTTTTCGGAGATCGGTGCATATAGGCATGCTCTTTGATGGAGGCGCCGGGGCCGTGACGGGCTCCGGCGCCTTTGCCTTTACAATGGGGGCATGGAACAGATTATTTTGAACATACTCGAGGCTCTGCGTCGCGGTGAGACCGTGGACGACAAGGCGCTCGTCAAGTTGATACATGCCGAGGCGCGCCGCGAGGGTGCCGACAAACGCGATTTGGCCAAGCGCCGTCTGCTGCCGTTCTATCAGCGGGTGAAGCGTGAGGAGCCGGCTCGTTGGGCTGGGTGGAATGTCGATGCCGAGCTGGAACGTCGACTGCTGCAGGTGCTGCGTATGAAGCCGCGCCGAACGGCCTCGGGCGTGGCGACCATTACCGTCATTACCAAGCCGTGGCCCTGTTCGGGCGATTGCCTGTTTTGCCCCAACGACCTGCGCATGCCCAAGAGCTATCTGCACGCCGAGCCGGCATGCGCCCGTGCGGAGCAAAACTGCTTCGACCCGTATTTGCAGGTGAGCGCTCGTTTGACCGCGCTTTCGCAGATGGGGCATGCGACCGATAAGATCGAGCTCATTGTGCTCGGTGGTACCTGGAGCGACTATCCGCAGGGGTATCAGGCATGGTTTATGTCGGAGCTCTTCCGTGCGCTCAATGAAGACGCCGTGGCGGGCGTGGCGGCTAACCCCATGCTGGCACGTCCGGGCATCAGCCGTGCCGAGGCGGGGCGCCTGCTCGATGACGCTCCCGCCGATGCCCTGCCGCCGGTGGTGGCGGAGCGTCGCGAGCGCTATAGGGCTGCCGGTATTGCGACCGATGAGGCCGAGCTTGCCGCCGGCGTTGCCGGCGTGCAAGGGCGTGTGGATGCTGCCGAGGGTGGCTATAACCGCGCGGTGCGTCGTCTGTACGGCCCCGGCACGCCTTGGGGCGCAGTCGCCGAGTGGCAGACGGCAACGATGGAGGAGCTTGAGCAACAGCAGCGCATCAACGAGACGGCGAAGCATCGCGTGGTGGGACTCGTTATCGAGACGCGCCCCGATGCCGTAACGCCGCAGGCGCTTACGCTTATCCGCCGCCTGGGCTGCACCAAGATTCAGATGGGTATCCAGAGCCTCGACCAGCACCTGCTCGATATCAACGAGCGCCGTATTACGGTGGCACAGATCGAGCGAGCGTTTTCGCTTGCGCGCCTGTTTGGCTTTAAGATTCACGCGCACTTTATGCTCAACTTGCTGGGCGCCACGCCCGAGGGTGACAAGCGCGACTACGAGCGCTTTATGACCGAGGGCGCCTTTATGCCCGACGAGGTCAAGGTCTACCCGTGTGCGCTCATCGAGGGTTCGCGCCTGGTGGGCTGTTACGAGCGTGGCGAGTGGCGCCCCTATACCGAGGAAGAGCTGCTCGACGTACTGGCCGATGACATCGTGGTGACGCCGGCGTTCTGCCGCATCAGCCGCATGATTCGCGACTTTAGCTCCGACGACATTATGGTGGGCAACAAGAAGCCCAACCTGCGTCAGCTCGTTGAGAACCGCCTGGCTGCTCGGGGTGACGGTGCGACGGTGCGTGAGATTCGCTATCGCGAGATCAGCACGGCGGGTGCCGACCTGAACGAGTTGGCCCTTGACGAAGAAGTGACGTACGAGACGCCGGTGACGCACGAGCGCTTTTTGCAGTGGGTGACGCCGCAGGGCAAGATTGCGGGCTTTTTGCGGCTGTCGCTGCCCGATCGCGCATTTGTTGCCGCGCATGCGGACGAGTTGCCGACGACGCCGGACGAGGCGATGATTCGCGAGGTACACGTGTATGGCATGGCGGCGCGCGTGGGGGATCAAGGCCAGGCAGCCCAGCACCATGGATTGGGGCGTTTGCTCGTAGAGCGTGCGTGCGAGATTGCCCGGGATGCGGGTTATGCACGCATCAACGTGATCAGTGCGATCGGCACGCGTGAGTACTATCGCCATTTGGGTTTTTACGACCATGGACTCTATCTGCAAAAGGAGCTCTAGATGAACAAGCCGAGTGTTTCTGCCGGCGTCGTTGCCGGCGTTGCTCTGGGAGCCGCGGCGCTTGGTGCGGCCGCCGTCGCTGTTCGCGCCGCCTGCCTGCAGGTCGCGAGGACCCGCAATGGGTTGGCGCGTGTGAAGCGCGTGCACGATGAGAGCGGTGAGGAAGTCCGCGTGTTGGTGCAAGGCAGCGTCTACCAAAGCGCGACCTACGTTGGCGAGCGTTGGGCAGAGCCCGTCTTTGCGTACTATCGTGCGTTTGACGATGTGTTTGAGGCCGAGGATGCCATGCGCGATGCTTATGGTCATGGCATCGACCGCATGCTTATGCTGGGCGGCGGAGGGTTTGCCTATCCCAAGTTCGCGCTGATGTCGCACGAGAGTTTGCGCATGGACGTCATTGAGTACGACGCCGAGATTACACGTCTGGCGCGTCGTTGGTTCTACCTAGACGAGCTGGAGCACGCGGTGGGCGATCGCCTGCGGGTGATTACCGCTGAGGCTCGCTCGTATCTGGGCGTGACGAGTGTGGGGCATCGTCGCTACGATGCGGTCGTGAGCGATTGCTTTGGCGGTGCCGAGCCCGTGCGCGAGCTGGCGACGATTGAGGCGCTGCGTTTGGTGCGGGGCAGCCTGAACCCCGGCGGTATCTATGCGGCCAATATCGTGAGTGCGAACGAGGGGAGCGATGTGACGTTCCTGCGCGGTTGCGTTGCCACGGCGCTCGAGGTGTTTGCGCATGCCTGGGTGGTTCCCTGCGGCGACGCGGAATTTGGCGGCGAGGAGAACTACCTGCTCATCGCCAGCGACGGCGACTATGTCTTCGCCGAAGCCGTGCCTTTTAACGCCGACTTCCTCGGCACCGTCCTTCACGACAAGTAAGTCTCCCCGTACCAAAAAGACTGGTTTTATGTGTGGTCGCACCAGCCGAGAACGCGCTGCTTCATGCCTTCGATGTCGAGCACGCCTTCGGCAAAGCCCTTACGCACGAGCTCTTCGGGAACGAACTCATCGTAACGATCAAAGTAAGGCACTTCGCCGGGATAGACGAGCTCGATGGGATCGAAGTCCTTCTCGGCCTCGGCGGCGAGCACCTCAAAGAACGTCTCCTCGTCGGCCTTCATCTTAAACTGCATAAAGTACGGGCGTGACGGGTCAAGTCCGCGAAGGCCCAGTTCCGCGGCACACTTAATTTTGAGCATGCGCTCGAGCGCCAAAAAGGCGTAGCTGCCCAGCCAGGGGAAAAGTGCCCAGGTATCGCCGCCCAGGTTGATGAGCGGCTTAGTTCCCGCACCCGAAATATCGGCCGTATGACGAGCCTGCGCCAAGCGGGCTCTCGCGTTGCCCATAAGGTACGGATATGTCGCGTGCTCGTTGAGCGCCTTGCGCATGCGCTCGAGTACGTGTGTATTGATGTCACCGGGGCAGTCGCCAAAGTAGGCCGGCACCCGGCCCTTGACCTGCGTGGCAAAGACGGTATGACGCTTCCAGTCCACTTCCTCGACAATCCAGCAGTGTCCGGCGATGGCGATGCGCTCACCGGGCGGTGGCGGATTGACGATCGTGCCCAACTCGGCCGACTCGCTGCGAACGGTGAACTCTTCGTTTTCCTGGAATACGGCGTAGAACTTAAAGTTGTTAATGATGCGCTCGCCCGCGAGACCCACGATGAGCCCGCCACCCTCGGTGACTTGGATATGGTCGATGGTAATGAGGTGACGCAGCAACACGCGATAGTCATCGGCCGAGATGCGATGGAAATAGCTGAGTGTGAGCACGCGCTGGGCAAGCTCTGCCGGCGTGAGTTCGCCGGTGCTGGCAAGCGTCGACATAGTCTGGTGATAGAGCAGACTGTAGGGGAGTCGATCGAGCTCGGGCGGCTCGACCCACTTTTCCTCGCGATAGAGTTGTACGAGTGCGATGCCCTGGAGGAGCTTCCAGGGAATGGTCTCGGGCATCATCGTGCGCGGCTCGGGTTCTTCCTCGCGCATGACGAACCACATCTCGGGCGGAAGATCGCGGCGTCCCGTGCGGCCCATACGCTGCAAAAAGGAGCTGACGGTAAACGGCGCATCGATCTGGAACGCGCGCTCCAGACGGCCGATATCGATGCCGAGTTCCAGCGTAGAGGTGGTGACGGTTGTCTGTGCCTGCTCCTCATCGCGCATGAGTTCCTCGGCCGTCTCGCGCAGCGATGCCGAAAGATTGCCATGGTGGATGAGGAAACGGTCGGGCTCGTGCCGGCTCTCGCAGTAGCTGCGCAGCATGGAGCACACGGCCTCTGCCTCCTCGCGCGAGTTGGCAAAGACCAGGCATTTGCGGCCGCGCGTATGCTCAAAGATATAACCCATGCCGGGGTCGGCGTTGTCGGGCGCCGTGTCGGTGGGGTTGAGAAGCGCCTGCTCGGTCGCACGTGGGATGTCGACTTCGCCCTCGGGGGCCGAGGAAGTGCGACGGTCTTTGGGAGCGGCCTTGCCCCGCGCCTGCTCACGACGTTGACGGTGTTCTTCCTGTGTAAGCTGTCCGCTGTGGCACATGTCTTGTCCGGATGCGGGCAGCGCCGCGGGCGCCGCCGTCTCAATACGCTCGCAAGCAAGCACCTCGGCTTCTTGTGGACCTGTGCCTACGAATCCTCGCTGCTGAGCCTGGGGGCCCGAGTTGTAGAAGTGCTCCATGGAGATGCGCCACACGCGGCGCGGTTCCTCAAAGCGGGGGATGATGCAACCGCGTCCCGTTCCCTGTGAGAGAAAGGCGCCCGTGCGCTCGGGGTCGCCGATGGTGGCAGAAAGGCCAATGCGGCGAGGCTGCACGCCGGCCATGCGCGAGAGTCGCTCGATAAGACAGAGCGTCTGACCGCCGCGGTCGCCGCGCATGAGCGAATGAACCTCGTCGATAACCACATAGCGCAGGTCGCAAAACATGCGCGGGATTGCCATGTGCTTATGGATCAGGAGCGCCTCGAGCGATTCGGGCGTAATCTGTAGGATACCGCTCGGCTTTTTGATGAGTTTGGCCTTGTGTGATTGTGAGACATCGCCATGCCAGTGCCAGACGGGGATATCGGCTTCTTCGCACAGGTCGTTGAGGCGGACGAATTGGTCGTTGATGAGCGCCTTGAGGGGGCCAATGTAGAGGGCGCCCACGCTTGCGGGCGGGTTCTCCCAAAACTCGGTCAGGATGGGAAAGAAGGCTGCCTCGGTTTTGCCGGAAGCCGTTGACGCCGTCAGGAGCACATTGTCCTGTGTGTTGAAGATGGCATCTGCCGCCGCAACCTGGATAGAGCGCAAGCTCTCCCAATCGTGGGAGTAGATGAAGCCTTGGATAAACGGGGCGTAGCGGTCAAAGGCGTTCACGGGGCCTCCTTTCAACAACGAATTTCTCAACGCGGCTGGCAACGGCTTGCTGCATTACTGCTTCAACGTTTGCCCAGATAAAACCTGCCAAAATAAACCTGTCCCTTTTTGGTAGGTTAGATGGTGAACTCGGCGAAGTTGCGGTCGCCGCCTGCGGTGCCGGTGTCGCCTGTTGCGGCTGCCGGCGCCAGCGCGTCGCCGCCGACGCTTTGCAGCAGCTCGGCCACGTTGGCGTCGGGGTTTTGGCATAGGATGTCGAGCAACTCGATAAAGTCACGAATGACCTCGCGCGGCGTCAGGTGCGTGTCGGCTCCCACACGACCGAACTCAATCTTGAGGAAGTCAACCAAGTCGTTTTCGGTCAGCGTGGGCGTCCAGCCAAAGTAGCCGGCGTGAATTTGCATGAGTTTTTCGATCAGCACCAGCAACTCCTCGTAGGTGAGTGGTTGCAGGCGGATGATGGGCGCAAGCATGTCCTTAAGGTCCTCGCGCGCAAAGCGGCCCTGGGCGAGTCGGCTGCGTAGGGCCTCGTAGGAAAACACACCGCGGCGGCGGTCCTCGATGGAGGTCGGCGTGCCACCCATGATCATGCCCAGGTACTGCGCCTTGCCCTGAAGTGTGTCGTTGTACATGGTCAGGATCTTCTCGTAGTTGTACTGGCGCGTGATGGCGTTGGGAATCTTATACAGATTCACGAGCTCGTCGATGAGCACCAGCATGCCCTTGTAGCCGCTGCAAACCAAAAAACGCGCGATGAGTTTGACGTAGTCGTACCAGTCATCGTCGCTGATGATGGTTGAGGACCCCAGTTCGGCGCGAGCCTCGCTCTTGGTGCGGTATTCGCCGCGGATCCATTTGGTCACGCGGCTCATGGCCTCTTCGTCGCCCTCGGATACGGCCGTGCGATAGCGGCGAAGCATGCGGGTGAAGTCGAAGCCGTGGACCATCTCCTCGAGCGGGGTCAGTTGGGCATTGACGACCGACTCGTCGACGTTGGCACACGAGGCGACCCAGCGATCCAGAATAAGGTTGAGCGCACCGCCCTCGGGGCGCGTCTTGGTCGATATATTGCGGATGAGCTCGCGGTAGGTGGCAAGGCCCTGCCCCTGACCGCCCTGCAGGCGTCGCTCGGGCGACAAGTCGGCATCGGCGACGACGAATCCCTCGCCCATGGCGTGCGTGCGGATGGTCTGGAGCAAAAAGCTCTTACCGGCGCCGTAGCGACCGACTAAAAAGCGGAAGCTCGCGCCGCCATCGGCGATGAGACTTAAATCGGTGAGCAGGGCGCGGATCTCGACCTCGCGCCCTACGGTGATGTAAGGAAGGCCGATGCGCGGGACCACGCCGCCCTTGAGCGAGTTGAGAATGACGGCAGCGACGCGCTTGGGCACGCGGGGTGCTGCGGATGCGGTATCACTCATGGTCTAGGTATCCTCTCACGTCTGCTTCGTAGTCCTCGATAATCTGCGGCCCTGCCGCGCCGAATTCGATAACGGTGTCTCCCACCAGGTCAAAGAGCGCCTCGTTGATGGTATCGACAAGCATGTCCTCACTCTTGCCCGACTGCGCCACCGCCGATGCCGTCTGCGCTGCGTTTTGCTCGAGTAGTGCTCGAAGATAGGCGTCTGCGGCGGGATCGAGTGCGGACGCGGTGTCAGCGGACGTGGGTGCTGGTGCGAGGAGCGGGGCCACGACGCCAAACTGCTCGGTGGAGATGGTCGGCTCGCTAGCCTCGTCCTGCTGCATGGTCGTCGCGACTGGTTCGGCGATCGTGCCGGCCACGGGCTTGGCTTCCCGTCGTTCGGCAACTGTCACCTCGGCATCCGCAAGCGTGCCGTCCTCGCGTTCCTCGTCGATCAAAAGCGCTTCGCGCGTTTGTGCGGCAGCGCTCCGAATGTGCCCCAGCTGGCTCAAATCGATATCGATCTTGACGGGCTGGTGTGCGGCGTCCCACGAAAGCCATGCCACAATCTCGTCATCGATAATCTTGGCCAGATATTTGGGGACCTTTTCTTCCTTAAGGGGATGGGCGGGGTCCAGCGCCAGGCGCAGGCGTTGGTCGCAGGCGCGCATCATTTCACCGAGCTTGCTGCTCTTTTGCCTGCTACCGTGAATCCGCATGCATTCCCAAAAACCGTTTTGGCAACGGTAGATATGGATGGGGTCCAGACGGTATTCGCAGTCCTCGTGGCGCTCGGGCGCAAAGAATACGGCCGAGGCAAACATGGTGTAGGGCATGGCCGTCTCCTCCCCAAATAAACTTGCCACGATGCCGGTCTTTCGGTGCGTGTCATAGTAGCGCGCCATGCGGACATACACGGCGCACGCCACGTGGCGCAGATCACGGTGGTGGCTGCGGTCGAGCCGCGAGCTACTTAGGTTGTACGTGGAGAGGGCGTTGATGGCGGCCATGAGTCGCTCCTCGCGCACCTCATCGGGCGGAAGGGGGAGCGTGGGCTCGGAGGTTTTGCGACGCTTAGGGGTCTGGCCGGACGGTGCCGGTACAAGGTCTCGTGCCGCGCGCCGCAGTTCGATAAGGGCGTTATCGAACATGACGGTTTTAGAGTCGCGAAGCAGCTTGGGGTCGAGCCCGTGGAACACGGCGTAATCTTGCAGCCACACGCGCGCAAACCGGTCGATGCCGGGCTCGAAGGCGCGATAGACATCCCAAAAAGCCTTGATCTTGTTAAAACCATCGAGTGGATTATCTACGCCAATGCCGCAGATCAGCTCATAGAGATACAGAAAGGCAAAGGACGTAGACGTTTCCTCGACGGTTCCGCGGCGCACTTGGGCACGCCAGGTAAAGTAGCCGCGCAGTTGCCGGTCGCTCATGGCGTTGTAGGTGGGAAAGTACGACTTAAAGGTGCCGTTGTAGGGACAGTCGTCCTCAAAGTCGGCCATCAGCAGGCCCTGGCGGTAAAAAAGCTCGGCTTCCGAAAGCCAGCGGCCCGCACCGCCCTTGGGGTCATCCTGCCAGCGCGATATCTCGCGCATTTTACGGTACTGGTCGGGGAGGAAATTCTGCATCTGTCGGCCGGTTTTGAGAATCGGCTCGTCTGCGTAGGTTTCGTTTGAGAAGCGGGCGGACTGATGGGTCCGGGCCTCGGCCATAATGCGCTCGATGAGCATCTTGATGTCCTGGTCGGCCACCGCTCCTCCTCTCGAACGCAGCTACGGTGACCTCATATCATAGCACAGCATCAAACAGATGTTCGAGATACCGCTGCGTTGCTAGATTTAGAACAGGAGGGCGTATATGACGGCGATGACGACGGAGGGAAGCATATTGGCCGTGCGGAAGGTCTGAGGACGGATGAGGTTGACGCCGACGCAGAAGATGAGCATGGAGCCTACGAGCGAAAGGCTGTTGAGGGCTGCTGTGGTCATGATGGGGGAGAGCGCGCCGGCAAACAACGTGATCGTCCCCTGGAACACGGCGACGGGCAGGGCGGAGAAGATGCAGCCGCGGCCAAGCGAGGCCGTCATGGTGCAGACGATGATGCAGTCCAGTGCGCCCTTGAGGGCAAGCGTTGACCAGTCGCCGAGCAGGCCGTCCTGGATCGATCCCACAATGGCCATGGCGCCGATGCACACGGTGAGTGAAGTCGAGACAAAAGCGTTGGTGAACTCGTTATCGCCCTCACTGCCAGTCTTGCGCTTGAGCCATTCGCCAAGGTTCTCGATGGCGGCCTCCAAGTTGATGGCCTCGCCGATGAGCGAACCGAGCGCAAATGAGACGATGAGCATGGTGGTACCGGTGGTCGCTAGCGCCTTTCCATCGATGATGAGCATCTTTTGCATGGTGCCGCCCAGGCCGATAAACAGGACGCACAGCCCCGATGCTTTCATGAGCGTGTCTTGGATGCGCGGTGTAATGAAGCGGCCGCCCGCTAATCCCAAAAGACCGCCCGCAACTAAAAGCGCAACGTTGATGATTGTTCCCAAGCCCGGCATGAGCCCTCCTGTATTGATGCCAACGTGGCAATCGTAGCAGAACGAAATGCGAGGCACATCGCGACTCATCTAATACGTTATATAAGTGGTATTAGGAATGATGCGCAGCATTTAAGCCTCAGGTGGTTGTCGGGACATAGGGGTAGTAGTCAAAGCGCAGTGTCATAAGCCGCTGCGGGGATTCAATAGCCGCGGCGATGATATTGGCATCGCGGGCACGATCAAACCCTTCGAGTTCGATCTGATACGAGACGTCTTGCATAATGTCCAGACGTCGCCAGGCTAGAAGTGTGTCGCCATCGAATTCCAAGGTCTTGCCTCCGTCTGGGGCAACGGCGTATAGACGCAGTTTAGCGGTGGTTGCAGGGTCGACAACCGTGACCTTTTTAATTTCGTTTCGAGTATTCTTGGCGCCCAACAAGGTGAGCAGTGTTGGGGCCACGACCTCGCCCGATGGCAAAAAGACGACTTCGATGGATTCGGGAAATGCGATGATGGCCGACTTGCGGACGGGCTGATTGGCGGCGGCAACTTCGATGTTTGCAGCATCGATGACCTCTGTGTGGTCGAGGGCGGCAAGCACGCAGCAGTTACCTTCATCGATCTCCTGAGGATCAGCAAGTCCCAGACTGTCCGCGAGCTCGGGATCGTTTGGACCGGTAGCGGGCTCATTCGGTGCTTCGAAAGAAGCTGGGACGCTGTTTGTCGGCGACGGCGTGTCGCCCGCACCTGCTTCTTTGTCCGTGCTCTCTTCTTGTATGGTTGCGTTGATGGGTTCGTCGTTTGAGGGGAGCGTCTTGGCGTCAAGCGCGGAGGGGACAATCCCGATGGCTCCGGATCCGTTCCACTCCATCTCGAGAAGCGCCGGGTCGGCAAGAATGCGTTGCCTGCCTAGCGTGTGGGTATCGATCGCAATAGGGCCTGCCTCCGTCCCGCGCGTAAGGCTGAGCGATCCGGCCGGCTTCTCGAAATGAATGTCTGTGTCTTCGGTACTGGCGGCGTAGAACAGCAGGGATGCTTCTCCCGCCGCGATGGCATCGGTGCCCGCCTTGGTCAGCCGCAGCGATGCCGTGAATGAGAGGGTGGGCTGCACATCGTCTGCATTCGCGGCGGCGCAGCCCAGACATATACCGCCTCCTTTCTCGAAAAACGCACCGTCGAAGGCGACCTTCGCTCCGTTCGCCGAGTCATCGACCGAAGCGATATCGATGCGCAACCCCAAATCGCACGGATCGCCATCTGCATCGAGCACAATCGAGCGCCATGTGCAGACGGCGCACCCCGCCTGGGAGCCGTTTGCCTTGTTCGAACGATTGATATCCACGACTATCGAGCCGTCCGTATTACGACGAAGGCATCCCGAGGTTGAGATTGCGGCCTGTGCGAACGAAAAACGCTTGCACGCAATGGCGCTCGACGGATTTGGTGCGGAGCTTAGGGCTGCTGGTAAGGAGTCTGCCATGACGGGAGTCGCCCAAGCGGCGACAGGCGTTCCGGTTGCGAGCGCGCCGCAGAGTGCGACGACGGGCAAAAGGTTCTTCGATGCCATGGGGTCTCCTTAGCTAATTTGGTGCGGCCTGTCCGTGTTTCGTTTCTGGCTGCGTTTGATGTGCAGACCGAGGCCGGCGGTTCCCGCACCTGCTGCCGTGGCGCCTGCTGCCAAGAGCCATCGTCTGTCGTCTGTCTGTGCCAACGGTTCCTTGCAGTTGCCGCGGTCGAGCTCCGAGAGGTCGACCGTCACTTGCGTGGCGGCCTGCGCCTGTTCTTGCTGGGCAAAGGCCATGGCTGGCCCAAACGCTAGGATACTGACGGCGGCCAGGGCGACGGCCTTATGCCGTGTGCGCACCGGGCTCGACCGTCCAGGTGATCGTTGCAACCTGATCGCCTTCGCCGGTTACGCGGAAGATGTCGCGCGTGACGCGGGCGACGTTTCCGCTTGTCTTGAGCTTAATTTTGTCCGTGCCGCCGGCAATGCCCTGGTAGCCCATGTCGAAGGCTGCATTCTTGGAAAGATCGAGGCCCGTCTCCTGCATTGCGGCGCTGGCGTTCTGGAGTGCGCCGTCGGGGCCGACCTTAAAGTCGATGGAATTCTGCGCGGTTCCGGCCTTGGCGTCGGCGGCAATGGTCCAGGTGTTCATGGCGTCGATCTTCATGTTGGTGACATGGATGCCGTAGGCCGAATGATTGTCGATGGTGGTCGCGTCTTCTGAGGGGCCCTGAAGCGTGCCGTCGGCCTTGGCGACGAAGGGAATAACCGTCGGAACTTTGAACTCTACGTTGTCGATCTCGGTCCTGACCATTACTTTCGTGGTTCCAACGCGCCCGGCTGCCAGAGCTGGCGTCGGGGCGGCGCCCATTGCGAGCGCGAGCGCGAGCCCTGCGCCCACGACGAGCGCTCTGGCTCCGTTCATGTTCCTGGTGATGTCCATGGTCGTTCCTTTCTATTCGCCGCGGGCCGTCCCCGCGATGATTGGACGAATGCTGGTGAATTGCGTGCGGTGTCGCGTCGGCCGAAAAAGCTAGTTCTCGGCTTGCTCAACCCGTACCTTGACACGTGTCGGATTGCCGTGGCTGTCGAGGGTCTTGGCATCGAGTGCCTGGATCTCGATGTATGCCTCTCCTTCTTTGATGTCGCCGGCGGGGCACGTCTCGATTGTCTTGCCGGTCTCGACCACACCGGATTCGTACATGGTCTCGTCGTTTTGGATGACGCGGAATCGCTGGGGAAATTTATTGTCTTGGACGTTTTGCACGTTGACGCGCAGCTTGCCGTCCTCCTGTAGCTGAGCGACCGGCGCGACCGAAATCGTCATCATGTTGTCGCGGACGATGGCATCGAGCTCATCTTGGATTTCTTGTCGCGATTTACCCTCTGCCGTCGTGACTGAGGCGCCCGCTTCGGGCACGGGCTGCGACTGCCAGGCGTATAGCCCTACGGCGATGAGGGCGCAGGCGATAGCCAGGCAGACAACGACGAGTTTCTTGCGACGCCCCAGTCCTGCGAGGCGGGGCGGCTTCTTCGCACTCATGCGGCGTCCTTGGTGGTGTAGACACGTGCGAACGTGGACGGGTCCGCTCCAAAGAGCATGTGAAGCATCAGGCGGCGCGAGTAGATGAGCTCGTCAAAGTCGTGAGGGAGCTCGATGTCGTGGATACGCGCGATGTGGTGGGCGAGCGCCGAGAACGACTCGGGGTCGCAGATAACATCGGTGGTGACGTGGTAGACCGCCGTATCGGGGAACGCCTCTTCGTCGAAAGGCAGGAGATAGGGATCGTCGTCGACCTCGATGGCGACGCCGTACTGGGGCCAGTAATATGCCATGGGAACCTCCCTGCTTCTGGGGCCAAAACTTCTATCGGTTTTGGCTGTCGACGCCGACCGTATCAGCCGCTACTTGACCAATTTCTGACCAAATGCTTGACGGATTGACATCTCCGCAGGTAAAAGGTGGAAAAATTACTTCAACTTTTTTCGAGCGACAATCGAGCGGTCGGCGACGGCGGGGCGATATGTGTCAAAAGCATCGTCTGCCGAGGAAGCCTTGCCGTTCGCCGAATTGCACAAACGTAAAAATCGCCAATTATGGAGACGGTCTCGAACACGTCGACGAAACGATGCGGTAACATCTCCCTGCAAACACTGTAGTTAGCTAAAGGGGGAGTTCGCGTGTCTGCAACCATTAAACCCTTCACCGATGAGTTCGAAGAGTATGGCCGCGATGAATCTCGTGCATCGGGCGAAGCATCGAGCATCTCGTTTCCGACAACGGAAGACGAGGTCCGTGCCATTTTGGAAACGCTCCATGCCGAGCGTGTCCCGGTAACGGTTCAGGGCGCCCGAACCGGCCTTGCCGCCGGTGCCGTGCCCCACGGTGGGCATATCCTCAATACTTCCCGTATGAATCGCTACTTGGGCCTTCGCCGCGATGAACAAGGCCAATTTCTGCTGCGCGTGGAGCCGGGCGTTGTGCTCTCGGAGCTGCGTAAGCAGCTGAGCAAGAAGGTACTGCCGACCGCTGGTTGGGACCAGGCATCGCTTGAGGCCTACGAGGAGTTCCAAGAGCCCCCCGAGCAGTTCTTTCCCACCGATCCCACCGAGGCATCTGCCTGTCTGGGTGGCATGGCGGCATGCAACGCCTCCGGCGCCCGCAGCTACGCTTACGGCCCCATGCGCCCGCATATCACGGGACTCCACGTCGCGCTGGCTGATGGCGATTTGCTTGAGCTTCAGCGCGGCGAGGCTTTTGCCCAGGGCCGCCACCTGTCGCTCGTGACGGCAGAGGGTCATACATTCGAGCTTGATCTTCCTGACTACACCATGCCCAAGACCAAAAATGCCTCGGGGTATTTTGTTGCGGACGATATGGACGCCATCGATCTTTTTATCGGTGCGTGCGGCACGCTCGGCGTCATTACCGAGCTCGAGATCGCCCTGCAGGCGGCACCTTCGGTCGTATGGGGTGTGAGTTGCTTTTTCGATAGCGAAGACAAGGCCGTGTCCTTTACCGATTCCGTGCGTCCCGTGCTGTCCCATGCCGCCGCTATTGAGTATTTCGATGCTGGCGCCCTGGATATCCTGCGTCGCCAGCGCGAGCAGTCGACAGCGTTTGCCTCGCTGCCGGCGCTCGACGACGAGGCAAAGGTCTGTGTCTACGTGGAGCTCGACTGCGATGACGAGGCGCAGGCGACCGAGGAGCTGTACCACTTGGGATGGGTGCTGGAGCTTGCGGGCGGCCGCGACGATGCGACATGGGTCGCCCGCACCGAAGTCGATCGCGAGTGCCAGCGGTTCTTCCGCCACGCGGTGCCCGAGAGCGTCAACATGCTCATCGACGAGCGTCGCCGCACCGACCCCACCATTACCAAGCTGGGATCGGATATGTCGGTGCCCAATGCACGCCTTGCCGATGTCGTGGCCCTCTATCGCCGCACGCTGGCCGAAAGCGGGCTTGAGTCTGCTGCCTGGGGACACATCGGGAACAACCATCTGCATGTGAACATCCTGCCGCGCGATGCGCAAGACTACCGTCGTGGTGGAGAGCTCTTTGCCCAGTGGGCTTCCGAGGTCACGGCCATGGGCGGTGCCGTTTCTGCCGAACACGGCGTCGGCAAGATCAAGGCGGGCTTCTTGGAGACGATGTACGGCCACGAGGCCATGGTCGAGTCGGCGCGCCTCAAACTCCAGCTCGATCCTGCCGGCCAGTTGGGTCGCGGCAACCTGTTTACGGAGAAGCTCTTGGATGAACTCGTCCAGAAAGGGGGCGCGTGAAGATGAGTGATTTCCATATGGTGGTGTGCGTCAAGGCGGTGCCCGGAAGCACCGAGGTCAAGATGGACCCCAAGACCAATACTATCGTGCGTGATGGCAAGCAGGCGGTCATTAATCCCTTCGATGCAAGTGCCCTCGAATGTGCGCTAGCGCTGAAGGACGACTTTATCGGCTTTGGCATGGACGTGCGTGTGACGGTGGTGTCGATGGGCATCCCCGCGACCGAATCGCTGCTGCGCGACTGCATCGCCCGCGGTGCCGACGACGCGCTGCTGCTGACCGATCGCGCCTTTGCGGGCGCCGATACCCTAGCCACCACCTATGCCCTCAAATGCGGCATCGAGGCACTCGATGAGGACTTTGACCTGCTCATCTGCGGCAAGATGGCGGTGGACGGCGATACGGCCCAGATCGGCCCCGAGCTGGCCGGCGCCTTTGGGGTCCCCTGCGTGACCGACGTGAGCTGTGTGCAGAGCGCGGGATTTACGACGTGTGGCTCGCTGGCGCTCGTTCACGGCTGCGATGCCGGCGAGGAGACGGTGTACCTGGAGATGCCGTGTGCGATGACGACTGCCAAGGAGATTGGCCAGCTGCGCATGCCGAGTATTGCCGGTATTCGCGCGGCCGAGGATGCAGACGTGCGCGTGGCCAGCGCTGCCGACGTAAACGCCGACCCCTCGCGTTGCGGCCTTGCCGGATCACCGACGCAAGTCGTGCGCTCGTTTGTGCCCGACCGTGACCAAACGTGCGAGGCCGTCGAGGGAACGGCGTCCGAGCAGGCGGTAAAACTTGCCAAGATTATCGAGGGGATGGCATAGATGAGCGGGCTGATTATCGATAGCGAAGCCTGTATCGGCTGCGGTCGCTGCGTTCGCGCCTGCGCCTCGGGCGGCATTGTGGTGGAGGGTGAGCGCCCCAATCGCTGTGCCCGCGTAACCGACGGCTGTATCCTGTGCGGTGGGTGCGTCGACGCCTGCCCCGTCAACGCCATCTCGATTGAGCGCGACGGGGCCGCCGGCGCGGCAGACCTTGACGCATATCGAGACATCTGGATCTTCGTGCAGACTGACGAGCACGATGCCGTTGCATCCGTGGCCTTCGAGCTCATGGGCAAGGGGCGCGAGCTTGCCGATGCCCGCGGCTGCCGTCTGGTGGCACTGGTCGGCATGAGCCCCGAGGGCTCACTCGGGGACCTGGAGCATCTGATTTGCGCCGGTGCGGACGAAGTTCTGGTCTGTCGTGACGAGCGCCTGCGTCAGAACGACGCGGAGGTCTACGCCCGCTTGATCTGCGATTTGGTAGCCGAGCGCAAGCCCGAGGCCATTCTGTACGGCGCGACCGCCTTTGGTCGCGAGCTGGCGCCCAGTGTGGCCGTGCGCTTGCAGACGGGCCTTACGGCCGATTGCACGGTGCTTTCGATGGATACGGAGACGGGTCTGCTGCAGCAGACGCGCCCGGCGTTTGGCGGCAACCTGATGGCCACCATTATCTGCCCCAACCACCGTCCTCAGATGGCAACGGTGCGCCCCGGCATCTTTAAGGCGCCCGAGTTTGACTATAGCCGCTCCGGCACGATTGCCCAGGTAGTGCTAGCGGATGACGTTAAGGCCCGTGTCGAGATCTCGATTCCCGCCGAGGAGTGGGGACAGCAGGCCTCAATTGCCGATGCCGAGCGTCTAGTCGTGGTGGGCCGCGGCATCGGCTCCAAGAAAAACCTACCGCTGATGCGAAAGCTTGCCGAGGCTCTGGGTGCCGAGCTTGGCTGCACGCGCCCCGTGGTGGAGGCCGGCTGGCTGGAGTATCGCCACCAAATTGGCCAGACGGGTGTATCGGTCTCGCCCAAGCTCCTCGTGAGCATCGGTGTCTCGGGCGCTATCCAGCATCTCGCCGGCATCGGTGGGGCGGAGTGCATTGTCGCCATCAATGAGGACCCGGATGCCCCCATCTTCGGTGCCGCCCGGTACAAGGTCGTCGGCGATGCCGTTGAGATCGTTGAGGAACTGCTGGCTCAGCTCGAGTGCTAAGCGCTTGCCAGCCAGCGGCGCAGCTCGTCCTTAAGGCGGCTCCAGGTTGCCTGCGCGGCGGGGTCGGTAAAGGGTCGCGTAATGCCAAAGGGCGCGTCGAGCAGGCGATAGATATCGCCTTGCTCGCGCGCCAGTGCACGGCTTGCCGGATGGACGAGCTCAAACATAAAGCAGATGAGCCCCACCAGGTAGTCCGCCGGCTCGTTGCGCTCGTCACGCGCGACGCAGCGATGCTCGTCAAAGGCGGTAAGCGCCGGTGTCGAGAAGTGGCTGGCGAGAAACGTGTCCTCATCCACCTTGAGGATGGTGTCGACGGTGCTGTCGGCGATGGTGCGCATAATGTCGATCTTGTCGCCATCGCGCACGATATCGCAGAAGCGCCGCGTGCGCTCGTCGAGCTGCGCGGGTAGACGGAAATCGCTGTGATAGGCAATGCTCGCTCGGATGAGCTCATCTTCTGCCGGGTCATCGATAAAGTCGCGGACGCTCGTCACGGCGGGTGCATCGGCGGGATTCTCGCCAAAGAGGACCTCGATGCCCAGCGCTGCATGGCCCATGCTCTCGGCGTCCTTAAAGGTGTCCCAGCGTCGCAGCTGCTCAAAGCGGCCTATATCGTGCAGCAGGCCGCAAAGCCATGCCAAGTCAATATCATCTGACGACCAGCCCTGCTCGCGCGCTACGGCATCGCATGCCTCGGCCACGTGGTACGTATGCTCGATTTTGAGCGCGATGCGTGGGTTGGTGGCGTCGTAGGCATCGGTGTAGCTTTTGAAGGCTGCGCGCGCCCGGTCTCGATCGATAGCTGTCATAATGACTTCCTAAAAAGTTGTGTCTTTCGATCCGGTGGCAATTGTAGGCGAACTTTATTGCCACCGGTTGATATTTCTGCTGCGTTGCGAGGTGCGCTGCAGACGACTTACCAGAATGGGAGTGGCATGGTCCTTAGGATCTTTAAAACCGTCTGGCCGGTGATGCTTACCTATGTTGCAATAGGCGCGCCGTGCGGAATGATCATGGGGCAGACGGGAATGGAACCCTGGATGGTCTTTGCCCTGAGCAGCACGTTTGTGACGGGCAGCGGCCAGTTTATGATCTGCAACCTGTGGCTGGCAGGTGTGCCTGCGGCGTCGATCGTCGCGAGCGTTGCTGCCATCTCCTCGCGCTTTGCGCTTTACTCGGCATCGATCACGTCGCATCTGACGGGTGCCTCGAAGAGTCAGACGCTGGCTGTTGCCGCGACACTTACCGAGGAGGCATATGGCATCTCGCTTGCCAAGTTGGTTGAAGGGGAGGATTGGGGCCCGCGCGAGTCCTTTGTGCTCAACGTGATCCTTATCGCAACATGGGGCGTATCGTGTACGACGGGCGCCATCGTCGGCGCCGTTGTCGATGTTCCCACCGCCATTGCAGCCTTTGTCTGCACCTCGCTCTTTATCTGCCTGCTCTTTTCGCAGCGGCTGTCGCGCGGCAACGTTGTCGCGGCGGTTTCGGGCGCGGTGTCCGTCGCCGTATGCAAGTTCTTGGGCCTCGTGAATATTGCCGTGCCGGCAAGCGTCGTGGTCGGCATTACCATTGCGCTGGCGTGCGATGCTGTATTTGACGGAAGAGGTGCCCGCGATGCCCGTTAACGAGTTCTTGGTTCTGTGGCTGTCGTCGTGGGCTGCTATCGCGTTCTTTCGCATCGCGCCGGCGTTCGCCTTGCGCGGGCGGACCCTGTCGCCCCGTATTACCGAGGCCCTGGGCTATATCCCGCCCGCTGCCTTTGCCGCGCTGGTCGCCAACGACTTGGTGAGTCCCGGCGCGTTCGACGCGGGGCTCTGGCCTGCCTTGGTTCCCTGGATTGCGGCCGCCGGCGTCGTGGTCGTGGCGGTCAAGACAAAATCGATGCTGTGGTGCTGCGTCTCGGGCATCGTACTCTATATCGTCTTGAGCCTTATATAGGGGTGGCGTCGCGGGCGCCGAATCTCGTTCCATCCCAACTTGTCGAGTTTTTCACCGAGCTGGTCTATTTCTTCTGGTACCATGGTCAAACTTTACTGTAGCAAAGCGTGACGTGGGCTTTTGTACCCCGTCAGCGGAAATGGGGGTTTCATGGCACAGGAAGCAACCGCCAACGAGCAAAAGAAATTCAAGGTCCCGCGCATCCCGGGCGACATCATGATTTATCCGATGATCGTCGGTCTTTTGCTCAACACCTTCTGCCCGCAGGTTTTTGAGATCGGCGGATTCTTTACGGCTGCCTGCCGCGGTGGCTCCAATACCATCGTCGCCGCGATCCTGCTGTTTGTGGGCGCCGGCATCAGCTTTAAGTCCACGCCGGGCGCTATCAAGACCGGCATCGTCGTGCTGATTCCCAAGCTGGTCGTCGCAGCGGCTCTCGGCCTGGGCGTGGCATATTTCTTTAACGACAACTTCCTGGGTCTGAGCTCCGTGTCTATCATCGGCGGCATCACGTTTTGCAACATGGCGCTCTATACGGGCATCATGGGCGAGTTCGGTGATGAGTCTGAGCAGGGCGCCGTCGGTATCCTGTTCTTTACGGCCGGCCCCGCCGTCACGATGATCATCCTCGGTGTTTCCGGCCTCGCCAACATTCCCATTGGCACCATTATCGGCTCCATCTTGCCACTCGTTATTGGCATGGTTCTGGGCAACCTGTTCCCGTTTATCAAGAACCTGCTGGTTCCCGGTGCCAATCCCGCGATTGCCGTCATCGGATTTCAGCTCGGTGCGTCCATGAGCCTGTCGAGCTTTATCACCGGCGGTATTTCCGGCATCTTGCTGGGCCTTGTCACGCTGTTTGTCGTCGGTCCCATCACCTTTGCGTTCGAGCGTCTGTGCGGCGGCAATGGCAAGGCCGCTGTGGCTTGCTCCACCATTGCCGGCACGGCTATGACCACACCGGTTGCCCTCGCCGAGGTCGCACCGCGCTACGCCGAGCTTGCGCCCACCGCGTATGCGCAGATCGCCACTGCCGTCATCATCACGGCAATCATGGCCCCGATTCTGACCGGCTGGGTCGATAAGAAGTTCTGCCAGAGCAAGGAAGACCTGTCGCCTGCCGGTGTCGAGGCCATCGAAGAGGCTGTCGCGACCGACATCGATGGCGAGTAGCAATCGATATCCATCAATGATTCCGGCGTGCAACTCGCGCCGTTTGAGCGCCCGAACGAGAGCTGTCTTGCAGTGACGTTCGGGCGCTCTGCTATTATTCCCCTTACCCCTGCGGAGTAGGGGGTGTTTGTTGCCCAGATTCGAATTGGGCGATTCTGGCCACTTGGATATTGAAGGGAGGGCGTCTAGTGGTAAAGGCACTCAAGATCGAGATATTCCTGCTGTGCATGATTATTCTTATCGGACTTGCCGTACGAAGCCGTCGCTCCCTGTTCTCGAGCACCCAGCAGCTTTTGTTTAGCATGCTGGGCTACACGTCTGCTGCCTACATTTTCTTCGATATGATCTGGACGCTCTCGGACGGCGTGAGCACTCCTGTAGGCATCACGGCCAACTGGATTTCCAACGCGGTTTCGTTTTCGCTGTTCGCCATCGCGTGCCTCATTTGGTTTTTCTATTCCGAGACGATGCAGGGCTCACGGCTCCTGACCACGCCCTATAGGGTGGTACTTTTAACGTTGCCAACCGCATTGGTGGTCGTTCTGGCATTTACCAGCTACTGGACGCACGCTATGTTCTATATCGATGCGCGGGGCGTATATCGTCGCGGAGCGCTTTATATGATTCAGCCTATCGTTAGCTACTGCTACGTCATATATACGTCCTTGCATGCCTTTATTCAGGCTCGAAAAGTCGAAAGCCTGCAAAAGAAGGCCATTTATCGCACCCTCGCCTTTTTTGCGGTTCCCGCTCTGGTGGGCGGTACCTTTCAGATCGTATACTCGGTGCCTGGCCTTTGTGTCGGCATAATGATTAGCATGTTGCTGCTCTATATCATCTGCCAGGAGCAGCTCATCTCGACCGACCCGTTGACTGGCCTCAACAATCGCAACCGTTTTGAGACCTATATGCTGTCGCTCTTCTCAAATGTGGATCAGGCCGAAGATGTATATCTGCTTATGATGGACGCTGACGGCTTTAAGCAGATTAACGATCGCTATGGACATGTGGAGGGTGACCATGCTCTTCAGGTAATATCCGCTGCGCTCAAAGAGGTCTGCTCGGCGTCTGGTGGCTTTATCGCGCGTTATGGTGGCGATGAGTTCGTGGTGCTCCAAAAGGCAGCGGCGGAACAGGACATCATACGTCTGTGCGCGGCAATCAACGACGAGCTCGCGCGCGCCGAGGTGCCGTATCTGTTGCGGATGTCCATCGGCTACGCACGGGTCGGTGACGGCGTCGATACCTGGCAAGACTTGCTTCGCGCTGCCGACGCGGAGCTCTACCGCGTCAAGGCCGAGAAAAAGAAGGCCGGCGTCCAGATACGCTAGGAAAAGGGTCGCACGCTTGCGTGCGTGGCGGCCCTCAGCTCATCGATGTATTCCATTAAGCTAAAGTGTGCGAACGCCCTCCCTAAAAAGGCGAGCTTGCTAGGCTTTTTTGGGTTTGTTGACGATGATGATGCCGCCGCAGACCAACAACAGGGCAACGATGACGGTAACGGGGCTCGTGCCAGCGCCCTCGCCGAGCAGCAGTGCGCTCAACAGCACGCCAAAGACCGGGTTCATAAAGCCAAAGACCGACACGCGGCTGACGGGGTTGACGGCGAGCAGGCGGGACCACAGCGAGTAGGCGACCGCGGAGATAAGCGCCATGTAGATGATGAGCGCGATGGCGGGGGCGATTTCGGTGGGGGACAACGTGCCGCCCATCAAAAACCCGATGGCGGTAAGGACCACGCCACCGACTAAAAACTGCCAGCCGGCGAGCAAGACGCCGTCATGCTCGCGCGAGAAGATGCCAATGAGGCAGGTCGACAGGGCGCCCGCAACAGTGGAGGCCAAGATAAATCCCTCGCCGTCGAGCGTAAAGCCAAAGGTGCCATCCGCGCCCGAAAGGTTGACGAGCGCGACACCGGCAAAGCCCAGTACGCAGCCGAGCACTTTGGCCGCATCGAGCTTTTCGGTGCGAAACGCCAGGGCGGCAAAGAGGATGGCTAGGAAGTTGGCGCTGGCCTCGATGATGGAGCTCGACATGGCGCTGGCGCGCGAGAGGCCCAGATAGAAAAAGAAGTATTGACCGATGGTCTGAAAGAGCGACAAGATAAAGATGGGCTTGATATCGCGTACCTGTGGGACGAGCGGGCGGCGCTGGGCCGCACTCATACCGGCGATAACCAGGATACCGGCAAGCGTGAAGCGCAAACCTGCAAAGAGCAGTTGCGAGGCGCTATCGTGCGCCGGGATACCAAAGAGTGCGTAGCCGATCTTGATGCAGGGAAAGGCCGATCCCCAGAGTGCACAGCAAACAAGACAGCCCAGGATGAGTCCGGGCAGGGTGGCGAGATACGGCTTGCGGCTTTCCATGATGTCCTTCCTACATGCGCGAAGTAAAAAAGAACCCGCCACCGGATGTGTCGGTGGCGGGTGTTGTTACCCGAAGGGATTGTACCTGATGGGAAAGGTTTAAGCGAAGTAGGCCACGCCGCTCTCAAAGATCGGCATGAACTTATCGCCGGGGACATGCTCGGGCACGTTACGGTACAGGTTGTCGCCGCGACGCTCGGCATGGCCCATCTTGCCCAGGACGCGGCCGTCGGGGCTCGTGATGCCCTCGATGGCGAGTGCGGAGCCGTTGGGGTTGACGGAGAGATCCATGCTGGGCTTGCCGTTCTCGCCCACGTACTGCGTGGCGACCTGGCCGTTGGCGATCAGCTGGGTGAGCACTTCGTCATTGGCGACAAAGCGGCCCTCGCCGTGGCTGATGGCGACGGTGTAGGGGTCGTCCAGGCTGCACTGCGACAGCCACGGGGACAGGTTGGACGAGATACGGGTGCGCACCAGACGGCTCTGATGGCGACCGATGGTGTTGAACGTAAGCGTGGGCGCATCAGGCGTGGCGTCGACGATGTCGCCGTAGGGCACCAGACCGAGCTTGATCAGGGCCTGGAAGCCGTTGCAGATGCCCAGCATCAGGCCGTCGCGGGCCTTGAGCAGGTCGCGGACTGCCTCGGTGACCTCGGGAGCGCGGAAGAACGCCGTGATGAACTTGGCGGAGCCATCGGGCTCGTCGCCGCCCGAGAAGCCGCCGGGGATCATGACGATCTGGCTTGCACGGATGCGGCGGGCAAGCTCGTGGGTGCTCTCGGCGACGGCCTCGGGCGTGAGGTTGTTGATCACGAAGGTGTCGGCCTCGGCGCCGGCGGCGCGGAAAGCGCGGGCGCTATCGTACTCGCAGTTGTTGCCGGGGAACACGGGGATTACCACGCGCGGGCGGGCGATCTTGGCGCCGCCGTACACGTGGATATCCTTGGCACGGAAGTCGATGGTCTCGACCTCGGCGGACTCGCCGGCGCTGCGGTAGGCAAAGACGCCCTCGATGCCGCTCTCCCAGGCTTCCTGGAGCTCGGAGAGCTCGATGACTTCGGAGCCGGTGTCGATGACATAGCCCTCGACGGTGGTGCCCAGGGGCTCGACGACAACGCCGTTGGCGACCTCGGGCAGCTCGGCATCCTCGGCGAGCTCGACGATAAAGCTGCCGTAGAGCGGGGCGAAGAGGCTCTCCACGTCCACGTCCTCGGCAAGCTCGATACCGATCTGGTTGCCGACACACATCTTAAAGAGGCTCTCGGCGCCGCAGCCGTAGCCGGGCGTGGAGACGGCCAGGGCGTCGCCGGCGGCGGTGAGCGCCTCGACGGCGTCAAATGCGGCGAGCAGCTGCTGGGCATCGGGACGGTAGTCCTGGCCATAGGTGGCGGGGGCGATGCGGACGACGCGGTGCGTCAGGCCCTTGAACTCGGGGGAGACAGCGCGGGCCGCCTTGCCCACGGCGACAGCGAAGCTGATCAGGGTCGGCGGAACGTTGAGCTCGCCGGCCTCGTCCTCAAACGAGCCGCTCATGGAGTCCTTGCCGCCGATGGCGCCGGCACCCAGGTCGACTTGGGCCATGAGGGCGCCCAGGACGGCTGCCGTGGGCTTGCCCCAGCGCTCGGCCTCGGTGCGCAGACGCTCGAAGTACTCCTGGAAGGAGAGATAGGCGCGCTTGTGCTCAAAGCCGGCAGCCACGAGCTTGGCGATGGACTCGACCACGGACAGGTAGGCGCCCGCAAACTGGTCGGCCTCCATCAGATAAGGGTTGAAGCCCCATGCCATGGCACTCGCCGTGGTGGTCTCGCCGTCCACGGGGAACTTGGCGACCATGGCCGAGCTGGGGGTGAGCTGCGTCTTGCCGCCAAAGGGCATGAGCACGGTCGCGGCGCCGATGGTGGAGTCGAAGCGCTCGGAAAGGCCCTTGTTAGAAGCGACGTTGAGGTCGGTGACGAGCGAGGTCATGCGCTCGGCGAGCGTGGTACCGGCCCAGCTGGGCTGCCACACACTGCGGGCGCAGACGTGGACGACCTGGTGCTTGGGCGCACCGTTGGAGTTGAGGAACTCGCGGGACAGATCGACGATGGCGACGCCGTTCCAGGCCATGCGCATGCGCGGCTCGGCGGTAACCTCGGCGATAACGGTCGCCTCCAGGTTCTCCTCGGCGGCGTAGCCCATGAACTCCTCGACGTCACCGTCGGCGACGGCGCAGGCCATGCGCTCCTGGGATTCAGAGATGGCGAGCTCGGTGCCGTCAAGACCGTCGTACTTTTTGGTCACGGTATCAAGGTCGACATACAGGCCGTCGGCAAGCTCGCCTACGGCGACCGAGACACCGCCAGCGCCAAAGTCGTTGCAGCGCTTGATCAGACGGCAGGCATCGCCGCGGCGGAACAGGCGCTGCAGCTTGCGCTCGACCGGGGCGTTGCCCTTCTGGACCTCGGCGCCCGATGTCTCGATGGACTCGGTGTTCTGGGTCTTGGAGGAGCCGGTGGCACCGCCGATGCCGTCACGGCCGGTGCGGCCACCCAAAAGGATGATCTTGTCGGTGGGGGCGGGGCACTCGCGACGCACGTGGTTTGCCGGGGTAGCGCCCACGACGGCGCCGACCTCCATGCGCTTGGCAACGTAGCCGGGGTGATAGAGCTCGTTGACCTGGCCGGTGGCAAGGCCGATCTGGTTGCCGTAGCTGGAGTAGCCGGCGGCAGCGGTGGTTACGAGCTTGCGCTGCGGCAGCTTGCCCTCGAGCGTCTCGGACACGGGGACGGTGGGGTCGCCGGCGCCGGTGACACGCATGGCCTGGTACACGTAGCTGCGGCCCGACAGCGGGTCGCGGATGGCACCGCCCACGCAGGTGGCGGCACCGCCGAAGGGCTCGATCTCGGTCGGGTGGTTGTGGGTCTCGTTCTTAAAGAGGAACAGCCAGTCCTGGTCCTCGCCGTCGACATCGACCTTCACCTTGACGGTGCAGGCGTTGATCTCCTCGGACTCGTCGACATCGGTCATGACGCCGGTCTTCTTGAGGTACTTGGCGCCGATGGTGCCCATGTCCATGAGGCAGACGGGCTTGGTGTCGCGACCGAGTTCGTGGCGCATCTCCATGTAGCGGTCGAAGGCCTGCTGCACCACGGCGTCGTCGATCGTCACGTCGTCCAGGACGGTGCCGAAGGTGGTGTGGCGGCAGTGATCGGACCAGTAGGTGTCGACCACGCGGATCTCGGTGATGGTGGGGTCGCGATCCTCATCGCGGAAGTACTGCTGGCAGAAGGCGATGTCCGCCTCGTCCATGGCAAGGCCGCGCTCGGAAATAAAGGCGGCAAGGCCGGCTTCGTCGAGCTCGCGGAAACCGTCGAGCACCTCGACGGGCTGGGGCTCGGGGGTCTCCATGTACAGCGTCTCGGGCAGGTCGAGCGAGGCGATGCGCGCCTCGACGGGGTTCACCACGTAGTGCTTGATGGCATCAATGGCGGCCTCGTCCAGAGCGCCCGAGATCATATAGACCTTGGCGGAGCGCACGGCGGGGCGCTCGCCCTGGCTGATGAGCTGCACGCACTCGCTGGCGGAGTCGGCGCGCTGGTCAAACTGGCCAGGCAGGAATTCGACGGCAAAGACGGCGCCATCGCTTGCGGGGAGCTCGTCGTAGGTCACATCGACCTGGGGCTCGCTAAAGACGGTCGGCACGCAGGACCGGAAAAGCTCCTTGTCGATGCCCTCGACGTCGTAGCGGTTGATAATCCTCAGGGCCTCGATGCCCTTGATGCCGAGAATTTCGGTCAGCTCGCCCTTGAGCTGCTGAGCCTCGACGTCGAACCCGGGTTTCTTCTCCACGTAGATACGAGAGACCATTGGTTCCTGCCTTCCTGATCGGTTGGGCGTACGGTACGGTATGCGGCAGCGGTCGGTTTGCGGGGTCTGCCCTGCGGTCGCCTTGAGCCACATGTTTGTAAACCTCACTATGATACGACAGCTCGCGGCGCGTTGAGGACGGCGAGGGTGCTACAGTGAAGCGCAAACAAGAGAAAGGCATCACATGGCATTCGTTTCGCTCGCCATCATCGCACTCGTGGCCTTTGCGAGTCCTTTTATCGCCTCGGCGATTCCCGGAAAACCCGTTCCCGAGACGGTCTTTTTGCTCGTGCTCGGCGCGGTACTGGGACCCCATATGCTCGGCGTCATCCATGTAGATGCTGAGGTCTCGCTTGTGTCCGAGCTGGGCCTGGCCTTTTTGTTCCTGCTTGCCGGCTTTGAGATCGACCCCAAGAGCATCACGGGCGTCGAGGGGCGCTACGGCTTGGCGACGTGGGTCGTCACGTTTGGTATCGCCTGGCTTGCCGTGCGCTTTACCCCGTGGTTCTCAGTCAGTCATTTCGACGGTATCGCCGTGACGCTTGCCCTCACTTCGACGGCGCTCGGTACGCTTGTGCCCATCATGCGCGAGCGCTCGCTCACCGGCACGCGCGTGGGCGACTCGATTCTCGCGTATGGCACTTGGGGCGAGCTCGGTCCCGTGCTCGCCATGTCGGTGCTGCTGTCTGCCCGCACTGGCATCCAAACGCTCGTAATCCTTGGCTTGTTTGCGGTGGTTTGCGTGTTGCTGGCCGTGGTCCCAAGCCGCTCCAAGCGCGTCGGCAGCCGCTTCTTTGCGTTTGTCGAGGAGCGCGCCGATACCACGTCGCAGACCTTCGTGCGCCTGACGGTGCTCATCCTGGTCACGCTCGTGGCGTTCTCGGCCGTCTTTGATCTCGACATCGTGTTGGGTTCTTTTGCCGCCGGCTTTGTCCTGCGCTATATCATCCCCGAGGGCAACCATACGCTCGAGACCAAGCTCGACGGTCTGGCCTACGGTTTTTTGATTCCGGTGTTCTTTACCGTATCGGGCGCAAAGATCGATCTGACGGCCGTGGCGTCGCGCCCGGGTCTGCTCGTGGGCTTTATCGTGGCGTTGTTGATTATTCGTGCCGTGCCTATTCTTATTTCCATGAGCATTTGTCCTGCGACGCGCGATGTGTCGGCGTATGGTCGCATTACCGTGGCCCTGTACTGCACCACGGCGCTGCCGATCATCGTTGCCGTTACGAGCGTTGCCGTCAACGCGGGCGCGCTGTCGCAAGATATTGCGTCGGTCATGGTTGCCGCCGGTGCCATCACGGTGTTCTTGATGCCATTGCTCGCGCAGCTCTTCTACCGCGTGGTGGATGCCGCACCGGTCGCCGCCGTGGCAGAGGTTGCCGAGCATCCATCCGATGCGCTCGACATCTTGCGCGCCCACCACGACCTAGCGAGCTTGCTCGCGCGCGAGCACGAGCTGCTGACCTCGCATGGCCATGGTCGCGTATTCGAGGGCCTGCCTACGCTCGATACGATTGCCGAGCGTCTTTCCGCCGAGGCAGCGAGCGGCCACATCGATGCCCGCATCGTGGACGCGGCGCACCTGCTTGCCGATAAGACCTATGGAGACGAGGTCGACCCGTCCGAGCTGACTCCGCGTGAGCGCCGCCGCCTGGAGCGCGCCAAGCTCGCCGTGCGCGAATACCGCCGCCGCATGCTGGAGCTCTATGCGCGCGAAGATACGCAAGATGACGACAAGTAGCCGGTGCTCTCTCGGGGAAACTTCCCCTTAAACAGAAGAAGGCGCGCTGCCTGCAATTGATGCGGGCGGCGCGCCTTCTTTGTTGGGCTATGTTGAGGCTGGGGCTTGTGGTCCCTTAAGAGCGGGCAGCTCCGTCGACGGGGAGCACAGCGCCCGTAACGTAGGCGGCCATGTCGCTCGCTAGGAAGACAAAGGCGTTGGCGACATCCTCGGGCTCGCCCATGCGGCCGAGCGGGATGGTAGCGATGATGGGCTTGATGACTTCTTCGGGCAGGTTGGCGACCATGTCGGTCCTGGTTACGCCGGGGGCGACGGCATTGACGCGAATGCCCACGGGGGCGAGCTCGCGTGAGAGCGACTGGACCATGCCGTTGACGGCGAACTTGGACGTGGGATAGCCAACGCCGGAGGGCTGACCGTACTTAGCGACCATCGAGCTCGTGGTGGTGATGGTGCCACCGTGGCCGGCTTCGGTCATGATCTTGGCAGCGGCCTGGTGACCATTAAAGACGGCGACGACGTTGAGGTCCATGACCTTGGCGAACTCCTCGGCCGTGTAGTCCAAAAGGGGCGAGCGCTGGGAGATACCGGCATTGTTGACGACCGTGTCGAGACCGCCCATGTCGGCTGCGGCCTGCGTAAAGGCCTCGGTTACGGCCTCGAGTGAGGTGAGGTTGCACGAACGCCCCCAGATCTTTGCCTCGGGATAGGCGGCGGCGAGCTTCTCAACGGCCGCGTCGGCGGTTTCCTGACGCGAACCAAAGACGGTGACGGCGGCGCCTTCCTCGATAAAACGGCAGGCGATGGCATAGCCGATACCGCGCGTGCCTCCGGTGATGATTGCTTTCTTACCCTCGAGCAACATGGTGCCTCCATTCTTCGGGGGTGGACATACGCAGCACAGCATAACGGCGCGCAAAATCAACTTCGTTCGCATATCGGTAAACGGCACCCTCGGTTGTCAGCGAATGGCCAAGTTGTTCAAACTTTTGCTTGATGAACGCAATGGGCGGTTTCAAACAAAGGGGCTCCCATCCAAACGGACGGGAGCCCCTCAGGTGCTATGTTGTGTGCCAAGGACTGGACTAGTTCGCCATGACGCCTTCGGTCCAGGCCTCGACGTCCTCGATGCGCAGGACGTTGGCGACCTCGGCCACGCAGTCGACGCTGGCAAGCTCGGCGGCGGCAGCCTGGACGTCCTTCTCGAGTGCGCGGTGCGTCAGGAAGATGACCGAGCAGGCATCGCTGACGCCCGACTTGCCGTCCTCGACCTGGTTGATGAGCGAGATCGAGATGTTGTGCTTGGCAAAGATGTCGACCGTCTCGGACAGGGCGCCCACGCGGTCGGCGACCTTCAGGCGCACATAGTACTTGGTCTGGAGCTCGTCCATGGGCTTAAAGGCGAGGTTGTGGCCATAGGGCTCAATCTCGGGCAGCGGAGCCACGCCGCGGCTGATCTGCTCGGAGAGCGACAGGATATCGCCCACGACGGCGCTCGCGGTGGGGAAGGAGCCTGCGCCGGCACCGTAGAACATGGTCTCGCCCACGGCGTCGCCCACCACGTAGACAGCGTTCATGGCGCCGTTGACCTTGGCAAGCATGTGGTCGGCGGGGATCAGCGTGGGATGCACCCGGACGTCGACGCCGGCGTCGGTGTTGCGTGCGATGCCCAGCAGCTTGATGGTGTAGCCGAGCTCGCGGGCCTGGGCAATGTCCTCGGCGCCGATGGTACGGATACCCTGCTGGTAGACATCGTCGGTGGTCACGCGGGTGCCAAAGCCGATGGAAGCGAGGATGGCCGTCTTGCTGGCGGCGTCGAAGCCGTCGACGTCGGCGGACGGGTCGGCCTCGGCATAGCCCTTTGCCTGGGCGTCGGCGAGCACGTCAGCGTAATCGGCGCCCTCGGCGTCCATGCGCGACAGGATGTAGTTGGTGGTGCCGTTGAGAATGCCAGCGATGGTCAGGATCTTGTTGCCCACCAGGTCGTGCTCAAGCGTGCTCACGATGGGGATGCCGCCGCCGCAGCTGGCCTCGCACTTAATCTGCACGCCACACGCGCGCGCCTTCTCGGCAAGCGTCTCGACGTGACGGCCCAGCAGGGCCTTGTTGGCAGAGACGACGTGCTTGCCGTTCTCGAAGGCGGTGGTGAAGATCTCGGTTGCGGGATGCTCGCCGCCGATCAGCTCGACGACGATGTCGACGGCGGGGTCGGTGACGACGTCGTGCCAGTCACTCGTGAAGGCCTCGCGCTCAATGCCTGCCGCCTCGGCCTGCTCCCAGGCAAGCGCGCAGGCGCGGGTCAGCTTAAGGTCGATGCCGTAGGCTGCCAGGTACTCATCGTGGTGGCTCTTGATCAGACGGGCCACGCCGCCGCCGACGGTTCCCAGGCCGATCAGACCGACGTTCACGGTGCGCAGGGGTTCGCTCATAGATAGCTCCTTCGTGCATCTTGTGGATGGATTAACTGCTTATAGGCTGAGTGCATTCTAGCGTGAAGTGCGGGCGCGTGCTTGCCAGGCAGCCGGAGCTGTGCAAAACGCTACCCCCGAAACGCTGCGGAAATATTGGAAACACGCTCGCTACAAACGAACTCCCGTAACAAACTGTCAACGTTTGCGCCATAAGGTTTGCCCTGTACCGCAAGACGGCCGCATCGCGGCTAGCGAAAAGGGGGACACCATGTTTATTAAGAGCGGGAACGCTTGTAACAGAATGGAAACATTACTTTTACACAATAAAGTGGCATTACTGCATAAAAAAATAGAAATACGCAGAAATATGGATAAATGAACAAATCCAAAGAAAAGTTGAAATATTCGCCACTTTTCCTAACTAAAGCGTCTACTATTTTGCGAACGCCGAACACGGCGAAGGATGGCCTGTCGGGTAACCGAAACCCGACGAGATTTGAGAGGAGAGCCGCATGTCGAGCCTCACCGGTAAGTCATTGAACCCTGTTATGAATCGCAGGAGCGTTATCGCGAGCGCAGCAGGTCTGGGGGCGATGTCCATTCTAGCTGGCTGCTCCTCCAACGGCGGCGACAGCGGTTCCGCGTCGGGCGACGCTTCGTTTAAGATCGGCACCATCGGCCCGCTGACCGGCGCCAACGCGTCCTACGGCAAGTCCGTTACACAGGCTGTCGAGCTTGGCTGCAAGGATTTCTCGACTAAGGAGCTGCCGCTTGTCAGCAAGGCCGAGGACGACCAGGCTGACGGTGAGAAGGCCGTCAACGCCTTCAACACCCTGCTCGACTGGGGCATGCAGGCCCTCGTCGGTCCGACCACCACGGGTGCGTCGGTCGCCGTTGCCGCCGAGTGCGGCAACGACCCCGAGACGTTCATGATCACCCCGTCTGCGTCCTCCGAGGACGTTACCAAGGGCAAGGATTGCGTCTTCCAGGTTTGCTTTACCGACCCCAACCAAGGTGTCAACGCTGCCAAGTTCCTGGCAGAGAAGTATGCGAACGAGAAGTTCGTGCTGTTCTATAACTCCGGCGACGCCTATTCTTCGGGCATCGCAGATTCCTTTAAGGCCCAGGCCGCTAAGTCTAAGCTTGAGATTGTCGACGAGGAGACCTTTAAGGACGACTCCGCCACGAGCTTTACCAACCAGCTGACCAAGGCCAAGCAGGCAGGCGCCACCATGATCTTTGCGCCGATCTACTACACGCCGGCGTCCGTCCTGCTCAAGAACGCCAAGGACATGGGCTACGACGTCAAGATGATGGGCTGCGACGGCATGGACGGCATCCTGGGCGTTGAGGGCTTCGACACCTCTCTTGCCGAGGGTCTGCTGCTCATGACCCCGTTCTCCGCCGACGACGAGAAGAACGCCGACTTCGTCAACGCTTACAAGGATAAGTACGGCGATACCCCCGACCAGTTTGCCGCCGACGCCTACGACGGCGTGCATGCTGTGGTCGAGGCTCTCAAGGAGGCCGGCCTGGGCGTCGACGCCGACCCCACCGAGGTTGCCGAGAAGCTTCCCGAGGCTATGCTCAAGATTACCGTTGACGGTCTGACTGGCAAGCTCTCCTGGAACGACAAGGGTCAGGTCCAGAAGGACCCGACGGCGTACGTCATTACCGACGGCAAGTACGTACAGGCCTAATAGGCCGCCTTATATAGAGCGGTTTTGATCCCAAGCAGGGGAGGTTTTGGCCTTCCCTGCTTGCTTGGTATCTAGGGACGATGTAACGTCCCTGTTTCATACATCAACTGGAAACCTATTCGAAAGGGGGATGTGGAACATGACGGTCTTTATCCAATACTTGGTCAACGGCCTGTCCATGGGCAGCGTCTACGCCATCATCGCGTTGGGCTACACCATGGTCTACGGTATCGCCAAGATGCTCAACTTCGCTCACGGCGACGTCATCATGGTCGGTGCCTATGTCTCGTTCTGCGCCACGTCGTATCTCGGCCTCCCGGGCTGGGCATCTGTAATTCTCTCTTGTGTGGTCTGCACGGTTCTCGGTGTTCTCATCGAGGGTCTGGCATACAAGCCGCTGCGCCAAGCAGGCCCTCTGGCCGTTCTGATCACGGCCATCGGCGTGTCTTACTTCCTGCAGAACGCCGCGCAGCTTCTGTGGGGCGCCACGCCCAAGAACTTCACTTCGCTCGTCACCTTCCAGGTGCCGGAGTTCTTGGCCAAGTTCAACGTAAGCGCCGTCTCGCTCGTCACCATCGTCGCCTGCCTGGTTATCATGGCCGGCCTGATGTTCTTTACAGGCAAGACCAAGATGGGCAAAGCCATGCGCGCCGTGTCCGAGGACAAGGCCGCCGCTCAGCTCATGGGCATCAACGTCAACCGCACCATCTCGATGACGTTCGCCATCGGCTCCGCCCTTGCCGCCATCGCCGGCGTGCTGCTGTGCTCCTACTCGCCGGTGCTGCAGCCCACGACGGGTGCCATGCCTGGCATCAAGGCCTTCGATGCCGCTGTCTTCGGTGGCATCGGCTCCATCCCCGGTGCCTTTGTCGGTGGCATTCTCATCGGTATCATCGAGGCGATGGCACAGGCTTATATTTCCACGAGCCTTGCCAACTCCATCGTCTTTGGTGTTTTGATCATCGTCCTGCTCGTCAAGCCTGCCGGCCTCTTGGGCAAGTACGTCCCCGAGAAGGTGTAGGTGAGCGTTATGAAGTTTCTTAAAGACAAGCAGACGCGTCACGACTTTGTTACGTACGCCATGTGCCTTGTGGCGTTCGCCATCGTGTTCTTTCTGCAGTCTAACCACATGATTCCGCGCATGATCGCCGGTCAGCTGGTTCCCATCACGGCCTATATCGTCATGGCTATCTCCCTTAACCTCGTCGTCGGCATCGCGGGCGACTTGTCGCTGGGCCACGCGGGCTTTATGAGCGTCGGCGCCTATACAGGCATCGTTACCGCGGTCGCCCTCGAGAGCGCCGTTCCCTCCGATCCGATACGTCTTGTCATCAGCATCGTGGTCGGCGCCATCGCTGCCGCCATCCTGGGCTTCTTGATCGGCATCCCGGTCCTTCGCCTGAGCGGCGATTACCTGGCTATCGTGACGCTGGCCTTTGGCGAGATTATCAAAGAGATCGTCACCTGCCTTATCGTGGGCGTCGACTCCCGCGGCCTGCATGTGATCTTTAACATTACAGGTAACTCCACGATCGACGACCTGCACCTGCTCGAGGACGGCACCGCCATCATCAAGGGCGCCCAGGGCGCATCGGGCGTGTCGACGTACTCGACCTTCCTCGCCGGTGCCATCCTGGTCATGGTCGCACTCGTGATCGTGCTCAACCTGGTTCGCAGCCGTACCGGCCGTGCCATTATGGCCGTGCGCGACAACAAGATCGCTGCCGAGTCCGTGGGCATCTCCGTCACCGAGTACCGCATGATCGCCTTCGTGGTTTCCGCCGCTCTCGCCGGCGCTGCCGGAGCCCTCTTCGGCGGTAACTTCTCGCAGCTTTCCGCCACCAAGTTCGACTTCAACACGTCCATCCTCATCCTGGTATTCGTGGTCCTGGGCGGTCTGGGCAATATGCGCGGCTCCGTCATCGCGGCGGCGTTGCTCACGGTGCTTCCCGAGCTGCTCCGTCAGTTCTCGGACTACCGCATGCTCATCTACGCCATCGTGCTGATCCTGGTCATGATCTTTACCAACAACCCGCAGCTCAAGGCGTTCTTCGCACGCATTAAGGACCGCTTTGCTTCCAAGAAGGAGGTAGCAGCCGATGCCCAGTAAGTTTGAGTTCAACAAGGGCAAGATGGTCCCGTATCCTTCTGGCGCCATCGTTCCCGACCGCGACCTGGGCCAGCGCCCGGCGCTCGAGTGCATCCACTTGGGCATTGAATTTGGCGGCCTTAAGGCAGTCGACGACTTTAGCCTGACCATCGGTAAGACCGAGATCGCCGGTCTGATCGGTCCCAACGGTGCCGGTAAGACCACGGTCTTCAACCTGCTCACCAAGGTGTACCAGCCCACGCACGGTACTATCCTGCTCGACGGCGAGGACACCTCGGGCAAGTCCGTCTACCAGGTCAACCGTATGGGTATCGCCCGTACGTTCCAGAACATTCGCCTGTTCAACACCATGACGGTGGAGGACAACGTTAAGGTCGGCCTGCACAACCAGGAGCGCTACTCTGGTTTTGAGGGCGTGCTGCGTCTGCCGACGTACTGGAAGCACGAGAAGGCCGCCCACGAGCGCGCCATGGAGCTGCTGTCCATCTTTGATATGGAGCACCTGGCAAACGAGCAGGCCGGCTCGCTGCCTTACGGCGCCCAGCGTCGTCTGGAGATCGTCCGCGCGCTTGCCACCAACCCCAAGCTGCTGCTGCTCGACGAGCCTGCTGCCGGCATGAACCCGTCCGAGACCGCGGAGCTCATGGAGAACATCGTCAAGATCCGCGACACCTTTGGCATCGCCATCATGCTTATCGAGCACGACATGTCGCTCGTCATGAACATCTGCGAGGGCATCTGCGTGCTCAACTTTGGTAAGGTCATCGCCAAGGGCACGGCCGAGGAGATCCAGAACAACGACGCTGTTATTGAGGCGTATCTGGGCAAGCAGGATAAGGGGGAGAACTAAATGGCAGAGCCGATGCTTTCCGTCTACAACATCAACGTCTGGTACGGCGCCATCCACGCCATCAAGGACATCTCCTTTAACGTCAACGAGGGCGAGATCGTGGCCCTGATTGGTGCCAACGGCGCTGGCAAGTCCACGACGCTTAAGACCGTCTCGGGCCTGCTGCGCTCTAAGACCGGCTCCATCAAGTTTATGGGCGAGGACATTACCCATACGCCCGCTGATAAGCTGGTTGGTAAGGGCTTGGCTCAGGTTCCCGAGGGACGTCGCGCCTTTTTGCAGATGACGGTCGAGGAGAACCTGGAGATGGGCGCCTATACACAGCCCAAGTCCACGGTGGCTCCGGGCCTGGAGCGCGTCTACGAGCAGTTCCCGCGCCTGAAGGAACGCCGTCGCCAGGTCGCCGGCACCCTTTCAGGCGGCGAGCAGCAGATGCTCGTTATGGGGCGCGCCCTTATGAGTAACCCCAAACTGCTTATGCTCGACGAACCTTCCATGGGTCTGGCGCCGATTCTGATCGAACAGATCTTCCAGATTGTCGAGGACCTGCACAAGGCCGGCACCACGGTGCTTCTGGTCGAGCAAAACGCGCAGATGGCGCTTTCCATCGCCACACGCGGTTACGTGCTCGAGACCGGCAAGATCACCATGACCGGCACCGGCCAAGAGCTCCTGCACGACGACAACGTCCGCAAAGCTTACTTGGGCGGTTAGGCGGTTCCGCCGTTCTACCGAACGGCGGACCAGCCGACGCTGCGCGGGCGCCAGAGC
>UQMW01000010.1 GCA_900542275.1 uncultured Collinsella sp.
ACGGCGACGAGCGGGCTTCTCAGCCTCGCGCGCAGCCTCGGCGGCCGCCTCGCGCGCCTTCTCGGCAACAAACGCCGCTGCCGAGGTATCGAGCTGCACCGTTGCGTGCGTGCGGGTGGGCGCGGCGACCTCGCCGGCATGCATCACGATGACGCCGCAGGTGCTCGTCTTAACGAACTCGACCATCTTGGGGTCGGTGAAGCCGGTCACGTCATTGACGATCGAGGCGCCGCAGCGCACGGCCGCCTTGGCAACCGCCACATGACGCGTGTCGATCGAGACGATGGCGCCCTCCTTGGCCAGCGCGCGCACCACGGGCAGCACGCGGCGAGCCTCCTCGTCGGGGTTGACCGGGGTAAAGCCGGGACCCGTGGACTCGCCGCCCACGTCGATGATGTCGGCGCCGGCGTCGAGCATCGCCAGGCCGTACTCGATGGCGGCATCCGGGTCGAAGTGTTCCCCGCCATCGCTAAACGAATCGGGCGTCACGTTGAGGACGCCCATGATGCGCGGACGGTCAAAGCTGAGCTCGTACTTTCCGCACCGCCATGTCTTGCTGTCGTTCGCCATGAACATCCTCCTAAAATGCCCACGCCGCCGAGCTTGGGGAGCTGGCGGCGGGGTCGCTTTGCACTCAGTCTTTCTATTATATCCGCGCGCGCGGGCTAGAACGCAAACGCGGCCGCGATGTCGCAAGAAATCAGCAGGTCGGCATTTGCATCCTGATCGGTGGGCGCCAAATTGCAAATGGCCAGCGTATCGCCAGTAAAGTAACGCGTGAGGCCCGCCGCCGGATACACTACGAGCGAGGTTCCGCCCACGACGAGGGCGTCGGCTGCGGCGATGGCAGCAACGGCGCCGGTAAGCACACGCTCATCGAGCGGCTCTTCGTAGAGGACCACATCGGGCTTGATGCGACCGCCGCACGTAGGGCACACGGGCATGCCCGCGGCATCCTCGTGCTCGCGCGCGCAAATCCATTCGGCGCTGTAGACCGCGCCGCACGTCTGGCAGATATTGCGGTGGACCGAGCCGTGCAGCTCAAACACGCGCCGTGAACCAGCCGCCTGATGCAAGCCATCGATGTTTTGCGTCACCACGGCGTCGAGCTTGCCGGCGCGCTCCAGCTCGGCCAGCTTGGTGTGGCAGCAGTTGGGCTTAGCGTTAGGCGCGATCATCTTGGTGCGGTAAAAGTCGAAGAACTCCGCCGGATGCGTCTCGTAAAAGCTGTGCGAGAGCATGGTCTCGGGCGGATAGGCAAATTGTTGATGATACAGACCGTCCACGCTGCGGAAATCGGGAATGCCGCTTGCCGTGGAAACGCCCGCGCCGCCAAAGAAGACCACGTGGCTATGGGTTTCGAACAGCTCCGCCAGCGCGGCGGAGGCCTGTTTGGGGTCCGATATTGTCTGCGCCATAATATGTCCTCCGTCCGTGTCTCCGGGATGGCGGCGTTCGCACTATCGCTCGCGGACTCCGCCCCGCTCTTGTTGCGCTAATCTTAAGCCTGCCAACCCCGTCGAAAGGACACCATGCCTCAGACTTACACTTTCGCCTCGTGGAACGTCAACGGCCTGCGCGCCGTGCTCAAAAAGGACCCGAGCTTTATCCAGATCGCACAGGAACTCGATGTCGATATCCTAGCGCTGCAGGAAACCAAGCTGCAGGAGGGCCAGGTCGATATCGACCTGGCCGGCTATCACCAAACCTGGAGCTACGCCGAGCGCAAGGGCTACTCGGGCACCGCGGTCTTTAGCCGCCAGGAACCGCTGCGCGTGCTGCGCGCCGATGCACTGCTGCCCTACGCCGGCGAGGGTGGGGGCGCCGAGCTCGTCGCCCAAGCCGCAACCGAGGGCCGCGTCTGCGCGCTCGAGTTCGACAAGTTTTGGTTTGTGGACGTCTATACGCCCAACGCCCAAAATGAGCTCGCGCGCATCGACGTGCGCATGGCTTGGGACGATGCCTACCGCGGCTTTTTGAGCGCGCTTGAGCGCGAAACCGGCAAGCCCGTCGTAACCTGCGGCGACTTTAACGTGGCACACGAGGAGATCGACCTTAAGAACCCCAAGTCCAACCGCGGCAACGCAGGCTTTTCGGACGAGGAGCGTGGCAAGTTTACCGAGCTGCTCAACGCCGGTTTTACCGACACTTGGCGCGCAGCCAATCCGGACGTCGAGGGCGTCTACAGCTGGTGGAGCTACCGCTTTAATGCCCGCAAGAACAACGCAGGCTGGCGCATCGACTACTTCCTGGTGAGCGACGCAATCGCCGGCAACGTACGCGACACCGGCATCCGCGGCGACATCTTCGGCAGCGACCACTGCCCCGTCACCCTCACCCTAGAGCTCTAGCCCCAACTGATTCCCTGGAGACGGAGGAAAAGGGATCATTTTCATCTCGCGAGGGCATCCACGCGGCCCGCTTACCACGAAACTGGCCCATCTACTACGTTTAAGCCACTACCCTCAACCATAGCGAACAACGCAAAAAGAAAACCGCAGGTAGAAAGCCTGCGGTTTTTCATAAAACGCGGTCATGGTCGGGGGTATCAGGCTAAACGTAGTAGATGGGCCGATTTCGTAGCGGGCGGGTTCAGTTGACTCCCCGAGGACGTCTGGGGACGGAAGATAACGGATCAGCTTGGCTCTTGAGGGCCACGATGCCCGTCATATCAACCTGCCATTTCAAAACTATGCCGGTTTACGGGGCTAAATCGCAAACCCCCAACCATACGCAATTCCGAAATAATAAAACCGCAGGCAAACGGCTTACTCCATTTCGAAAAAAGCCGGTATGGTCTGTCTGTGCCAATCTAGCCCCGTAAACCGGCATAGTTTTGATACAACACCAAGACAGTATTGGTTCTTGCCTCGGCGCAACCACCACTACAGCCCGTACTTCACGACGACGCGGTTGATGCGGCGACACCAGGGCTTGTACAGAGCGGCCAAAAACACGCAGGTCGCGAGTCCGTGCGTGATATCGAACGGTACGGCGGTGGCAAGACGCGCTATGGCGCCTGCCCAGGTGAGCGGCTGCACAAAACCGATGATGTCATACGCGTTGATTACGACACCATACAGCAAGCCCGAGGCAAAGCCATACGCCAACAGCGCCGGCATTCGCACGGTTCCATCGGCGCGGTCAAACGCGCCCGCATGCGCCAGCGCGCCACCGATATAGCCCACCAGACCCCAGGCATACATCTGCCACGGCGTCCACATGCCCTGCCCAAAAAAGAAATTGCTGGTCAGCGCTGCCAACGCGCCGACCATAAAACCATTGCGACGGCCAAGTGTCGCACCCGCGATAATGGCGATAGCGCTCACGGGCTTAAAATCGGGAATGGGTCCAAACAGGATGCGTCCCGCCGCGGCCAGCGCCGCCAGCACTAGCGTGGGCATGATCTGGCGCAGGCCTGGACGTGATGTCTCATAGCCCGCAAAGAACAGTGCGAGCACGAGCGCCACTACAACCAGCATGGCAAGCGCCGCCTGCTCAATGCCCGCCAACAACGCCGCAGTCATCACTGCCGGCACCGCCAACAACAGCGGAATCTCCATTTTTGTGAGTAGGCGCGAGGCGCGATGATCCGTCATCCCATCACGCCCTGTAAAACACGTTGTCGGCAAAGAAATCCGCCGGAGGCTCCATGCAGGCGATCTCGCCGTCGAACATCATGGCGACGTCGTCGGACACCTGCTCGGCAAAGTCTAAGTCGTGCGTGGCCATGATGACGGTACCGCCGGCATTTGCATGGTCACGCAGGGCGCGAGCGATGATGCGGCGGCTGGCCAAGTCCAAACCCTTGGTGGGCTCATCAAGCAGTAGCAGCTCCGGACCAATCAACAGCAGCTTTGCCAACGCAAGCAGCTGGCGCTGACCGCCCGAAAGATCGTACGGGTGACGCGCCTCCAAGCCCGCCAGGCCCAGGCGCGCTGTCTGCTCCCGTGCTGCGGCCTCGTTGTATCCGCAGGCCGAAGCCCATTCCATCAGCTCGTCGCGCACCGTTTCGGCGACCAGCAATGCCTTGGGATTCTGTGGCAGCAGCGCAGCCGAGGCCGCCCCGCGCACCATGCGGCCACGCTGCAGCTTAGCCGTCTTGGCCAGCACCGAGAGCATCGTCGACTTGCCGCAGCCGTTTCCGCCCACGACCGCATGCACCGCGCCGGCTGAAAACGTCACATCGAGCCCGCGCAGCACCCAGCCGCCAACGCGATCGTAGCGAAACCAGCCTTCCGACAGGGTGGTAGCCGACCCGTCGTGCATTTTTTGGAGTATTCTGCTTCCATCCGTACTCGGGAAGGCTTCCGAGCCGTTCTCGAGCGACGTTTGTGCCACAAATTCGGACGATTTGTCCAATTCCAAACTTTTTTTCGCGCTCGATACGTCCCCGGGCGGCTCCAGAGAGCCCAAATTGTCCTCACGCCTGCTGAATACTCCGTTTTTTGCACATCGGATGGTACCCCACCCCAACATGTCATCGGAAAACAGCGATTCTCGGCGTCCCAAAGAAGCCATATCCGCCACTTCGCGCACGCGACCGCCCTCAATCCGGTACGCACGCGTCGCATACTCGAGCATCGGCCGCGGTTGATGCGTAGCCACAACAACCGTGCGGCCCAGCTCACGGTTCACGCGAAACAGCGCGTGCAGAAAATTCTTCTCGGCAACGGGATCGAGCTGAGACGTGGGCTCGTCGAGCAGCAGCACACGCGGGCGCAGCGCCAGGACGGCAGCAAGCGACAGCAGCTGCTTGCGGCCACCCGAAAGCGTATCGGTATCGCGATGAAGCCAGTCCTCCAGCCCGAAGAAATAGCTGGTCTCGGCAACACGGCGGCGCATCTCGTCGCGCGACACACCCAGATTCTCTAGGCCAAACGCCATCTCGTGCCACACGGTCTCGCACACAATCTGGTTCTCGGGATCCTGGAACACGTAGCCTACGCGCTCCGCAGACGCGCGCACGTCCATGTCGGCAACGTTCTCGCCCAGCACGCGCGCATCGCCAGTGCGCTCGCCCGCCGGAGCGATCTCGGGCTTGAGCAGCGACAGCAGCGTCGACTTACCCGATCCGGTACCGCCGACAAGCAGCGCAAATGCACCTTGGGGAACAGACCAGTCGAGCCTCTCGAGCACCGCAGCATCAGCCCCGGGGTAGGTAAAGCTCAGGCCCCGTACCTCAATCGCCGGCATATCCGGGCCGCACGCCGCGCCCAACACCGGGTCCCTATCCAACCGAGCCATCAGCCGAACCTCTTCTCATCGATCGCATGCAACACGCAGGGCAGCACCATCCAGGCAGCGTACACGACATAGCCCAGCCACGGCGCCGGCACCGAGAGCTGCGGATAAAACGAATACTGCGTCGTCGCGGTCCACGCCACCGCCACCGCGGCGGCACCAAACACTGCAAGTCCAACCAGTGCGGCAACGTCGCCGCGCCCCAGCCGATACCGCGCATACGTCGTACGGCGCGACGCAGCACCCCACCCGCGCGAGCGCATGGCATCCGCGCGCTCAAGTGAATCTTCCATGCCCCAGCCCATCAGCACGCTCGACGCCCGCAGGCGCGATCGCACGGGATCGGTAGGCGCACGCCCCGGCATATCGATCGCGTCCTGCACCGCCAGCACCGTACGGCCGCGGCGCAAAAACTGCGGGATAAGCCGCATGCACATCGAGATCATGAGCGCGATCACCGGCGCGGCGTTGCCCAAAAGCGCAAGAACCTTGTCGTATTCGAGCATCGACGCCGCGGCCTCAAACCACAGCACGCTCGCCACAAACAGCCCGCCCATGCACAGACCGTATACCATGCTCTCCAAATACACCGCACGCATGCCAATACGGAAAAGCTCGGTCGAGCCCGATGCACTAAACAGCGGATTGAGCACCGCGATGATCAAAATCACCGGCAGCTGCCAGCGAAGCGCCCCCAACGTGCGCGCGACGCCGCGCGTCGCAAGCCCGTACGCCAGCCCGCCCGCAAGCGACAGCGCAATCAGCACCGGTTGCATCGAGAACATGGTGAGTCCCAGCGTCAGCACCATGTAGAGCGCCGGCACCGCCGGATGCGACATCGAAAATGCCGCGACGGGTTCGTTACCCGATTCCTCTCGCATGATATCCACGGACACCTCCCATCCCCTCGCGCAAAACGCCAACGCCGCAGCGCCGCCGCCATGCACAACCAGCGCAAACACCACGCCGATGGCAGCGACATCGGCCGTCACGCGTCAAACGTTACGCGCTCATCATATGCCTGCGGTATCATATTGCGCCGTGTATCGTTTCCAAACACACGTCTCTATAACGTAACAGGAGATCACATGGACGCAACCGCAATTATCCTCGCTGCCGGCGAGGGCACCCGCATGAAGTCGAACCACTGCAAGGTTTCGCACAAGATCCTGGGTAAGCCCATGGTCCAGTGGATCGTCGACGCCACCATCAAGGCCGGCTGCAACCGCGTCGTAGTCGTCATCGGCAGCCACGCCGACGAGATGCGCGCCCTCATCGACGGCGCCTACGCCACCAGCACCACCAAGGTCGAGTGCGTCGAGCAGACCGAGCGCCTGGGCACCGGCCACGCCGTGAAAGTCGCGCTCGAGGCCTGCGGCATCACGCAAGGCCCGGTCGTCGTGCTCAACGGCGACCTGCCGCTCATCACTGCCGACACCGTCGCCAAGTTCGCGCAGACCGTCGCCACCGGCGAGCTCGCCTGCACCGTCATGACCATGACCCCGCCCGACCCCTTCGGCTACGGCCGCATCAAGCTGGGCGCCGACGGCCAGATCGAGCGCATCATCGAGCAGAAGGACTGCACGCCCGAGCAGGCCGCCACGCTGCTCGAGTGCAACGCCGGCTGCTACGCCTTCGACGGCGCGCAGCTCGCCGCCCACATCGACGAGATCGGCAACGACAACGCGCAGTCCGAGTACTACCTGCCCGACATGCTCGAGATCCTCAAAGGCCACGGCCAGGCAGTCTCCATCTTCCACTGCGATGACTACCGCGACGGCCTGGGCGTCAACAGCCGCATCCAGCTCGCGCAGCTCACCGCCATCGCGCGCGACCGCATCAACGAGCACTGGATGGCCGAAGGCGTCACCTTCATCGATCCCACGCAGGCCTGGATTGGCCCCGACGCCACCATTGGCCGCGATACCGTCGTGTGGCCGCAGACGCACCTGATCGGCCACGTCACCGTGGGCGATGAGTGCCAGCTCGGCCCCAACAGCCGTCTCACCGACACCACCGTCGGCAGCGGCTGCACCATCGATGAGACCATCGCCATCGAGGCCGTCATCGAGAACGGCGTCGACTGCGGCCCGCGCGCCTACCTGCGCCCGGGTACCCACATGCTCGACGGTTCCAAGGCCGGCACGCACGTGGAGATCAAGAAGTCCACGATCGGCGAGGGCTCCAAGGTGCCGCACCTGTCCTACATCGGCGATACCACCATGGGCCCCGGCGTCAACGTGGGTGCGGGCTCCATCACCTGCAACTACGACGGCGTGCACAAGCACAAGACCGTCATCGGCAAGGATGCCTTCATCGGCTCCGATACCATGATGGTCGCGCCCGCCCAGATCGGCGACGGCGCGCTCGTTGCCGCCGGCTCCGTCATCACCGAGCCGGTCCCGGCAGACGCACTCGGTCTGGGCCGCGCCCGTCAGGTAAATATTGAGGGCTGGGCCGCCGATTACCGCCGCCGCCTGCACGAGGACGACGAGGTATAACGTTTTACCAAGCGCAAAAGGAGCTGTTCCATGGGGACGGCTCCTTTTTCTATGCTGACCTGCGCGGCCGGAGAGTGGTCGGTTCGTGTCCGTTGACGGTAAAGACGTTATCAAGACCCGATAAGCCCCGCCGCGCGGTTACAATGCAACAAGGCATCTATATGGCATTCGATATTAAAGGAGAAGGGTAATGCCGATTAATGATCCCGAGAAGTCGGAGAATATGCGCAAGTCCATCCGTGTGTATTCCGGTTCCTCCAACCGTCCCCTCGCTCAGAAGATTGCTGAGTACCTTGGGGTCGAGCTTTCGGGCCTTACGCTAAAGCAGTTCGCCAACGGTGAGATTTACGCCCGCTACGACGAGACCGTCCGCGGCGCCGACGTCTTCCTGATTCAGTCCGTGGCCGGCGGCAACGTCAACGACATGCTCATGGAGCTGCTCATCGCCACCGACGCTGCCAAGCGCGCATCCGCCCGCTCCATCACCGCCGTTATCACCCACTACGGCTATGCCCGCCAGGACCGCAAGGCCGGCCCGCGCGAGCCCATCACCGCCCGCCTCGTCGCCAACCTGCTCGAGCGCGCCGGCGTCAACCGCATCATCACCCTCGACCTGCACCAGGGTCAGATCCAGGGCTTCTTCGATATCCCGGTTAACCACCTGTCCGCGCTGCCGCTGTTTGGCCAGTACTACAACGACATGCACTTCGACACCGACAACCTGGTTGTCGTCTCCCCCGACGTGGGTCGTGCCAAGGCCGCCAAGAAGCTCTCCGACATGCTCGGCTGCGACCTGGCCATCGCCCACAAGGGCCGTCCGCGCCACAACGCCGCCGAGGTCATGGGCATCATCGGTGACATCAAGGGCAAGACCTGCATCATCAACGACGACATGATCGACACCGCTGGCACCCTGTGCGCCAACGTCAAGGAGCTCAAGGCCATGGGCGCCGGCGACATCTACGTGTGCGCCACCCACGGCATCTTCTCCGGTCCGGCCATCGAGCGCCTGAACGATGCCCCCATCGTCGAGTGCGTCGTCACCGACGCCATCCCCGTCGAGGTCGGCGGCAAGATCAAGACCATCTCGGTCGCCGAGGAGTTCGCTCAGGCCATCTCCGCCGTTTACCACGAGGAGCCCGTCTCCACGCTCGTCGGCGGCGACTTCGCGCTGTAATCGCATCGTCCTTGCAACCCGGCGCATCGCCGTCGGAACAGAAGAAACCCCCGCGCTCCCCCTTGCTTCGCAAAGGTCGCGCGGGGGTTTCTTCTGTTCCGACGGCTCGCTCTGCCGCGGCCGCGCTTTTGTCTGGTGGGATTTCGCTGAAACGAAGTCTCGCCTTCGGCGGGCGTGGTAGCCTTTGTCGTTGATTAAACTTTTATGTGTAACGAAAGGACGAACATGGCAGCTGCACAGCCGCTTAAGATTCGCATGGTTGCCGGACTTGGCAACCCGGGCGAGGAATATGCCGAGACCCGCCACAACGCCGGCTTTAAGGCGATCGACGAGCTGGCCCGTCAGGCCGGCGTCACGTACTGGAAAAACCAGGCAGGCGCCGAGGTCGCGCTCATTAATATCAACGATGCCGAGGAAGAGAACGGCAAGCGCCGGATCGTGCTGGTCAAGCCGCAGTCGTATATGAATACCTCGGGTGGCCCCATCTCCAAGCTCTGCCGCGAGTACAAGATCAAGGCCGAGGAGCTACTCGTGATTCACGACGAGCTCGACATTCCCGCCGGCGACGTACGTGTTAAGGTGGGCGGCGGCCACGCCGGCCACAACGGCCTGCGCTCCATCATCGACAAAATGGGCAGCCGCGACTTTAGTCGCATCCGCACCGGTATCGGCAACCCTCCCGGCAAGATGGCCGTGGCAGATTACGTGCTCAAGCAGCTGCGCGCCCGCGAGGCCGAGGACTTCCAGAACACCTGCGCCCGCGCCGCAGATGCCGCCGGTCTGGCCATCGTCCACGGCGTAATCTACGCCCGCGATCACGTAAACGGCGCCGCTTCCGCCAACGGCAAGCACTAAAACCTACTATTTAGGGACAGGTTTATTTTGGCAGGTTTTATCTACGGAAATGCCGTGGTGGCTGCATCGCAATAAACCCCGTACTGCCATACACACATAGCGCCCCAAGGGGGCCGGCCTCATCACAACCCGAGGCCGGCCCCCTTTGCCGTTTTACCTGATAAAACCGACCAAAATAAACCTCTCCCCCTTTGGTAGGCCAAAGTGGATAAACCCTGCTCCCAACCGCCGAAGACACACGTAAACAGCATGTCCATGAGGGTATAATTTGCACCGTATGTCTGCACAACGCCTGTGCGCGTACGGTTTTACTCGGGCTACCGTCCATTTCCGTGGAGGCACGGTTCGGCGGCCCTAACAAGAGAGGGGTTCTATGTATAAGATCCTGGAGAAGACGCAGTTCTCGGAGAAGGTGTTCAAGTTCCGCATCGAGGCGCCCGCAATCGCCAAGCATGCGCACGCTGGACAGTTCCTCATGGTTCGCGCCAACGAGACGGGCGAGCGTGTCCCGTTTACCCTGGCCGGTTGGAACGGTGACGAGGGCTGGGTCGAGTTCATCTTCATGGTGATCGGCAAGACCACCGAGATGCTTTCCACCTATGAGGCCGGCGAGTCACTGCGCGACGTCGTGGGCCCGCTGGGCGTTCCCACCGAGATGGCCGAGGGCCCCTGCGCCGTCATTGGCGGCGGCGTCGGCCTGGCAATTGCCTTCCCGGTCGCCAAGCACCTGGTCGAGACCGGCCACGAGGTGCACGCCATCATGGGCGCCCGCACCAAGGACCTCCTGCTCATGGAGGACCAGTTCCGCGAGCTCCTCGACGAGGACCACATCCACATCACCACTGACGACGGCTCCTACGGCGAGCAGGGCGTTGTCACCGCTCCGCTGGAGCGCCTGCTGCAGGACAAGGCCGTGAGCCAGGTCTTCTGCGTCGGCCCCGTTCCGATGATGAAGTTCTCGACCCTCACCGCCCAGAAGTACGACACCCCCATCACCGCGTCGCTCAACCCCATCATGGTTGACGGCACCGGCATGTGCGGCTGCTGCCGCGTCGAGGTGGGCGGCGTGACCAAGTTTGCTTGCGTCGACGGCCCCGACTTCGATGCCACCCTGGTCGACTGGGATGACCTTCGTGCCCGCCAGGCCGCTTACCGTTCCGAAGAGGGCGAGTCCCTCAAGGCCTATGAGGAAAAGAGCTGCGCATGCCACTAGTTAATGGTCGTTTCGTTGCCGATATGAAGTCGCCCCGCACCCCCGATAACGAGGAGCCGGCCGCCGAGCGCGCCTGCGACTTCCGCCCCGTCGACAAGGGCTTCACCGAGGAGATGGCGCTGGCCGAGGCCGAGCGCTGCCTCAACTGCAAGAAGCCGTTCTGTGTTGAGGGTTGCCCCGTCAACATCAACATCCCCCGCTTTATCGAGCAGATCCGCGCGAAGGACTTCGGCGGCGCTCTCGATACCATCCGCGAGGACTCCATGCTTCCCGCCATCTGCGGCCGCGTCTGCCCGCAGGAGAACCAGTGCGAGGGCAAGTGCATCCGTGGTAAGAAGTCCGAGCCCGTGGCCATCGGCCAGCTCGAGCGCTTCCTGGGTGACCGCCCCGAGCTCGCCTCCACGCCCAAGATGGCCCCCAAGAACGGCAAGAAGGTCGCCGTCGTCGGCTCCGGCCCGTCCGGCATCACCTGTGCCGGCGAGCTCGCCCGCAACGGCTTTGACGTCACCGTCTTCGAGGCTTTCTTCACCGGCGGCGGCGTGCTGGTCTACGGCATCCCCGAGTTCCGTCTGCCCAAGGCAGTCGTCAAGCGCGAGATCGACGGCCTGGAGGACATGGGCGTCAAGTTTGAGTACAACTCCGTCGTGGGTAACATGGCCACGGCCGAGGAGCTGTTCGAGCAGGGCTTCGACGCCATCTACGTGGCGACCGGCGCTGGCCTGCCCAAGTTCCTCAACGTCCCCGGCGAGAACCTGCCCAACGTCTTCTTCGCTAACGAGTACCTCACCCGCGTGAACCTGATGAAGGCCAACAAGTTCCCCGAGTACGACACCCCCACCAAGCACGGCAAGAACGTCGTCGTCTTTGGTGGCGGCAACGTGGCTATGGACGCCGTCCGTACCGCCAAGCGTCTGGGCGCCGAGCACGCCATCATCGCCTACCGTCGTACCGAGGACGAGATGCCCTGCCGTCGCGCCGAGCTGCACCACGCCAAGGCCGAGGGCGTCGAGGTTCTGCCGCTCGTTTCCCCGCTCGAGTTTGTCGCTGGCGAGGATGGCTCCGTGTGCGCCGTCAAGGTCCAGAAAATGGAGCTCGGCGAGCCTGACGAGTCCGGCCGTCGTCGCCCGGTGCCCATCGAGGGTGCCATCGAGGAGATTCCCTGCGACGTCGCGATCTCGGCCATCGGCACCAACGCCAACCCCTTCGCAAAGAAGATCGGCGGCAAGATGGAGCTCAACAAGTGGGGCTACATCGTTGCCGACGAGGAGACCGGCCAGACCACCGATCCCCGCATCTGGGCTGGCGGCGACATCGTCACCGGTGCCGCTACGGTCATTCTGGCGATGGGCGCCGGCAAGAAGGCCGCCGCTTCGATCACCAAGAGCCTGCTGGGTGAGTAATCACCTGCAGCGCTAGCCACCAAACGGCAAAGTCCCCGTCGAGCACACGCCCGGCGGGGACTTTTTCTATGCCGACCACCCAAACCACCACGATGGGGCAGGCACCTTTGTGGCGGTTTGGGACTTGCCCGGTCGTTTTGTCTCAATCTGTAACAGCTGGAGTCCGTTGAGCCCTGCAGTTGTTACAGATTGAGATATTGTGCCGGCCGGCCACGCTGCATCTCAATCTGTAACAGTTAGAGACCAAATATGCCGCCTGGTGTTACAGATCAAGACGTTGGGCTGACGGCCGAACGGTTCATCTCAATCTGTAACAGTTAGAGCCATTTTCGCTGGCTTGGTGTTACAGATCGAGACTATGCAAAAGCCGAGGATAGGCACTGCCGCCAAGGCCTTTCCCTCGGCCTAAAACAAAAACCACCACAAAGGTGCCTGTCCCCCTTGTGGTGGTTTTGGTCGGTTAGTCTTCGAGCTGCGCTACTTTGTAGCGGTAGGCAGCAGCGATAACGTCTTTGCAGCCCTCGCGACCCAGCTTGGCGCGGTTGACGACGATATCCTTGCCACTCGTCATCTTCCACTTGCCGGCGCTGTAGCGCTTATAGAACGCCTCGCGCGCCTTCTGCTGCTGTTTGACCAGCTTGGCGCCCTTCTTTTTGTTAAGGCCACGCTTCTTGCGCACGATCTCGACGCGGTCCTCAAAGGGTGCGGTCACCAGCACGGCAATGTGGTTGGGGTTGTTGCGCAGCAGATAATCGGACAGACGGCCTTCGATAATGCAGCTCTCGGTCTCGCCCAGATCCAAAATCACCTGGCTCATCTTTTGGAACAGCTTGTCCGAGTACGAACGCGCATCGTAGCGGTCGGGCAGAAACGCCATGTTCTCCACGGCCAGGCGCTCGTCGTAGGCGGCCATCTTATCGAGTGACTCGCCCGCACGCAGCGACGCACGCACCAGCAGCTCGTTATCGTACAGCGGAATCCCCAGCTCGTCGGCAAGCATGCGACCAATCTCGTGGCCCTCGGCGCCAAAGTCGCGCGCGATGGTAATGACCACAGGATTCTTCTTATTCTCCAGATCGCTCATCGCGATTCCTTTCTCTATGTGGCAAAGGGACTGTCCCTTTGCCACATTCTACGCTGCCACAATACGACGTTGATAAGCTCGGACCAGCAGCGAGATACCAAAGTTGAGCACAAAGTACATCGCAAACACCAGGCCGTAGAGCATAAGCACCTGCGACAGATCGATCGCGTGGGCCATCACGACGTTGGCCGTGTACATGAGCTCGGCCACGTTAATGCCCGAAAGATACGAGCTGTCCTTGATGACAGTCGTGCACTGGCTAAACAGCGCCGGAATGATCGTCTTAAACGTCTGCGGCAGAATGATGTAGCGCATGGTGGCAAAGAAGCCAAAGCCCTGGCTCTGCGCTGCCTCAAACTGGCCGCGCGGAATCGAGTTGAGGCCGCCGCGCACAATCTCGGCCATAACGGCGCTGGTAAACAGCGTAAAGGCGATGGTCGAAATCACAATGTCCAAACCCTGCACCGTAAAGTAGATAAACAGGATCCACAGCAGGTTCGGCGTGCAACGGAACAGCTCGATATAGGCACTCACCAAAATACGGAACGGGCGGGGCGCATAGCTCTTGATGAGCGCCAGCACCGTGCCAAAGATGAGCGAGAAAAAGATCGACAGCACCGAGATCTCGATGGTCTTAACAAAGCCGCCCCAAATGTAGAGCAGGTTGGTCGCGTTGAAGATTTCCATGCGCTAGGCCTCCTCTACGTTGTCGAGCCCCAGCTCGGCCAGGCTCACTCCGCGCGGACGCTCCTTGGAGCGGCGCTCGAGCCACTGCACCAGCATGGCGAGCGGAAAGCAGATGATGAAGTACATAAGGCAGCAGACGATGTATCCCTGCAGGTACCCGTACAGACTCACAAAGTTGTCGGAACGGTACATAAGGTCGCCGCCGGCCACAAGCGCCAGCACCGACGTGTTCTTGACCAGGTTGAGCGCCTGGTTACACAGCGGCGGCAGAATGATCTTGAACGTCTGGGGCAGTACGATGTACCAGTACGCCTGCGCACGGGTGAAGCCCTGGCTCTGGGCCGCCTCCATCTGACCGCGCGGAACCGCCTCGATACCAGTGCGGATGACCTCCGAAATGTAGGCCGCGTGGTACAGACCCACGCCCAAGAAGCCCAGCACGAACGGCGCGATGCGCACCGGCTGGTCGGCACCGGTTATGGCCTGCAAAAACTGCGGACCGGCCATGTACATAAAGAGCACCTGTACGGGCAACGGGGTGTTCTGGTAAAACTCCACGTACACGCGGCTTATGGCGCGCAGCACGCGCGAGCGAGTGGTAGAGAACACGCCCAGCAGCGTGCCCAGCACCAGCGACAGCAACAGACCGGCAACGACCACCTGCAGCGTCGCGCCAAAACCCTCCCAGAAGGGCCCCATGTTTTGAAATGTCGTCGACCAACGGTCGGCGTCAAATAATCCTTCGAGCATTTGATTCCTTCCTTGGACGATGCGCCTATACAAGACCCCAGGTCTTGACCTCTTGGTCGAGCCAGCCGTCGGCCAGGCGATCGCAAATCACCTGATCGACCACGGCCGAAAGGTCGCAGCCCTTCTTGGTCGCCACGCCGTAGCCCTGCTCACCAAACTTGACCTCGGGCTGCAGCAGCTCAACGGTCTCGTTCATGTAACCGGCCAGCGTGGAGCGGTCCATGGCAAAGACGTCGATATTGCCGGCGTCGAGCGAACTCTTGATGATGGGGTAGCCGCTAAAGGCCCTAAACTCGGGCTTACAGCTAAAGCCGTTGTCCTTGATCATCTGCTCGATCAGGCTCTGCGTGGTAGCGCCCTGGCTCACGCCAATGACCTTGCCGTCCAGATCCTCAATCGAGGTAAAGCCCGAACGCTTCTTGACCATGAGTCCCACGTAGTCGGTGCGGTACGGCGTCGAGAAATCCCAGCTCTTCTTGCGCTCGTCGGTGATGGTGTAGGTCGCCGCGACCACGTCAAGTTGGCCGTTATCGATCAGCGGGCCGCGCGTCTTGGGCGTTACGTCGGTAAACTCGACAAGCTCCTGGGCGCGGGCCTCCTTGTAGCTCACGCCAAAGACGGCAGCGGCGATCTGGTAGCACAAATCGACTTCCATGCCCTCAAAGCGGCCCTTGGCGGTGTCGTAATAGCCATAGCCAGGAACATCCTTCTTAACGCCGGCATTCAGATGCCCACGCGACTTGATGGCCGCGAGCTTGGACCCTTTATCGGAGCCCTCGCCGCCGGTGGAGTTGCCGCAACCGGTAAGCGCGGTCCCCGTCAGCGCAAGCATGCCGGCGCCAGCCAGCTGCAAAAAGTGACGGCGCGACACGGCCGCCCTCGTCATATCCGTCATGTCCATCACCGCGCCTAGTGCAGAATCTTGGACAGGAACTCGCGGCAGCGCGGGTTCTCGGGGTTATCGAAGAAGTGCTCGGGCGTGCCCTCCTCCAGAATGCGGCCGTCCTCCATAAAGATGACGCGGTCGGCCACCTGGCGCGCAAAACCCATCTCATGCGTCACGCAGATCATGGTGATGTCCTCCTGCGCGAGCTCAATCATAACGTCCAGAACCTCCTGGACCATCTCGGGGTCGAGCGCCGAGGTCGGCTCGTCAAACAGGATGATGGGCTGCTTGGTGCACAGGGCACGGGCGATGGCGATACGCTGCTGCTGACCGCCCGAGAGGTTCTGCGGATACTCGCCGGCCTTATGCGCCATGCCAACGCGCTTGAGCGCGGCGATGGCGATCTCGGTCGCCTCCTCCTTGCTCTTCTTTTGCAGCTTGACGGGCGCGAGCGTCAGGTTGCCCAGCACCGTCATGTTGGGATACAGGTTGAACTGCTGAAACACCATGGAGCTATACTTGCGAGCCATCTCCAGGTGATTCTTCTTGGTAAGCGGCGTGCCGTCGATGATGACCTCGCCCGACGTGGGCTCCTCAAGATAATCGACGCAGCGGATGAGCGTCGACTTACCCGAACCAGAGGGCCCGATCATTACGAGCTTCTCGCCGCGCTTGACGGTGAGGTTGATATCTTTGAGCACATGCAGGTCGCCAAAGTACTTGTTGAGATGCTTGATCTCGATCATGTCTGCCATGAATGTCCCTTCCCTGCGTTTACACGAGTTGAACTATTGTACGGAAAGAACCACGTTTCCGCAGCCCACACTACATTCCCGTAAAGAACCCGCAACCTTCCACCTAGTCATTGGGCACTCATTTAAGTCTGTCCCCAATGAGTGCCCTTCAGCTGCCATCAAAAAAGGGGCGCGACCGCAATGGTCACTCCCCCTCAACATCAACTATATGCCGCTCGGTCCCTACGCGAGTTTGGCTCCAACGATCTTTGCTGCTGCCGGCTTGTCGAAGTTGCCACCGGTGGCCTTGCCCAGAGCACCCATGACCTGGCCCATCTGCTTCTTGGACGTGGCGCCCAGCTCGGCGATAACCTGCTCGATCAGAGCCTCGAGCTCCTCGCCCGAAACCTGTGCGGGCAGCAGGCTCTCCAGAATCTTGACCTGCTCGGTCAGGTTGTCGGTACGCTCTTGGTCGGTACCGGCCTTGATGGACATCTCCAGCGTCTCGCTCGTCTGCTTAATCAGACGCTTGATCATGCTGTTGACGTCTTCCTCGGTCACATCGCGACGCTCGTTGACCTCGATGTTCTTCACTTCGGCCTTAACCTGGCGAATGATGGACAGGCGAACCTTGTCCTTGGCCTTCATGGCCGCGATCATTTCCTTCTGCAGCTCTTCGTTGGTCATCTGCAAATCCTCCTCAATAGTGCGGGCGGCACTCACACGAGCGCCGCCCCATGATTACTCAGTCGTCGACGAATTGTCGGTCGAACTCTTGGTGACGCCCTTCAGGCTGACGTTGTACGGCACGTCCTTGGGCATGGGGTTAACGGTGATGTCGGCGTCCTTCTTGTACTGCTCCAGCCACTCGCTGTACGCAGTGCTCTCTGCCTGCGTCTTCACCACGTTGGAGACATACTTCTTGATGTCCTTGGGCACCTGTTTAATGTCATCGACCTGGCTATCGACATGGAAGTAGTCGGTGCACTTGATGATGTGGTAACCATACGTCGACTCGACGACGTCGCTCACGTCGCCCTTGTTAAGGCCTTCGAGCGCCGCCTGATAGCTGTCGACGAAGGTGGTGAGCTTGTCCCAGCCCACGTCGCCCTTCTTCTCCTTGGAACCGGTGTCGTCGGAATACTGCTTCACGGCGTCTTCGAAGCTCAGCTCGCCGGAGTTAATCTTGTCCAGGCACTCCTGCGCCTTGGCCTTGGCGGCAGCCTTGTCCTCGTCGGATGCGTCGGAATCGACCTTGATCAGGATGTTCGACGAGCGGCGGGCATCGTTGTACTTCGACAGGTTCTCGTTGATGTAATCGACGATCTCGCTGTCCTTGGGCTTGCTGGTGGGCGCCACGGCATCTTTGAGCTTTTGCTGCGCCAGGCTCTCCTTGAGTGAGCTCTTATAGGTGTCCTCGGTGTAGCCGTAGGTCTTAAGGGTCTTCTTAAAGGTCTTGGCGCCGCCCGCGCTCTTGCACGCGTCCTTCCAGGCTTTCTCGACCTCCTCGTCCGACACCGTCACGCCGTTCTCCTTCTGTGCCTGTTGAAGCAGAATCTGCTGCGTGTAGGAGTCGATGAGTTGCTTGCGGTACTTCTTGGGCGTGAGGTCGTTGTCGACCAGATACTGCGCCCAGTCCTTGTCCTTGGTGTAGCCGTAAGACGTGCGCATGCTCATGATCTGCTTTGTCACGGTGTCCTCGGTGAGGTTGGTGCCGTTGATAGTGGCAGCCACACCGCCGGTAAGCTTGTAGCCCGAGGTATCCTCTGCCTGCGACATAAGGCCGGAGCATGCCATGGCCGAGACGGAAAGCAGCATCGCCAGCACGCCGATGACCACCAGAACGATCTTGACGGTCTTAGACACGTACGTCTTGCGCTGCTTCTTACGAGAGCTCGACGCGGCGCGGGCCTGCTGCTCGGGCGTCGGTGCGGCCTCGGAGTTCTTTTTCTTGTTTGCCATAGTTGGCCTTTCGCATCACGAATCGAACAAACGCCATTGTGTCACAACGCAGCCCCCGCGACAAAGGGGCAACCCTGGCACTTGGGGACGTTCCTTTTCTGCCGGCAGTTAGGGACAGTCCCCAAGTGCCGGCTTTAAAAGTGGCGGCGGATGGCGTCGACCATGCCTTGGGGCGTGGTCTGGCCGAGCACATCGGCTGCGACGTCCGCGTCCATAAAGATATTCATGAGCGCTTGCAGGGCCTCGACCTGGCCGCCCGGCTCGGCAATACCCAAATTGATGACGATCTGCGCCGGCACGGGGGCACCCATGCCGGCCATAGCATTGAACGTCACGGGCGCGGCGGGCTTTACCACCGCGATATAGGGCTTGGCCACAAACCCCGGGTCGGTGTGTGGGATGGCGATGTTGGCCGCCGGCATGGCAAGGCCCGTGGGATAGGCATCCTCGCGCGTGCGGACGGCGTCGAGCCAACCGGTGCAGATGTAGCCGCGTGGGGCAAGTTCGCCTTCGAGTCGCGCAAACACCTCGGCGGGCGTCGCGCACTCCCAATCAAAAAACACCAGCTCAGGCGTAAACAGTGCTTCGTTATCCGCCATACCGTCCTCCAAAGTTGCATGAGGGCCACAATGCTCAATATGATAGCGAAACGGGGTATGCAAGGTTAGCCGAGGATCCCGATGAGCTCGAGTGCGCGCGCGGGCGTCAAGCATACCTCGGGCATCGTCTCCAACATGCGTCGGTCGCTCGTGACTACGTAGTCAACATCCGCCGTATCGCCCGAGGCGATAATGAGATTGTCCTCGAGGTCCGGCATGCGCTTGCCAAGCATGCGCGCCATCTCGCACTCCGCCATCGAAAGCGGGGAAGCCGTTGCCACCTGCATCATATGCTCGACGCATGCCCATGCAGCCGGACCGAACGAAGCGTTAATCCCATTCACATTCCGTCGAGCTAGACGCCGAGGCAAGATGTAGAACACGTCCTTTGCCGTCGTTGGCGCGTACAGAAGGTCGATCTTTCCCGCTTCGGCCAGTTCAACCAATCTTCTCACGTTGTCGAATGCGCCCTCTTGCAGGTAGTAATCAAGCCAAACATTCGTGTCCACCAAGAGCCGCTTTGCCTCGATCATCGGCAATTCGCCTCGATGTCGGCAATCATCGCGTCATACATATCATCTCGTACGGCATCCCAGTCTTCCGCAGATGATCCACCTGGCGCAAAATCCGAAGCGCTTAGCCCCAACGAGGAAAAAGCTAGGCCACACCCCTGCTCGGCCAGGCTCTCCGCACGGGGCGCCTCGCGCTTATCCGCCACCATAAATCCCGGCAACGTTTGATGCTCGACAAGATAGACCCAAAGCGCACGAATAGCATCGCTCGCCCCCAATCCATTGCGAGTTAGGACCGCGTCGCCACCAGCCTTGAGCATAGGATCGATTCGCGTGTTGAGCTGCACCGTTGCTGTACCCATAGCGGCTCCTCTCTATCTGCTAGCAGTATAGCAAACATGAAAGGCCACGCAAAAGGGCCCCGCCCGCACACGGACGAGGCCCTATCAGATTTCTTGGTTCTGATGAAGCTTTTACATCTCAAGGAAACCAAGGAGACCCTTTTTCAAGCGACTAGCGCGCCGGGTCAACTGCCACCTTGCCGTTCTCCAGCACGTGGATGCGACCGTCGGCGAGCATTTGCACGACCTCGGGATACAGCACGTGCTCAATCGCGTGGATGTGCTCCTCGAGCGTGTCGACATCCCAGCCCTCCTCAACAGCCAGTGTGCGCTGGGCGATGATGGGACCGTTGTCGTAGATCTCGTTGGCAAAATGCACGGTCACGCCAGTTACCTTGACGCCGCGCGCAAAGGCATCGTCAATCGCATGCGCACCGGTAAAGCTCGGCAGCAGCGCCGGATGCAGATTGACCACGCGGTTGGGAAACGCCGCCAGCAAAGGCGTGTGCACCATGCGCATGTAGCCGGCCATGACCACATACTCGCAGCCGCGCTCGAGAAGCTCGTGCGCGATGATCTCGTCAGCGGCGATGGGGTCGGCGTAGACATCCTTGGACAGCGTGAGCGTCTGGATGCCCGCGCGCTCAGCGCGCTGCAGACCCTTAGCCGAGGGACGGCTCGACACCACAAGCTCAATCGAAGCGTTGAGCTTGCCGGCGGCGATCAGATCGATCAGCGCCTGCAAGTTGGTACCCGAACCGCTGATGAGTACACCGATCTTGAGCGGCTCGGCCGTATCGGTGCCGGTCGGACGGGTATAGGGCACAAAGCCCAGGCCCTCGGCGGCAGCCATCTGCTCGTTAGCGCTCATCGGAGTACACGACCTTACCGGAACCCTCAACGCACTCGCCCACGCGGAACGGCTTCTCGCCCAGCGCGACCAGGGCCTCGGTCACCGCGGCCTCGTCCTCGGGGGCGACGATCAGGCACAGGCCAACGCCCATGTTGAAGGTCTTGCATGCCTCGTTGGGCGCGAGCTCGGCCTGGCGCGACACGTAGGTGATGACGGGCGGAACGTCCCAGCCCATCTCGGCACCGTTGCGGGTGACCACAGCGTCGACGTCGTCGGCGAGCGCGCGGTTGAGGTTCTCAGTAATACCGCCGCCAGTGATGTGGGCAATAGCGTGCACGTTGGCGCCGCCGCGCAGCAGCTCCAGAATCGGCTTGACGTAGATGCGCGTGGGAGCCAGCAGGGCGTCTGCCAGCGATGCGCCGCCGAGTTCCTCGAGCGGACGGCTCAGCTCCTCGGCCTTAGCGGCGGCCTCGGGCGTGCCCGGCTTAATGCCGTCGACGCCGATGACTTTACGCACGAGCGAGTAGCCGTTGGAGTGCACGCCGGTGGAAGGCAGACCCAGGATCACATCGCCCGGGCGGACGTTTGCGGGGTCGAGCATCTTGGGACGGTCGACGACGCCCACGGTAAATCCGGCAAGGTCGTAGTCGGCCGGAGCCATGACGCCGGGGTGCTCGGCCATCTCGCCGCCCACGAGCGCGCAGCCCGCGAGCTTGCAGCCGTCGGCCACGCCCTTGATGATCTTTGCCATGTGCTCGGCCTCGATGTGACCGATGGCAACGTAGTCCAGGAAGAACAGCGGCTCGGCGCCCGAAGCCAAAATGTCGTTGACGCACATAGCGACCAGGTCCTGGCCCACCGTCTCGTGACGGTCCATGATCTGGGCGAGCACGAGCTTGGTGCCCACGCCGTCGGTACCGCTGATCAGGATCGGGTCTTCCATATCCTTAAGCGCGGCGGCCGAGAACAGGCCGCCAAAGCCACCGATACCGCCGATAACCTCGGGGCGGTTGGTATCCTTGACCATCTGCTTAATCGCGTCGACGGCGCGGCCGCCCTCGGCGGTATCGACGCCGGCGTCCTCGTACGTCACATGCTTGCTGTCGCTCATCTGAGCCTTCCTCTCCCACTACCGTGGCGCCGCGCGTGCGCCAAACGGTGCTCATAGTTGCGTTCATTTCGGCGTGTGCCATAACAGCACACGCCGTCATATCAACAAAACAGCAGGTAAAACCCACCAAAATAAACCTGTCCCCATATGGCAGGTTTTAGGCCTCGCCGTGCTCCTCTTCCCAGCTGCGGTCGTCGTATTTCTCGACCACGGCGTCGTCGTCAAAGTGCAGCGGCTTGTCCAGGTTGCGGGGCTTAAAGCCCTCCATAAACTTGTCGCGGCCAAAGCTCTCGGGAATCGCCACGGGATAGCGGCCGGTAAAGCACGCGTCGCAGTAACCGCCCTTGGGCATGACCTTCAGCAAGCCCTCGACCGAAAGGAAGGCCAGCGAATCGGCGCCGATATACTCGCAAATCTCGTCGACCGTCTTGTTGGCGCTGATAAGCTGCGACTGCACGTCGGTATCGATACCGTAGAAGCACGGCCAGATGACCTCGGGCGAGTTGATGCGGATATGAATCTCCTTGGCGCCAGCGTTGCGTAGCATCTTGACGAGCTGCACCATAGTGGTGCCACGCACGATGGAGTCGTCGATGACGACCAGGCGCTTGCCCTCGATGTTGTCGCGCAGCGGGTTGAGCTTCATGCGCACGCCCATGGCGCGCAGCTCCTGCGTAGGCTCGATAAACGTACGACCCACGTAGCGGTTCTTGATAAGGCCCTCACCAAAGGGAATGCCACTCTCATGCGAATAGCCCTCCGCGGGCGGCAGGCCGGAGTCGGGCACGCCGATGACCAGGTCGGCCTCGACGGGCTCCTCGTGTGCCAGCTGACGACCCATGTCATAACGGCAGGCGTAGACGCTCTTGCCGTTCATGATGGAATCGGGGCGAGCGAAGTAGACCTGCTCAAAGATGCAGTTAGCAGGCTCTTCGGCGGCAGGCACGCCCTGCTCGGACACAAGGCCCTCGGCGCTGATGCGCAAAATCTCACCGGGACGGACGTCGCGGACGTACTCGGCGCCCACAATATCGAGCGCACAAGTCTCGGAGGCGACGACCCAGCCGCCGGCGCGGGTGACATGGGTGGTGGCGTCAACCGTCGCGGCGCCGTCTTGCGAGGGCAGCTGCGAAACAGAAGCGGCGTCAGCCTGATCCAGGCCCTCGTCCACGAGCTTGCCAAGCACCAGCGGGCGAATGCCGTGAGGATCGCGGAATGCGTAGAGCGCCTGCTCGTTGATGAGCGTCATGGCGTAGCCGCCGCGCACGAGCTCCATCGTCTTGCGGATACCCTCGCGTAGATGGCCTGTACGCTGAGTAAAGTAGCCGATAAGCTTGGTCGCGACCTCGGAATCCGAATTGGAGAGGAACGGCACGCCCAGCTCGATCAGCTGGCGGCGCAGCTCGTCGGTGTTGACCAGAGTGCCGTTGTGAGCAAGCGCGATAATGACGCTGTTGATGGTGGAAAGATGCGGCTGAGAGGCTTCCCAGCTCTTGGCGCCGGCAGTGCCGTAGCGCACATGACCCACGGCCAGCTGACCGGAGAGCGTCGACAGGTCGGCGTTGGAGAACACGCGGTCGAGCAGGCCCAGATCCTTGCGGACCATAACCGTGCCGCCATCACCCACGGCGATTCCCGCCGATTCCTGGCCGCGATGCTGCAGCGCGCGCAGACCAAAGTACGTCAGTCGAGCCACATCGCGATCGGGTGCCCACACACCAAAAATGCCGCATTCCTCATGCAGCTGGTCGGAGTCCGGATCATACGTCGACATGGTCTTCACCTGTCCCGCGGCACGCTCGGCCGCGTGGATGGTTTCTTGAGACATGGCATCCCCTCAGAGCCTCGTTATTTGGCGTTACCTGCCCTATTATACGCACGGCAAGACAAGCACTCCCGCGCATGAACAGCGCTTTTTAAAAGCCCACCGAGCTAATAATCCGTTTTGCAGCCAAACATTTTATTGGGCAACCGCCTCGGGGCCGACGATCCCGCATACTTCCGTTACGACGCGTCTCGCCCGCCGTTGGGGCTTGCATTGTTGCAATTGGGACGTTCGTCCTGTCTTTTGGCAGGTCGGCGGCGTATCCTTGTACCTACAGCAAAACGAGAAAGGTTATGTATGGATCGAAACGAACTCGACCCCAGCGTCCCCAGCGCCACGGAGGTCAAGAAGATCCCCCTCATCATTAAGGTGTACGCCGTCCTGTGCATCCTGTCCGGCGTGGGCACGCTCCCTTCGGTCGGCGCCTTTATGTGGCAGGTCATCACCGCGCTCATCAACGGCAACGCCGCCGCCAACCTCGGCGACAACACGCTCGTCGCAGTCGGCCTTATCGTCGCCGGCATCATGCTCTCTGCGGCAAGTGCCGTCATCCTAATCATCTTTGGCCTGGACCTTATCAAAAACCAGCGCCGCAACGCCGCCCGCCTGTCCTATATCCTCATCGCATTTACCGTCGTCGAGCTTTTGGTCGACGTGATGCTCCAGGGTATCGGGCCCTTCTTGCTGCGTCCCGCTATTCAGCTCGGCATCCTCATCGCGCTTTCGGCCACCGTCGACCCCACGCTGCGTCAGGAGCGCGAACTGCAGCGCCGCCTGCAGGAGATGCTCGACCGCGACGCCGCCGCCGAGGGCATGCTCGGGCGCGATGAAACCGGCGAAGGCTACATCAAGCTCAACTACTTCAACCTGTTCTGGGTATTCTTTGTCTGCTGCGTGCTCGGCCTGATCGCCGAGGACATCTGGCACATGACGGTCGACGACCCGGGCGTCTACCAGAACCGCGCCGGCATGCTGTTTGGCCCCTTCAGCCCCATCTACGGATTTGGCGCCGTGCTCATGACCATGGTGCTTAACCGCTTCTACAAAAAGAACCCCATCATCATTTTCCTGGTGAGCGCCCTGCTCGGCGCCAGCTTTGAGGTGTTCGTGGGCTGGTTTATGCAGACCGCGTTTGGCGTGGTCTCGTGGAGCTACTCGCACATAACGCTGTTCGGTTTGCCCGATCCGCTCGTGGTCCTCACGGGCGGACGCACCTGCACGGGCTTCGCCTGCCTGTGGGGCCTGGGCGGCCTCATCTGGATCAAGCTGCTGCTGCCGAGGCTGCTTAAGCTTATCAACAAGATCCCCTGGAAGAGCCGCTACTCGGCCACCGTCATCTTTACCGTTATCATGCTGGTCGACGGCGTCATGACGCTGCAGTCGCTCGACTACTGGTACCAGCGCGTTAACGGCACGGAGCCGGACATTCCCGTCGCACAGTTCTACGGAGAGCACTTCGACAACGAATACATGGAAAACCGCTTCCAGAGCATGACCATGAGCCCCAAGGATGCGACGCGCGTGTAGCGCCCACCGCGCCCAAAACGCAAAATGCCCGCCGGTATCACACGTACCGGTGGGCATTTTTATAAACGATCCTTCTATCGACGCAAGCCTCTACGCCTCGCGCTCGACCTCACTCACGCATTCGTTCTTAATGGTGCCAACGAGCGCCTGCAGCGCATCGACCACGTGCGGGCGAATGTCCCCGCCGATGAGCACGAGCATGATGTCGTCACCTACGGCAAGCTCGCCGCTTGCCAGCCACACACGCACATAGCCGATACCCGGCATCGCACGCGTCGCCTCGATAGCAGCCTGCACCTTCTGAGCATCGAAGCCAAACACCATGCCGCCCACCTTATGCCCAGGCGCCACGCCATCGGTCTCGACTCCGCGCACCTCAGCCTTGGGCGTCGCGCGCACCACACCGTTATGCGTCAGATACATCCCACAGCCTGCCGCCGAAGCATCGGCCTTGGCCTCGCGCAGCCAAGCATCAATCGAAGGCATCAATTTGCCACTCTCGAGCATCATTTCTCCCTTACCGTCGTCGAGTAGCCAATTTGGGACGGGCCTTTTTAGCTACTCTCGAACAACTTATTCCTCGACCGGCGTGAGCACCATGACGGCACGTGTGTTGCTCAGCGACAGCGAACGACAGGTCACAAGCGTTACAACCTTAGTTGCCGAAGCGGCACGATCGGTGGCATCACTCGCCACGGCAGAAGCGCCGTCGAGCATCTCGGACAGGTAGTTCTTGAGTCCGTCGTCGCCCTCAAAATTGGTCGTGCGCGCCTTGGCATACGTGTCCTCGACCACCTTGGTCGCCAGCGGACGCAACTTATACGTCGCATCGCGCGTGATGTAGTACACATATTCAATGCTATCGAACGTTGCCTGGTCAGTCGTATCCGAAATCACGTTGAACATCGACCCATCGTTCATATGGTGGCCGTAGATCGTGGTCTGCTGGTCGACCATTCCCGGCGCGGTGTCATCGCTATCCAAGAAGATGGCACCCGAGGCGTTAGACGTGCCATCGAACAGCGCGTTGAGGTATTTGGAGTTGTTGTTGGTCTGCACCACGGGATAGTTGATGTTGGTTTCCGGCACGTAAATCCAACCCACAATCTCGGGGTTCGTCTGAGCAAGCGCATCAAAGTCGATAATCGGCACGCCGCTGGCGTCCTTATCGCTTACATATTGCTTCTCGATTTTCTGATACGAATCGCTCGCCTGCTTATAGCCAATCTGGGCATTAATAAAAATAGCGGCGGCGGCGACAATCAGACCGATACCGATGATGATGAGCAGAATGGGAATAATGGAGTGGCGCTTTTTGCGCGGCGGCTCGGTGCGATCCGACGGCGCGGCATGCGATGAAGACCGGGGCGGCTTCTTAGCGGAGCTATAAGACGAAGGACGATATGCGGCCGGCGCGTCCTGTCGACGATGGGTCGCCGGTGTCACGGGGCGCGGCGCGCGCGGCTGCTGAGGAGAGGATGTCCGACCCTGCTGTGCCGCACGGGCAGCACCCGGCTTCGACGGATCGGGAATCTGAGAAGCCTTGAATCGTTTTCCCTGATAATCGGACATGGCTCTCCTTATACTGCGGTGAAACGGCGGAACGCTTAGGCGTCAGCCATCTCCTGCTTCATCTTCTCGATAACCTTGCGGTACTCGGGGTCGCAAGCACCCAGAATCTGTGTGGCATAGATGGCGGCGTTCTTGGCACCGTTGATGGCAACGCAGGCCACGGGCACGCCCGAAGGCATCTGCACCATCGACAGCAGCGAATCCATACCGCCCAGGTCACTCGTCTTCATAGGCACGCCGATAACCGGCAGCGGCGTAAAGGCAGCCACGACACCACCCAGGTGAGCGGCCTTGCCGGCGGCGGCGATAATCACTTTGACACCGCGATCGGCGGCAGTCGAAGCCCACTCGTGGACCTTCGCCGGCGTGCGGTGCGCGCTCGCGATCACGAGCTCATAGGGCACACCCAGTGCCTCGAGCTCGGCGGTGCAGCCTTCCATAACGCCCAGATCGGACTTGGAACCCATGATGATCCCGACAACCGGCTTTTGATCTGCCATAAACAAAGACCTCCTGTTGAGAGCGGCGACGCGGCGGATCCGCGACCCTTAACTGCAAATAAATCAAGTATAGCCGCCGATGCTGATGTGTTCGGCGGGAGACGGAACGCTTTGCGAGATTAGGGCCGAAGGGTCGGAGCTTTCTGCCTACATTCAAAAAGCGTGCCCACCGTCCTTGGGTGGGGCGGCGGGCACGCTTGCTTAGCTGTTGCTGGGGCTACTTAGCCTTGCTGCGACGATGGAAGAAAGCGCCGATCGCGGCGATGATGGCGCCAAGACCACCGACGGTCGCGACGGTCGCCGCCGTCTGGTCTCCGGTATTGGGAATCGCCGAACCGTTCTTCTTGCTGCCCTGGGCCTTGTCGCCTGCGGGCTTGCCCGCCTGGTTGCCGCCGTTCGAGCCATTGCCGGAACCCTGGTTGCCCGAGCCGCCCTGGTTGCCGGAATCTGCATCCTTGAGGCTCTCAATGGCCAGCTTGAGCTGGCCATAGGCCGCCTGGATCTGGGTGTCGGAAGCATCCTCATCACCCAAGACGTCCTCGGCGTAGGTAATGGCATCCGTCAGGGCCTTGACAGACTCGGCCGTCTTGCCCCTGGTGTCAGTCTCCTTCGCCTGCTTGACCAGAGCCTTGAGCTGCTTCTTAGTCGGATTCTCGACCGGGGCCACCGGGGTCTTCTCGAGCGCGCCGCGGGCGCTCTCGAGCGCCCTGAGCGCCTGGTCGACCTCGTCCTGCGTGGCGTTCTCGTCACTCAAGATGGCGCGGGCGCTCGCCAGGGCGTTCTCGAGCGCCGTCCAGGAGGCCTCGGTGTAGTCACCGGCCTTGAGGTCGCCGGCAGCAACCTCGGCATCAACCTTTTCGATCGCGGTAGCGAGATCATCCTTCGCCACCGGATCGGGGACGGCCGTACCGTAGAACTTGAGCTCCGCCATGCTGCAGTAGGCATCAACGTCGCCACCGCCGGCGTGAATCACCTTGACGGTCACGTAGCGACCGCGCGCGGCGCCAAAGCTCATCTGCTTCCAGTCGCCACGGTCGGTGAGCACGCGGCCGTCGTTGTCGAAGGCGAACGTACCCATCGACGCGGCGGTGCCCATCTCATAACCGTCGGCAGTGTCGGAGACCAGTATCTCGGCCTCGAAGATATCGCCGTTAGTGCCGCCGTCCTGGCGCGGCAGGAATGTAACGTCGGTGAGATCGTAGTCGCGGCCCAGGTCGACACTCAGATACTGGGGCATACCGGTCCCATGGGCCCAGTCGCTGTGCCAAAGCGTCCGCTTGTCGCCGTCGAGAGCGTTGACGGCGTTGCTGCCCTCGTAGTCGGCCTCACTCGAGAAGTCGGCCACCTTGACGTTCTTGCGGTTCTCGGGCGTGTTGATGAGGATCTTCTCATCGACAGGGCGCATCTTGAGGCCGTCGATTGCCTTCTCGATCTTGGCAGTGGCGTCTGCGACATCCTTCTTGCTATAGCTGCCCTGGCCGCTGTCGAGGAGCTTCCGAGCCGCCTCGACCGCAGTGGTGAGAGCTGCATAGGAATCCTTGGTGTAGACGGACTCGCTGTAGCCCGCGGCCTTGGAAAGCGCTGCCACGAGCGCAGAGGTATCGACACCAGCCTTGACCTCGACCTCATAGGATGCGGTCTTGGAGGGGTCGAGTACCGACGCCACCGTGATCTTTGCCTTGCCGGCCTTGTTGGCACGCAGGTAGTAGCTCACGCTATCGCCAGCCTGAACAGCGGAGACGCTTACCACAGAGGGGTCGGAGCTCTCGACCGTCACATAGGGGTAGCCAGCGCTCTCAGGCGTAGCCTTGGCGTCGACGGGCGTAATGTCGCCTTCAAAGAACTCGGTCTGGTTCTTGCCTAGCTCGACACCCTCGATGGCCTCGACACCCTGCGTGTAGTTGAAGTTGACCTCACGCAGTGTGAGCATCTGGTCACCCGATGCCTCAAGCGGCGTGACCTCGACCTTGGTCGCCTTCTTGCCCTTGTTCTCGGCAGAGAGGTCAAAGGCGTAGCGAGCCAGGAAGGAATCGTACTCCCCGCCCGCGAACTCTTGGATCGAGCCATCCTCGAACGTCACGACGGCCTTGATCTTCTGTACGGTTCCGTTGCCGCCGTTGCGGTTAACGACCTCGACGCTATCGAGTTTCGACGGCGTCTTAAATGCGAATGTCATCGTGGTGGGAAGCTTCACGTAACTCGGTAGCTTACCCTCGCTGTCCCAGTTGCCACTCCAGTTCCACAGGAACTCAAAGCCGTTGTCGCCCTCGTTATTATCGAACAGCGCGTTATAGCTCTTCTGCTGGATAAGTTTCTCGACGTTGGTCCCGTCGTCGGTCGTGAGCTCATCGTTGGTCATCGTGATGTTGAAGGCATCCTGGGCGTACTCGGCGACCGTTGGCTGAGGAACGTCCGGCATCGTCACCGTGCCGTCGCTCGCAAACTCAAGTGCGTCGCATGCCGGGCCGATAAGCCAAGATGTCGAGGGCAGTTCGACCTTTCCGGCGGTCTTGGCCTTGAGCTTGAAACTCGCCACCGCGCCAGTACCGTTGTAGAGCTTGCCATCGCCGCGGTTGGCAAAGGCGAGATTGATAGTCTGCGTTCCGTCCACGAACTGGACCTTCTCGCGAGACAGGTTCTCCATGCCGGCAGTCGAGCCGTCCTGCGCGATGCTCTCGGACACAAACTCGAACTGGTCGCTCTTGAAGTTGACGAGGGCGCCCAGGGCGTTGACGTTCTTGGCGTCGGCCGCATAGACATCAACGGTGATCTCATCACCGGCCTCGACCTCGGTCTTGCTCGGAATCACCGCGAGCGAACCTGCGACCTTGCCCTTTTGTTTAGTGCCGCCGTCAAGACCCGCCATGGTGAACGAGTAATCGTAGACGTCGTAAACGCCGTTATCGTTGAGGTCGGCGAAGTGGTCGCGGATCTGCGAACCGAACGTCGGGGTATCGGGCTCGCGATTCTCGAGGCCCAGATAGTTCTTCATGTTGGAGTAGTCTCCGTCGGAGATCGTGGCCTTGTTGAGGTTGGAGCCCACGGCGAAGCCATCCGTGCCGTCGGTCTTGTAGATGGCAATCTCGGACGCGGAGAAGAAATTGCCGACCGAGGCGAGCGGTGTCATGCGCACGTAACGGGCGGCCACGGTGCCGTCAAACGCTACCGTCTTACAATCAGCGGAACGTGCCCAATCGACCTCCTGGCTCGTCCAGTGGACGCCATCGAGACTCGTCTCAACACGCATCTTGGTCACGGTGCCGTTGCCGGCGTCATCGCGCGGATAGTACTCGAGCTTATCGAGCTTGTAAGCGCGTCCATAGTCAACGGTAAGCGCCTTGCCCAGATCGTTGCCACCGGAGTGGAAACCGCCGTCGCCCGACTGGAACTCATGGTCGAAGGCGAGCTCGGCCTTATGGCTGCCGTAAAGTGAGCCCTCCCAGGTGATTTCCTCGGCGTCGGGGACGTTCCGCCACGGATCGAGTGCGGAGTTCGCCTCGAGCACATCGCTCCAGGCGGAGTAACCTTCGGCGTTGCGCGAACGAATCTGGTAGGTGTGCTTGCTATTGTAGGCGAGGTCGGTGTGCGTGAACTCGGCCGCATCACCCACGGCAAACACAGTGCCGTCGACCTTAAGGTCGTAGGAGGTAGCACCATCGACCTTTCCCCAGGTGAGCTTGATGCTCGTTGGGGTCGTGGCGTCCTCGGGGGCAGCAAGGTTCGTGGGTGCGGAGAGGTTCTCGTTGAGGCGATCGGCTGTGAGCGTGGCGTTGGCGTTCACGAAACCGCCCAGCTCAAGCGTCTGCGCCGCTGCAGCAACATCGGTCTTCGCGAACTTGACGTAGACCTTGGGGTTCGTGGTGATCTTGGTGTTGTTGAAGCTCTCGCCCTGCTCGGCCTCGGTGCCGTCCGCATCGCTGCCGTAGTGGTTGAGGTTGGGGGTCTCGCTGTAGAAGTAGACCGCCTGGCCGGCCTCGGGGGTCGCGGCGTCAAAGGTCTCCTGCGAGTCGACCTCAACCACGTTGAGTGCGGATCCGCCGTTCTTGGCGACAACGCTCGTGGGCTTGGCGGACACATTGGCCACGAAGGTCGTGGTGCGGTTGGAGTCGTAGCCGTTGTAGCCGCCCTGCGAGGCCTCGGCGGTAAAGGTCGCGGTGCCGCCTGCGGCCTTGGAGCTGTAGACGGTGCTCACATGCTCACCGTAGGAGATATTGTCGATCGTGCCGTAGGAATCGTCCTCAGTCGTGTTGTTCTCGATTGAGGAGCCGTCGTCCTCGTACTGCGTAAAGGTGCCGTCGCCCTCGGTGGCGAAGAACTCGACGATACGCTGGCTGCGGTCGGTACCCTTGGTGTTGGTGTCGCTCACGGCCTCGGGGTTGTTGTTCTCGGCGTACATCGGCACGATAGCGTTGGCCTTCACAAACAGCGGCAGCTTCCAAAGCGGAGCCTCGTAGTTGTTGAGAACCTGGCCGCCGCGATACTGCTTACCCGAGAAGTAATCGATCCAGATGGTGGGATTCTCGTCGGTGCCGTAGTTGGGGAGGTAAATCCCATTGCGAATGTCGTTGCCGTTCTCGTCTGCCTGGGTATCCTGATACACCGGTGCCACTAGGAAGTTCTCACCGAACATATACTGGTACTGCGTCGAAGTGCTTGCGGCGTACTCGGAGTTGTCGGAAAGCAGCATGGCGCGGATCATGGGCAGGCCGGCATCGCCGTTACCCGTGTCGATGTTGGCCGCCGAGGCCGCGCTCGTGTAGATATAGGGCATGAGCTGCGCCTTGAGCTTGAGGTAGAAGCGCGAGATGCCTGTGTAGGGATCGCCGTGCGTCATGGGCGATTTACGGTAGGTGCCCCAACCGTCCATGTCAAGCATAGAGGGCGTGAACGTCTTCCACTGGTAGTCACGCGCAGAGATGATGGGGTCGCCGCCAAAGATGCCATCCATGTCGGAGCCGATGTTGGGGTTGCCCGAAAGACTCTGACCGATATACGTGGGGATATGGAAGCGAATGTACTCCCAGTTACCGCCATACTGGTCGCCGGTCCAAATGCCACCAAAGCGCTGCGTGCCGGCCCAACCATCGAGCGTGATGATGTTGGGGCGCTTGTTAGCGCCGGTCGTCACCGTGTCATAAGCTGTCTTGATGCCATTAAGACCAAAGGAGTAGCCAGATCCAACCCAGGCAACGTCGGTCTTAAGGGTAGTGATGCCTCCCGTCTTGACCTCGGCGTCGAAGTCGCGAAGCAGATGCCACGGGGTCTCAGGGTTGCTGTCGGGCTCAAGGTTGGACTGGGTCCACAAGCCCGTGCTCACACCCTTGGAGTTGGCATACTCGGTGAACTTCTTAAGGTTGTCGACATTGGCACGCACAGCGTTAAGACGGTCGGCCGAGCTCGCTCCGTCGGAGTTGACGCCGCCGGTCTTGTAGTAACCGTTCTGGCCATAGCCGGCGCCGTAACCGTCGTTCGGCAGGAACCAGCCGAGCGGCATGTCGTTGTCCTCGTAGTCATCGATAACCTGACGAGCAGAGAACTGGCGGTCGAAATCGGTCGCTTTCATGTTCTCGGTATCAACCGTAGGGCCCTCACCGTTGAGCGTCTCGGCCGCAAGTGTGCCGTCGAGCTTGTAGCCCGTCGACATGCCAGACTCGTACTTAACGTCGCCCTTCTCGCTCGAGGACTTGCTGCCCTTGGTCTCCCACTTCTTTTGACCCGAGGTCGTTGACCAGCCATCACGGTTATAGGCATTAAGATGACCAAGGTAGAACCCGTACTCGGGCAGCAGTACCGGGTTACCGGTCACCTTGTAGTAGTCCTGCAGCATCTCGGTTGCCACGTTCGAAGCGCCCTCGTTGGTCGCCACGAAGTAGTAGGCATCAAACTCATTCTCGCTGTGCAAAGTCGTGACCGTCGATGAGTCCGTGGAACCGAAGTCGTAGGAACCCTCTGCAAACGTGTTTCGGAGTACGCCGTAGCCGTCACTCGTCCAATAAAACGGGTTGGGCGAGGCAACGCCGCCATCGGTCCAGTTGTTCGTGTTGGAGATGGCGATGGTCTGGTTGGTGTGCAGGAAGCGTCCGTTCTGGGTGCCGCCGCCAAAGAAGTTCTCGGACTTCTCCTTGGCGAGCGTCTGGACGGTACCCTTCTTATCAAGGTCGAGGGACGCGGACTCGGAAACCACGACACGGTCGCCTGACTTGATACTCATCTTGCCGGTCGCCTTGTCCAGGATCACGGTCGCCTTTCCGCCGGTGATCTCGATAGTGTCGCCCTTGTCGGCAACCGTCGCACTCGGCTTGCTGTAGGTGTCCGAGGTATCGGGCTGAGCCTGGATTTTAGCCGTGTGGGACTTACTGCGCGGTGTGGCGTAATCGGAAAACTCACCCTTGGGGTCGACGTTATAACGGAAAATACCGTCCTCGAGGAACGTAATACGGCCCTTGATGCCGTCAGCGAAATCGATGTCGACGACATTCGAGGCAGACTGTGACACGGTCGCTGAGTCGACGCCCTTGAGTGGCGTGGCAATCGCCTGTTGGGGATTGGCAAACACGAGCGTCGCTGCAGTGGCAACGAGGACCGCGCTTCCCTTCACCCACCGTTTCGTAAAAATGGAATTCCTGCGCACCTGGTCTCCTTTCTTCCGAGATGCTGAGGTGCCGAGGACGCCCCCCGGCAGCATGGGAAAACGTATCAAACGGGGATGTTCGGTACATTCCGCACAATGGGGCCACCCGTTACCAAGGGGCCAACTGGTAGTAACCAGATAGCCACCTACTTGGTCATATCAATATATGGGAGCACTTGCGCAACCAAGTTCGGAAGTCCACCAGCGGCAGTAAAATGAGCGTCAACGGCAAGGTGGGCTTAATAAGCCATACCAATTGGTTCTTCAGTCAAATACCAATCTAGCAAAAATGTACTGTTTATCTGGTATTACACAGACCATACCTTTCCCTCGGGAACTGGGCTTCGCGAAGTTTCCCGAGAGAAAAGCTCGACCGCCGCCCTGCGACCTACCGGAGATTGCTATGCCGTACGTTGGCTGATTTGGTTTGGAATGAGATGCTGACGGTAGTCAATGGGCACAACTGTCCCGGGTGCATTTCAAGATGCACCTAAATGTCTGCCTTCATCCTTATAGATTGTCCAGGTAGTCGTCGGCATCATAGGTAAGGCTGTAGGCTTTATTCAGGATGCGCACGAGCTCCTGAGCATCGTGTTCGCCGAGCGCTGAGAGCTGCTTCGAGAGCGATGCCACACTCTCGGCATTTTTTTTCGCCGCGAAATCACGGCCTTCCTCGGTAATGCTCACCAGCACACGCCGACGATCGTTTGGATCGGTCCTGCGCTGAACGTAACCCTTGCTCTCGAGTGAATCCAAGATATGCGACATGCGCGCACGGGAGAATTTCAGCTTCTTGGCAATCTCGGAGGGAATAACATCACCGTCAATACCCGATAGATACTGTAAAACCGGTGCCTCGCCCACACTGGCGCCGCCGGCAGCACTCAAGGATCCCTTGGCAAGGGAACGTGAGTACACAATCAGTTTTCGAGCGACGTCATCGTAATCCACTGGGGATATTGTCCTTTGCAACTCTAGAAGGGCCATAAAACCGTCATTTGCCGTACATTAGTTAACATTCGCAACAATTATTTATGATACCCCAACGCGGAAGTCTATTGCTCGTCCTTCTTGCGTCGCATAAGCTCCTCAACGTCGATACCCGCGGCCTCGAGCATACGCTCAACATTCTTTTTGGCGTTGGTCGTGCCAACCTTAAGCACAATCGAAAGCGGAGTGCCCACCACCAAGCATACGATGCCCGCGGGGACGCCCCAGCCGGGGCCGCCCTGCATACCCCACATCCCCACCAAAAAGCCAATAGCCACGAGCGAATAGCCCAGACGCAGCCAAACGTTGAGCCGCTGAATAGCATCGGTCTGCATCTTTGCCTCGCGGATCAAGTCGTCGCGCGAAAGGTCGTGTCCGTGTTTCTCGTGCATATGGGTCCTCCTCGTGCAAAGCGTGCATCATGTGCAAGAACATCGTTTTTCGAATACGTCATCTTTCAAGAGCAATATAGCGGGTGTCGTGTAGGCGATGGAGGTCGCTGGCCATATTGCCCTTGAAGGGCGGCGCAAAATCAGAAGGCCGTGCGGTTGAGGCCGCACGGCCTTACAGGGGGCCAGGGGATGATGACTAGTAGCTCAGTGCCGGGTCGAAGAAGCCAATAACAACGCCCACGAATGCGATCACGACGAGAATCAGCATCATAACGATGGGGTTGACCTTCTTCTTGGTCATCATGTACCAGCAGAAGATGATGAAGACCATCGGCAGCAGGTGCGGATAGATGCCATCGAGAGTGTCCTGGAACTTACCGCCGCCGGGCAGCACCAGGTTGGGGCTGCAGGTGATGGAGACCCAGGTAGCACCGACTGCACCGATGACCATGGTACCGACCATCACGATGGAATCGCGAAGAGCCTTTGCCTTGGGGCCGACCAGTGCCTCAACCGCCTTGCCGCCGAGCTCATAGCCCTGGTTGTAGGCAAAGCGCATGCCGAGGTACATGAGCAGGTTCCACACGACGATATAGAAGATAGCGCCGAGCGGGGAGCCGCCGGTCGAGAGACCGAGGGCGATACCGAGCAGGATCGGGATCAGGGTACCGACGATCAGCGAGTCGCCAAGGCCGGCGAGCGGGCCCATGAGGCCGGCGCGGATGCCGTTGATGGCGTCGTCGTCGATGGCCTCGCCGTTTGCGCGAGCCTCCTCGAGGCCGGCGGTGACGCCGACAATCATGGTGCCGATCTGCGGCTCGGTGTTGAAGAACGCGGAGTAGGTCTGGAGGGCCTGCTTCTGCTCCTCGGGCGTGTCGTAGAGCTCCTCGACGATCGGAAGCATGGCGCACAGGTAACCGAAGGTCTGCATGTGCTCCTGCGAGAAGCAAGTCAGGTTGCCATAGGACCAGTTGCGGAACGACTTGGCAAGCGTTTTCTTAGAGAGTTTCTTCTTCTCTGCCATTAGATGTCCTCCTCTTCCTCATCATCGGAGCCCGAGGCGATAGCTGCCTTGGGAGCGTTTGCGAGGTCGATCTTGAGCGAAGCGATCTCATAGTTGATCAGGGCGAAGAAGCAGCCGATGCCGGCGGCGGCAATCAGGTTGCATCCCATGACAGCGGACAGGGTGAAGCCGAAGAAGAACGTGAGGAAGTCCGTCGTCTTGGAGATGACCTGCTTGAGCAGGATGGCGATACCGACGGTAGGCAGCAGCGAGCCGACGGTGAACAGCGTCTTCATCGCGATGCCGTCCATGGGCATGTAGGTCTTCATAAGGTCGACCATGGCGGTGCCGCCCATGGTGATGATGAACGTCGGGAGGAACGAGCAGACGATGTGACCGATCCAAGGCAGAACGTTGTTGACCAGGTAGAGCTTGTGGAGGTCGCCCTTCTCGAGCCACTTCCAGCCCATGCCCTGCCACACCAGGTTAATGGTGGCGGTGCCATAGAAGAGCACAGTGCCGAGCGTGCCGACGGCGGCACCGAGGGATGCGGCCATGCCGGCAGCCTCAGCGGAGGCGGGATCGATGCCCGAGTTCTTGATGGCGAGGATCGCCAGCGGGATGCCGATATAGGACACGGCGCGGACGTCGGCGGAGACGGTTCCGCCGGGGGTCACGAGAGCGATGTAGACAACCTGGATGGCAGCGCCGACGAGGATGCCCGTCTGCATATCGCCCATGATGATGCCGACGATGAGGCCGGCGACCAGAGGACGACCCAGAGTGTAGTTGCCGATCGTCGTGCCACCCATGCCAGGCAGTGATGCCAGGCAGGCGAACAGGCCGAACAGCGCGGCTTGGAATGCATTGATTGCCATGCTTTCCCCTTTCTCTATTCCTCAGCCCTTTCCCCCAGGGCTGTAGGTACCAAAATGCGGCTGGCGCCTAACTAGAAGCCAAACTGACCGCGGAACTTGGGCCACTCACCGATGGACTTCTCCTTGATAAGGGCGAACTCGACCGTGTAGCCGGCGTTGGTGAGATCCTCGAGCGCCTGGGCCTCTTCCTGCGTGATCGACTGGTTGTTGCCGAGCTTGGTGGTGCCGGGACGATCGTTGCAGGGACCGACGATGATGCGGTCCATGCCGGGCTTAAAGCCAAAATCGACGAGAAGTTCCTTCATGTCGAGCGGGTTCTTGGTGATCAGGAAGTACTTGGTGTTGGACTTGAGAACCTTCTCGGAGACCTCCTTGAAGTGCTCCTTGGTCCACACGAACGTCTTCTTGCCCGAGGCACTCTTGTAGGCCTCCTTGAGCACGGGGTTGGACGCCGCGGCGTCGTTGACGGCGATAAGACCGTCGCAGGGATACTCGAGGGCCCAACGGGTAACGGTCTGTCCATGGATCATACGGTCGTCAATACGGATGAACGAAATCATACGTTCTCCCCTTTCCTTCATGAGGCCCGCGGTCGCGGCCTCTTCTTCCTAACGTTTGCAGCTAGATGAAACCTTGGTGCGGCCTAGATGTCGTCGTCCTCGTCGTCGGCGTCATCGGTCGGGACCACAAGCTCGGACATACCGTTCTTGCCCTCCTGCAGCATCATCTGCTTGAGAGAATCCAGGTCCATGGTGGCAAGCCCCATCATGGCGGTCATAGCCATGGGCAGATTCATACCGCCGAAGGCAATGGTGTGGGCGAGCAAGCCCTTCTCGGCCATCGTGTTCATAGCATTGGTGAGCGGCGATCCGCCCAGGATGTCACCGAGCAGGACAACCTCGTCATCGGCGGTAACGGGAGCGACCATCGCCTTGACGTTCTCGACATATTCGTCAGCGCCCATGCCGTCCACGAGACTCGTCGACAAGATGTTCGGGGCGTCATTGCCGAGCATCTTGAGGACACTGTGCAGTCCGGGAGCGAGCGTTCCGTGACTGACCATTACCAGATACCGCATGCGGTCTCCTCTCGACCTGCCGTGTGTCGCACGGCTTTGCTTTTTGCCGAGATTATTGTTGCGCCGGGGCATGTTCGGTACAAGAAAATAGTTGTGAACGGCAACTATTCATCGGTTAACGGTAGCAACTATTTTTGTGCCTAAATTATTTTTTCTTCCAATTATTTTTAAAATAGCAGGTAGATTGCCTGGTAAATGTTTTATGTTCCTTATGTACCATACATACCGACAAGAATCGGGCCTGACATCACCGGTTTGTCCCGCAGTGTCAGACCATGTCACGTATGCTCACGACATGGAGGTACCCCATGGACATGATCTCGTTTCTCGCCTCCGAACCCTTCGATCGCAGCGGTGATACGCCGCTCTATGTCCAACTTAAACATCGAATCGCCCTGCTTATCGCCAGCCAGGCGTTCGACACCAAGACGCCGCTGCCACGCGAGCTCGAAATCTGTGAGCGGCTGGAGTTATCGCGCGCGACCGTGCGCCGTTGCTTCCAAGATCTCGTCATCGAGGGGCGCGTGGTGCGCAAACGCGGGCAGGGCACGTTCATCAAGCCCCAAACCTCAGCGCCCGGCATCGACCTGGCCCTGAATTTCAGCGCGCGGATGCGCGAAGCGGGACGGGTTCCGAGCTCACAGATTCTCGCCTTTTCAAGCATACCGGCCGTCCGCGGCATCGCCTCCGGGCTCAAAGTGCCCGAAGGGACACCCGTCTGGGAGATTCGCCGCCTGCGTCTCGCCAACGACAAACCCATGGAGCTCAACTACGTCTATATCCCCGTGTCACTTTGCCCCGAGCTCACACGCAAAGACGTGGATGGCTCGCTCTACGCCTACATCGCGGAAAAGACCGGCATCCTGCCCGCAAGCGTCGATGCCGTCTACGAGACGGTCAACCTCGACAAGCATGAGGCGCGCCTTTTGGGACAGAACACCGGTAAGGCGGCGATGCGCATCGTGCGTTCGACTTACGACAAGACGGGAACCCCGTTCGAGGTAGGCGTGCTCATCAGCTGCGACGGTCAGGCAAAGTTGCACGTGCACATCGCCGCCGACAAAACAACCTTCACCGCCACAGCCCAATAAATCCAAAACGTGGGCTCCGCCGTTCGAACGAACGGCGGAGCCCACACTCACTTTCTTTTTCAGCCCTAGTCATCGCGCAAAGCCCCTTCGGCAGCACACGGTGCAGCCGAGTCACCGTAGGCCGGGGCGGAGGGGGCTGAGTTTCCCACTGAGCGACTCTGCTTGCAGCCGGAGCGAAGGGGGAAACTCAGCCCCCTCCGCCCCGGCCGGCCAGTTCAACCTACACCGTATGCTGCGGCAGGTCCTGCAGGGCGATGACGTCCATGCCCATGTCGTTGGCGCTGCCGTGACCCTGCTGGTCCTCGCGCACGGCCTCGATGGCACTCACGTACGTGTTGGCCGCAGACATCGCCGTCACGCAGGTCACGCCGCGGCGCACGGCCTCGGTACGTAGCAGGTAGCCGTCGCCACGCGAACCCGGGCCGTACGGCGTGTTGATGATTACCGCAATCTTGCCATCGGCGATGAGGTCACCGATGTTGGGACGCTCGCCGTCGTGCGGGCCGCTAATCTTCTCCACGACCTCGCAGGTCACGTTGCCGCCGCGCAGCACGCGCGCCGTACCCTCGGTGGAGCAGATATCAAAGCCCAGGTAGCGAAGGATGCGCGCAACCGAAAGGATATGACGCTTGTCGCGGTCGCACACGCTAATGAACACCTTGCCGGCGCTCGGGTCGGGCAGCTTGTAGTCGATCGCCAGCTGCGTCTTGGCGTATGCCTCGGGATAGCTCTTGGCGATACCCATGACCTCGCCCGTCGACTTCATCTCGGGCCCCAGGATAACGTCGGCGCCCGGGAAACGGCCCCAGGGCATAACGGCTTCCTTCATGCAGAACCAGTCCAGCTGACGCTCATCGCTCGGCAGGCCCAAGCTCGCGATGGAATCGCCCGCCATGATACGCGCCGCGCACTTGGCCAGCGGCACGCCGGTGGCCTTGGAGATAAACGGCACGGTACGGCTGGCACGCGGGTTGGCCTCGATCACGTAGACGGTCTCGCCCTTGATGGCATACTGCACGTTGACCAGGCCGCGTACGCCCAGCGCCATCGCGATGCGGCGCGTGGTCTCGCGGAGCTTCGCCTGCAGGCTCTCGCTAAAGCTAAACGGAGGGATGCAGGTCGCAGAGTCGCCGGAGTGAATACCGGCCTCCTCAATATGCTCCAGGATGCCGCCGATGTAGACCTCTTCGCCGTCGCACAGGGCATCGACATCGGACTCAATCGCACCCTCCAGGAAGCGATCGAGGTACACCGGGTAGTCGGGGCTAATGCGCGCAGCCTCTGCCATGTAATCGCGCAGATGCTCGGCATCGTAGGCGATCATCATGCCGCGGCCGCCCAACACATAGCTCGGACGCACCAGAAGCGGATAGCCGATGTGCGCGGCCACGGCCTCGGCCTCCTCAAACGAGGTGGCCTGGCCCGCCGGCGGGTACATGATGCCCAGCTTGTCGAGCAGAGCGGCGAAGCGCTCGCGGTCCTCGGCAAAGTCGATGGCATCGGGCTTGGTGCCCATAATGTTCACGCCGCTCTCCTCGAGCATGCGCGCCAGCTTAAGCGGGGTCTGGCCACCGAGCGTCACCACGACGCCGTCGGGACGCTCAACATCGATGACATCCATGACGTCCTCGTAGGTGAGCGGCTCAAAGTACAAGCGGTCCGAGGTGTCGTAGTCAGTCGAGACGGTCTCGGGGTTGCAGTTGACCATGATGGTCTCAAAGCCGCGGGCCGCCAGCGCGTAGCTCGCGTGCACGCAGCAGTAATCGAACTCGATGCCCTGGCCGATACGGTTGGGGCCGGCGCCCAGGATCATCGCCTTGGGCTTGTCCGCCGGCGTGGTCTCGTCGGGAGCCACGCACTTTTTGGCGTCCGGGCTCGTGCGGTAGATGTTCTCGTACGTCTTGTAGTGGTACTCCGTGGCGCTCGAGAACTCCGCAGCGCAGGTATCGACCGTCTTCATGCTGGGAACCACGCCCAGACCCTTGCGATAGGCGCGCACAAAGCGCTCGTCCGAGCCGGTCAACGCGGCGATCTCGGCGTCGCTCGTACCATACTGCTTGAGCAGGCGCATCGCGTCGGCGTCGATATCCTCCACACGCAGGCCGCGGATGCTCTCCTGGACCTGCACCATGTCGTTGATGCGGTTGAGGTACCACGGATCGATACCGCAGATGGCGTGGATGCGGGCGATGTCCCAGCCACGGCGCAGGGCCTCGACCACAAAGAAGATGCGGTGCTCGGTCGGGGTTGCCACGGCCTGAGCGAGCTCATCGTCGCTCAGCTTGTCGGCACCCTCCTTGCCACCGGCACAAATGCCCTGATGCCCGTCCTCCAGTGAGCGCATGGCCTTGCCGAAGGCCTCCTCAAAGGTGCGGCCGATCGCCATAATCTCGCCCACGGCCTTCATGCGCGTGGTGAGCGTAGGATCAGTGCCCTTAAACTTCTCGAAGGCAAAGCGCGGCACCTTGACGACGCAGTAGTCGATTGTGGGCTCAAAGCAGGCGGGCGTTGCCTTGGTGATGTCGTTGACGATCTCGTCGAGCGTGTAGCCCACGGCCAGGCGAGCGGCGGCCTTGGCGATGGGGAAGCCCGTGGCCTTGGAGGCCAGTGCGGACGAACGGCTCACGCGCGGGTTCATCTCGATGACGATCAGACGGCCGGTCTGGGGGTTCACGGCAAACTGCACGTTGGAGCCGCCGGTCTCGACGCCGATCTTTTCCAAGATGGCGAGCGAGGCGACACGCATGCGCTGATACTCAAGGTCGGAGAGGGTCTGCGCCGGTGCCACCGTGATGGAGTCGCCGGTATGCACGCCCATGGGATCGAGGTTCTCGATGGAGCACACGATGATGCCGTTGCCGGCGTGGTCGCGCATGACCTCCATCTCGTACTCTTTCCAGCCCTCGATGGACTCCTCGACCAGCACCTCGTGGGCAGGCGAAAGCTCGAGGCCCTGGCTCACGATAGAGACGAGCTCCTCATGGGTATGCGCGATGCCGCCGCCGGCACCGCCGAGGGTAAAGCTCGGACGCAGCACGCAGGGATAGCCCACGCGCTCGGCGATGGCCTCGGCGTCAGCCACGCTATAGGCGTAGCCCGAGCGCGCGACCTCCAGGCCGATCTCGGCCATGGCCTCGTTAAAGAGCTTGCGGTCCTCGCCGTGCTCGATGGCGGCCAGGTCGCAACCGATCATCTCGACGCCGTACTTGTCGAGCGTGCCGTCCTTTGCCAGCTCGACGGCGGCGTTCAGACCGGTCTGGCCGCCCAGCGTGGGCAGCAGCGCGTCCGGGTGCTCTTTCTTGATCACGCGCTCGATAAACTCGGCGGTGATAGGCTCAACATAGGTGCGGTCAGCCAAGCCCGGGTCGGTCATGATGGTCGCCGGATTGGAGTTGACCAGGATGACCTCAAAGCCATCCTCCTTGAGCACCTTGCAGGCCTGGGCGCCGGAGTAGTCGAACTCGCAGGCCTGACCGATAACGATGGGGCCCGAACCAATAACGAGGATGCGCTTGATGTCAGTACGTTTAGGCATGTTAGTTCTCCTCGGTCGCAGCGTTCTCGGACTCGGCGAAATTCCAGCCGGCGAGGCGGTCCTTCGCGGTGTCGATGTCCAGGTAGTTCTCCTCGCCGTCCATGAGTCGCGTAAAGGCGGTAAAGAGATAGTGGGCATCGGTGGGGCCGGGCGAAGCCTCGGGGTGGTATTGGACCGAGAAGCACGGGGCGTCGAGCAGCTGGATGCCCTCGGCGGTGCCGTCGTTGAGGTTCACATGTGTCAGGCGAATGCGGCCAAAGCGCTCGTTCATCACGACCGGCGCGATACCGCGGCGCACCCAGGCGCGCAGGTCGCCATCGGCCGCATGCTCGGTTTCGCCGCCGGAAAGCTCCGGAATCAGTTTGCCCAGACTGGGGAACAGCAGGCCAAAGCCGTGGTTTTGCGCGGTGATCTCCACGCGACGGCTCACCAGATTCATAACCGGCTGGTTACCGCCACGGTGACCGAATTTAAGCTTTTCCATTTGGGCGCCGCAGGCCAAGCTGATCATCTGGTGACCTAGGCAAATACCAAAGACCGGCACCTTGCCGATCAGCTGCTGCACCTGCTCGTAGGTCTCCACCACGGCGTCGGGGTCGCCGGGGCCGTTGGACAAAAAGACGCCATCGGGATTCATCTCGAGCACCTGCTGGGCGGGAGTATCCCACGGCACGACGGTAAGGTCGCAGCCGGCGCGGACCAGCCCCTCCAGAATGCCGCGCTTCACACCGCAGTCGTAGGCGACCACTTTGTGACGGGCAGGAGCGGCAACCGCAAGCGCAAAGTCATGCGTGGCAGGCAGGTCGGCGGCCACAAACTCGTAAGGCGCGGGGCAACTTACGGTCTTGACCAGGTTCTCGCCTACCAGCGTGGGCGCTGCGGCCAGACGCTCGGCAAGCTCGTCGACGTCGAAGATCTCGGTCGAGATAATGCCCATTTTGGAACCATTGTCGCGCAGATGGCGCACCAGAGCGCGGGTGTCGACACCCTCGATAGCGACGATGCCGTGAGCGCGCAGGTACTCCGGCACGCTGACGGCCGAGCGCCAGTTAGAAGGCGTGGCGCACATGTCGCGAACGATCATGCCGCGCATAGCCGGAGCGCTCGCAGGGCGCACGGCGTCGCCAGGGAAGGCCGACTGGACATCGGTCTCGTCGATACCGTAATTGCCGATCTGCGGATAGGTCATGGTTACAATTTGGCCGGCATAACTCGGGTCGGTCATGACCTCAAAGTAGCCCTCGAGCGAGGTGTTGAAGCAGACTTCGCCGGTCGCGGTGCCCTCGGCGCCGCATGCACGTCCATAAAAAATGGTCCCATCCTCAAGATACAGGATACAGGGACCGCAGGTGCCCTTGCTGGTTTTGGCCAGCATATGCTGGCAAAGCTCGCTGGGCGCGAAGGTGCGGGCGGCAGCGCCCGCGGTATGGTTGTTCGCCATAATTCTCCTTCCCGGTCTCACAGGACCGGCTTAAAGGTGTGTAGTTAGGCCTCGCGGTATTGTAACCGCAAGCATGCCTCATGGCGTTAATTTCATCAAATTGTTTACGAAATGATAATTATGACTTTCTATGCATAATGATTATTTAATCCCCGTCCCAGAAAAATCATCCCGCGGGGCTTGTGGCTCACGCGGGATGATGGCGTCTTACTTTTTCTTGTCCTGTTCCAGCAGATCGGACGGTGAGCGATCGGGCTTGCCGCCGCGGAAAATCTCGCGGCCATGCAGACGATGCTCCAGGTCACGTTCGGCCTTTTCCTCGTCAATCTTGGTCTGGCTCACCACCGGGTCCTCGATCAGCGACGAAACCGAGTTCACCTGTTTTTGAATGCGCTCGGCAATGGTGTCGTCCATGCTTACGATGCGCATCTTCCAGTCGATGCTCGTGGCGTTGGATGAGCTCTTGGTCCACACAAACGTCAAAATGGCGCTCTGATGACCCCGCGCGGGGAACATGCCAAAAAAGGAATCGTGCTGAATGTTGCTATCCTCGTCGATATAGGCGTGAACGTTATACACCACGCGGTCAATCTTGTCGTTGAGCAGGGCGTTGGTCGCAAGCGCCGCGGCCTGGATCTGCCCGTTGGACAGCAGCTCGAGCTCATTGGCAGACGACGTGTCCAACACCGTCACCTCAACCGTGCCCGTACGCTCATCGGCTTCATCGACGGTAAAGTCGAGCGGGAACTGCGTAAAGCCGTTGCCCCACTCGAGGCCGCCCTTCAGCGCCGTCGAAACGGTATCGACCGAAACGCTCTCGGACAGGTTGGCGGTATTCAGACGGCGCATCACGCCGTAGCCGATCTGCATGCCCACGATCAGCACCAAAATACCAATGACTACGGCCATCGCGGTCTTCGTAATGGTATGGCTCACCTGCGAGCCCGAAGGATCGTCCTCGGACAGCGGGTCGATATGTTTTGCCTGGCTCGCGCGGTCCTCGCTGCGCAGCTGCGCTAGCGCCGCTTTGTCACCGCGCTTGGCCGCAGCCTCCTTCTCACGCATGCGCTCGGTGCGCTTTTTGGCAAGCGTGGGATCCAAGACACCGGATGCATCGATTTCGGAGAATAACTCCGTCACTTCTTCCGGAGTCAAAGGGTTCTTGTCAGCCATAAACTTCCTGTCATATCAATCAGTCGAGCTCGTGCGCACGCGCACCTTCGAACTGCATTCGATAGTAACGGGCATAAGTGCCGCCACGGGCGAGAAGCTCCTCGTGCGTGCCACGCTCCACAACGCGACCATGCTCAACGGTCGCGATCTCATCGGCATGCTTAATGGTCGAAAGACGGTGGGCGATGATAATCGTGGTGCGGCCGCGTGCCAGCTCTTCGAGCGACTCCTGCACCGCCTCCTCGCTCTCGTTATCCAAAGCACTCGTCGCCTCATCCAAAATAAGGATCTTGGGGTTCTTGAGAAACACGCGCGCGATGGCAACACGCTGCTTCTGTCCGCCCGAAAGACGGCTGCCGCGCTCGCCCACGACCGTGTCATAGCCCTGTGGAAGCGACTCGATAAAGGCATCGATGTTGGCGCGACGGGCGGCCTCGGCGATCTCTTCAGCCGTAGCGCCCGGCTTGCCATAGGCGATGTTCTCGCCAATCGTACCGTCAAATAGATAGACATCCTGCTGCACCAGGCCGATGGCGCGGCGCAGGCTCTGCTGCGTCACATCGCGCACGTCCTGGCCGTCGATGCTAATGGATCCGGCAGCCACGTCATAAAAGCGCGGCAGCAGCGAACAGGTCGTGGACTTGCCACCGCCCGAAGGACCAACCAAAGCGATGGTCTGCCCGGGCTTGATGGACAGATTCATATGGTCGATAACGGGACGCTCTTCGGCATCGCCCTCGCCCAGCTCAACGTCCTCGTAGTTAAAGCACACGTCGTGATAATCCACGGCGCCGGCGGTCACCTGCAGATCCGTGGCGCCCGGCTTGTCCTGGATATCCGGCGCGGTCGAGAGTACCTCGTCCATGCGCTTAAAGCCGGCGATGGCCTTCTGATACGTTTCGGCCGAATTGACGAGTGTCTCGAGCGGCGTGCAGAACAGCGAAATATAGAGCGCAAAGGTCGCCATATCGACCGCCTGCAGCTGTCCCTGGGCGACCAGCCAGCCGCCCAGCAGTACCACGATCACATAGAGCACACCCGAGAGCAGGCCATACGTCGCAGTATAGACGCCCATGGCGTGATACATGTTCTCCTTGGACGAAAGATAGCGATTGTTGGAGGCGCGGAACTTGAAGCGTTCGGTCTCCTCATTGGCAAAGCTCTTGACCACGCGCATGCCCGCCAGCGAATCCTGCAGCTGCGCATTGATGCCGCTGATCTTTTTGCGGCTGTCGCTAAAGACCTCGCGCATGCGCATGTTCTGCCAAAACATGATGACCGCAAATGCTGCTGTCACCACAGCCATGGCAAGCGCCAGCACCGGGGCGATGGTAAAGAGGATCACAAACGAGCCGATAATCTCGATGCCGCAGATGATGATCCACTCGGGCACGTGATGCGCCGCCTCGCAGATATCGAACAGGTCGTTGACCACGCGGCTCATCATGTCGCCCGAGCTGTTGCGGTCGAAGTACGCAAAGCTGAAGCGCTCATACTGGTCGAACAGGTCCTCGCGCATCTTGGACTCCATGCGCGCGCCCATCACGTGGCCCCAATAGCTCACAAAATAGCGGCAGGCGCAGCGGACGGCATACATCAGCACCAAGCCCACCGCAATCATGCCGAGCGCCTGCATAATGACAGCCTGACCCTGAGTAAAGAGCCCACCGGTCAAATTGCGCAGAATAATAGGAAACGCAAGGTCAATGGCAGCAAGCACCAGAGCGCAAACAGTATCGGCAACAAAAAGCCCCATCTGGGGCTCGTAATACGAGAGAAACCTTTTAAACATGCAATCCTCGAAGAGAAATAAATAGCGTGAGAAATCCGGTTGAACCGGTCAGGCTGAAAACAAAGCGTCCCAACAAGCATAACGCCGATGTTCTGGCAGCGTCAGCGAAAACGTCCCTAAGCGAGCAAGGTGCCTTGAAAGAGGAGCGACGCGTACTTCGGTACGCGAGCGACGATTGAAAGGCAGATTGCCGCTTAGGGGCGTTTGCAGCGTCGACTCGTTACGCGGTTTGGTAAAACCGCGTAACCTAGAGCTCGGCCCCGCCCAAGCGGTGCGCGATGCTATCGCAGGCCAAGGCGCCCACGACGGTCTTGGCGTCTTCGATCTTGCCGTCGAGCACGGCGTCGATCAGCTCGTGCAGCGGCACCAGGTCCACGTTGACAAACTCGTCATCATCGGGGTTGGGCGCATCAAACTCGAGCTTGGTAGCCAAGTAGACGTGGATGATCTCATCGCAAAAACCACAGGACGTGACAATCGACGTCAAAAAGCGAATACGACCAGCCCTAAAGCCCGTCTCCTCATGCAGTTCGCGCTTGGCGCAATCGAGCGGGTCCTCGCCTGGATCGAGCTTGCCGGCGGGAATCTCGACCGTCACGCGGTCGATGGCGGTGCGGTACTGACGCACCAGTACGATCTTGCCACTCTCGGTCAGCGCCACAACGGCCGCCGCACCCGGATGGCGAACGATATCGCGGGCGCTGCGGCGACCGTTGGGCAGCTCAACCTCAAGACGGTGGACATCGAGGATCTTGCCCTTCCAGGCACACTCCTCCGAAAGAATCTTCTCGTGCAGCTCGACATCGTGCGGGTCGTCGTCGCCCAACACCAGCGCCGGCTCGTCAGCGACCTCGCCACCAGGCTCGCCCTCGGCGTGCCCATACATGCGGCTGTCCTCTTCAACGATCTGCGCATCCACGAGCTCTTCGTTCTTCTCGTCCATCCGTCTCATTCCTCTCGGATTTTAGGCATCCCAGGCGTCGCGGCCGCGCAGCGCGCGCAGGCCGATGTCGTGGCGCAGGGTCTTGCCTTCAAAATCAATCTTCTCGCAGGCCTCGTAGGCAAGGTTGCGAGCGTTCTCGAACGTGTCACCCAGAGCGGTTACGGCAAGCACGCGGCCGCCGTTGGTCACGAGCTGGCCATCCACCACGGCGGTGCCCGCGTGGTACACGGTCACGTTCTCCATGGCCTCGGCATCCTCAATACCAGTGATGACCTTGCCCTTCTCGTAGCTGCCGGGATAGCCCGCGCTCGTCAGGACAACGGCCACGGCCCACTCGTCACGCCAGTCGAGCTCAATCTGATCGAGCTCGCAGTTGGCGCAGGCGAGCATGACCTCAACCAGGTCGTTCTTAAGGCGCGGCAGCACGACCTGCGTCTCGGGGTCGCCAAAGCGGGCATTGAACTCCAGCACCTTGGGGCCGGCAGGCGTGAGCATAAAGCCGCCATACAGGCAGCCGCGGTAGTCGATGCCCTCGGCAGCAAGCTCGGCAACGGTCTGCTCCATGACCGCCACCATGGTGGCGTGCTCCTCGTCGGTCACGATGGGCACCGGGCTGTAGACGCCCATGCCGCCGGTGTTGGGGCCCTTGTCGCCCTCGAGGGCGCGCTTGTGGTCCTGCGAGGTGGCCATGGGGCGCACGGTCTTGCCGTCGGTAAAGGCGAGCAGTGAGCACTCGGGACCAACGAGCATCTCCTCGATAACCACGGTGTTGCCGGCATCGCCAAAGGTGCCGCCAAAGCACTCGCGCACGGCCTCCTCGGCCTGCTCAAGTTCGGTCGCCACGATAACGCCCTTGCCCGCGGCAAGGCCGTCGGCCTTCACGACCAGCGGAGCGCCCTGCTCGCGCACGTAGGCGAGAGCCGAAGCCTCGTCGGTAAACGAACCATAGGCTGCCGTCGGAATGCCCGCACGCTCCATGAGCTGCTTGGAGAACAGCTTGGAGCCCTCCATCTGGGCGCCCTCGGCACCCGGGCCAAAGCAGGGAATACCCGCCGCGCGCACGGCGTCGGCCACGCCCGCCACGAGCGGAGCCTCGGGACCAATTACCACGAGTCCGCATCCGTGGCTCTGCGCAAACGCCGCCACGGCCGCAGGATCGCAGTCGTCGAGAACAACGTTCTCGCCGCAGCTCGCGGTGCCGCCGTTGCCCGGCGCGATGTAGAGCTTGCCGGCGCGCGGTGATGCTGCGAGCTTAGCTGCCAAAGCATGCTCACGGCCGCCGCTGCCCAACAACAGGATGTCGATGGTTTGAGTGTCCGCCTTCAAGGGTGCCTCCTCTATGGATGAATGGCCCGCTCCGCACGAGCCCTTTGCAAGCAAATATACCCCTCGGCCGCCCGTCCGGGCTGCAAAGGGGTATATCGCAATAACCAAATAGTCCCGATTACTTCCAGAATCGGTTGATGATCTGCTCGCGACCAGCGCCAACGCCAATAAACGTCACGCGGGTGTGTGCCAGATCCTCGATAAACGCCACGTAGTCCTGAGCCTCCTGCGGCAGCTCATCAAAGCTGCGGCAACCGGTGATGTCGCACTTCCAGCCGGGGAGCTCCTCGTAGATGGGCTTGGCATGCTCAAAGCGCACCTGATGCTCGGGCACGCTGGTGTAGCGCTCGCCATCGACGTCGTAGGCCACGCACACCTTGATGGTGTCGAAAGCCGAAAGCACGTCAAGCTTGGTCACGGCGATGTCGGTGAGGCCGTTGACGCGCGAGGCATAGTTGGCGATAGGGCCGTCAAACCAGCCGCAACGACGACGGCGACCGGTGGTCACGCCGTACTCATAGCCCTCCTCGGTCAGCGTGTGGCCGGCCTCGGACTCATAGGAAAGCTCGGTGGGCATGGGGCCCGAACCGACGCGGGTGATGTAGGCCTTCATGACGCCCAGCACGCGGTCGACGTTCTTCATGCCCACGCCGGAACCGGTGATGGCGCCGCCGGCGGTGCAGTTAGAAGACGTCACGTACGGATAGGTGCCGTGGTCGATGTCGAGCAGCGTCGCCTGGGCGCCCTCAAACAGCAGGTCCTTGCCCTCATCGATCATGTTGTTGAGCAGCAGGCTCGTCTCGGTGATGTAGGGGCGCAGGCGCTCGGCCATCGGCAGGTACTCGTCGCAAATCTGGTCCACGGTGTAGGTGGGCAGGTTGTAGATGAGCTCGAGCTCAGGGTTCACGCGGGCGAGAGCGGTCTCCAGCTTGTCGCGGAACAGTGCCTCGTCCAGCATGTCCTGCATGCGCAGGCCGATGCGGGCCATCTTGTCCTGATAGCACGGACCGATACCGCGCTTGGTGGTACCGATGTTCTTCTTGCCGAGCTTCTGCTCAAAGGCGCCATCCAGATCGATGTGGTACGGCATGATGACATGCGCGTTGCCGCTAATCTTGAGGTTCTTGGTGGTGATGCCGTCGGCCTCGAACATGTCGATCTCCTCAAGGACAACCTTGGGGTTGATGACGCAGCCGTTACCGATCACCGACACGTGGTCGGAATACATGATGCCGGAGGGCACCTGGTGCAGGCCGTACTTCTTGCCGTTGACGACGATGGTGTGACCGGCGTTGTTGCCGCCCGAGTAGCGCACGACGGCATCGAAGTCGCCGGCGACCAGGTCGCAAATCTTACCCTTGCCCTCATCGCCCCACTGGGCACCGACCAAAACGGTTGACGGCATGTTTACTCCTTACATTCATGGACTGTCTACGCGCCACGCCGGCACGCAGAAGCACAAAACATTCCCAGTATACCCGTGCAACGGGTGCCTGTCCTACTCCTCGGCATGCGCCCCATCAAGCTCATAGAACTTCGTGGATGCCGGCAGGAACATCAGGTCGACGTCGCCGATCGGGCCCGAACGGTTCTTGGCCACGACAATACGCGTGACGCCCTCGTCGGGTCGATCGTCGCGCGAGGCTTCGGCCTCGTCGGCGGAGCGGTCCAAGAACATAACGATATCGGCGTCCTGCTCGATGGAGCCCGATTCACGAAGGTCGGAAAGCTGCGGGCGCTTGCCGGTACGGGATTCGACCTGACGCGAGAGCTGCGACAGCGCGATGAGCGGGATCTTGAGCTCCTTGGCCATGATCTTCAGACCACGCGACATCTCGGAGACCTCGACGGTACGGCTCTCGGAGCGGCGTCCCGGCGGAGGACTCACCAGCTGCAGGTAGTCCAGGATGATGATAGCTTTCTCCTTGTTGTGGAGCATGCGGCGGCTCTTGGCGCGAATCTCGGTCACTGTGGTGCCGGGCGTATCGTCAATCAGAATATCGAGCTTGGACAAGGTCTGCGTGGCCTCGTTGATATTTGCCCACTGCTCGGGGCTAATGCGGCCCATGCGGAAGTCACTGATCGAGATCATGGCGTAGGCGCAAATCAGACGCTGGGCAATTTCCTTGCCCGACATCTCCAGCGAGAAGAAGCCGACGGTATAACCGGCAGCGGCAGCGTTGAGCGCCAGATTCAGGGCGAACGACGTCTTACCCACAGCAGGGCGGGCGCCGATGATGATGAGCTGGCCCTCGCGAAAACCCATGAGCATGCGGTCGAGCGACGGGAAGCCCGTGGGCACGCCCGCAGCCTGGCCGCCTGCCTGGCACACTTCCTCGGCCTCGTTATAGGCCTCGACCATAAACTCGGTCAGCGTCTTGTAGCTCGACTTGACCTCGCGCGCCGTGACCTTGAGCAGCTTGCTCTCGGCCAGCTCCACGACCTCTTTGGTATCGGTGGGAGCGTTATAGGCCAGCGCGTTGATCTCGTTGGTGGCGCCGATCAGCTCACGCAGCATCGAATCGCGGCGAACGATGGCGGCATGGTGCTGCCAGTTGACGAGCGACAGGGTCTGACCCATCAACTCCAAAATGTAGGCCTCGCCGCCCACGGCATCAAGCTTGTTGATGCTTCGCAGGTAATCGATCAGCGAGATGGAGTCGATGGGAATGCGGCTGTTGTACATATCGACCATCGCGGTATAGATGGTCTTATGAATGGGCCGGTAGAAGTCATCGGGCTGCAGCTCGACCTGGGCCTCTTCGACCACCTCGGGCGATAGCAGCATAGCGGCCAGTACATTGGCCTCTGCATCTTGGTTTTGGGGAAGACCCAACTTTGAGCCGCGGTCCTCAACCGTCAGCCCGGTCTCCCTATCGTCGTATGCCATGAGCATCCTCATTCATGTCGCTTGCGAGCATCCATAGTATCAGCCACGGTCCCAAAACGCGCCGCGCGCCGCCAATCATCACCGAACCAAACGGATGAACGGTCCTGTGTATAGGACTTCGACGCAACGTTCACCATGACACTCACTCAGCGCAAAAAAACAAAAGGGCGCCCTGGTTTCCCAGAGCGCCCTTCTTAGAACAAGATTGTTGCGTTGCAGCAAATGCTACTCGGCAGCAGCCTCAGTCTCGACCTCGGCGGTCTCGGCCTCGGCGACCTCAGCGGCCTCCTCGACCTCAGCCTCGGCAGCGAGCTCCTCGGCGGTAACGCCGACGAGAACGACAACCTCGGCCTTGATCTCGCGGTACAGCGAGATGGCAACGGTGTGGGCACCGGCAACCTTGATGGGCTTACCGAGCTCGACGCGCTTGCGGTCGATGTCCATACCGAGCTGAGCCTTGATGGCGTCAGCGATCATAGCGGCGGTAACGGAGCCAAAGAGGATGCCCTCGTCGCCGACCTTGACGTCAACGGTGACCTGCTTGCCCTCGAGGGCAGCCTTGGTCTCGTTGGCGGTAGCCAAACGGACGGCCTCGCGCTTGGCGATGTTGTTGCGACGCTCGTCAAGCTGCTTGAGGTTGCCCTTGGTGGCGGCAACAGCGAGCTTCTTGGGGAACAGGAAGTTCTCAGCGTAACCCTGAGCGACCTCTACGACGTCACCCTCGCCGCCCTTGCCCTTGATCTCATCGAGAAGAATAACCTTCATGATGCGTCTCCCTTCTTAGCCGCGGTCGCGGTTGCCACGAGAGGAAACCACGGGGACGGTGTACGGCAGGAGAGCCATCTCGCGGGCGCGCTTGATGGCGTTGGCGATGTCATGCTGATGCTGCGTGCAAGCGCCAGTGACGCGACGGGGCTTGATCTTGCCACGGTCGGTCATGTACTTACGGAGAAGCTGAGTGTCCTTATAGTCGATGAACTCAGTGTTCTCCTTGCAGAACTGGCAGTACTTACGACGCGGCTGACGTGCAGAAAAATCATTAGCCATGTCAAAATACCTTTCGTTTGGCAACTTCGGCGAACCGAAGCCGCCTCTCACTCAAAAATAGGTGAACAACCCTTAGAACGGGATGTCCTCATCGTAGACGTCGACCGCGGGCGGCGTAGCCACCGGTGCGGCAGGACGTGCTGCGGGCGCGGGAGCTGCGGGGGCGTAACCGCCCTGATCGTAGCCACCCTGGCCACCACGGGAGCTCATAAACTCGATCTCATCGACGATGACCTCAAGCTTGCTCCGGCGCTGACCATCGCGCTCCCAAGAGCTGTAGCGCAGCTTGCCCTCGATCGCGACCTTGTTTCCCTTTGCCAGGAAACGGCTCACGGCCTCGGCGCGCGTGCCGAACATAGTGCAGTCGACAAAGTTGGGATAGTCCTCCCACTCGCCAGTCTGCGGGTTGCGGCGACGATCGTTCACGGCGACGCCAAAGGACAGAACCTGGGTTCCGCCGGCGGTGGCGCGCAGCTCGGGATCACGCGTGAGGTTACCGGTGATGTTCACTCGATTGATGCTCATAACTCACTACTTCCTCTTGGGGCACAAGCCCAGTCCAAAACGACAGTCTTACTCCTGGTCGTCGCGACGGACGATCATGTGGCGGACCACAGCGTCGGTGATGCGCAGGACGCGATCAAGCTCGGCGATCTGGGTAGGATCTGCGTGGAAGTTGATGAGGGTGTAGTCACCATCGGTGAGGTCGTTGATCTCGTAGGCGAGCTTGCGCTTGCCCCACTCGTCAACGGAGTCGACCTTGCCAGCGCCCTCAGCGATCGTGGTATCGATACGCTTCATAACAGCGAGACGAGTCTCGGGGTCGAGCGACGGGTCAACAAAGAACAGCAGTTCATAAGCCTTCATATTGTCACCTCCTCTGGGCAAATGTGGCTTCAGGTCGTGAAGGTGCGCCTGAAGCAGGAAAAGACTTGGTAATAATATCTTTCAACCTCCCAGGCTGCAAGAATTTGCAGTTACAACCTCATGACCTCCACATATGCCCATACTCACACGACGTTTCATGCGCATTCCAACCAAATGCTGACCAAAAGCTTGACGGATCTGTTGACAAGATACGGTGCCGTGGGGACAAGCTGAGCCAAGCCGCAGGTCAACGGGCACAAGGCTGTGGTCGCAAAATGCATACCAGTGGCCCACAGCACCACCCAAAGATTTTTAAATTCATTGCCAAGTCGCTTATGAATACCTTTTTTGAACAATTGAGTTGATCAACCACGCTGGTCGGAAGCCGTTTTTTGGCACCTCAAGCCCCACTGCAGCGCCAAGCACGGCCAAGCGTGGTTGATTTTCAATCTCAACGCAACAGCCTGAACGGAACACGCGTTTCCGCAGCTAGCGCAACGCGGAGATAGCTCCCGGCACCTGGCCATCACCTCGTTTCCGCAGGTGGAGAGGCCATGGAGGCCGGTGCCCCCATGCCGCCGACGCATGCTCCGCCAGCCCGCCGCGCAGCCGTTCCGGACTCAGCGCAACGGGCCCTCCGGCCCATGTCCCGGCACGCCGCCTATCCCGCCAGCGGCCCCTCGCCCCTCGCGGCCCTGGCCCTGTCGATGCAGCCGGGCGTGAGGTCGAGCTCGCCGGGCGCCAGCTCCTCTATCCCGAACGCGTCCATGAGGGCGGAGGCGTCCTCCCCGAGGGCCATCCGCAGCACGCGCGCCGGCGTCAGGAACCCGAGCGCCCCCCTCGGCTCGGAGTTCACCTGCGACATGAGCAGCGCGCAGTCCGCCGCCGTCAGCCGGTCGAACCTGGCCCCGGCGCCCTTGGGCAGCAGCTTCCTGATCTCGACGTGGTTCTTCTCGCACGCGCCCTTCTGCTGGCTCTGCCGGGGGTCGCAGTAGAAGAGCCTGGTCTCGCCGTCCCGCTCGCCGAGCAGCGCCGCGATGGCGCCCTCGTCGGCGAACTCGCTCCCGTTGTCGGTGAGCACGGCTCCGAAGGCGCGCCTCGCGCCGTCCTCGCCGAGGACCCCGCGCAGGGAGGAGAGCGCCGCCAGGACCGAGG
>UQMW01000011.1 GCA_900542275.1 uncultured Collinsella sp.
AGCCTGATAGGCGGGCGCCGGTCTCCGCCGTCGCGGCCCCGCGGGACTCCGGCGCCCGCGCCCCCGGAAAGTTTTTCCAAAAATGTCCTTGCATCGTGGTCCGAGTTCCCGTATAGTACTTCTTCGCACGGGGGCGTAGCTCAGCTGGGAGAGCGCTTGACTGGCAGTCAAGAGGTCAGGGGTTCGATCCCCCTCGTCTCCACCCGAGCATTGAATGAGGCTCCAACGCAAGTTGGGGCCTTTTTTCATATTGGCACACAAGGTCAAAGGCGGCACCATGATCCTCCTGGTCGACAAGATCGAAAAAAGCTTCGGCGCGCGCGTCCTCTTTAGCGGCGCATCCTTCCAGATCAACCCCGGCGAGCGCTTCGCGCTCGTGGGCCCTAACGGCGCCGGCAAAACCACCATGCTCAAAATCATCATGGGCATCGACAGCCCCGACGCCGGCCAAGTCCAGTACGCAAAGGACTGCCAGGTGGGCTACCTAGAGCAGGAAACCAACCTGGAGCACAAGGACACCACCATCCTCGCCGAGGTCATGGCCGCCGCCAAGGAAATCCGCCGCATGGGCGAGCGTGCCAACGAGCTGCAGGCCCAGATCACCGAACTCTCCGAGCAGGGCAAGGACGTCGACGCCCTCCTCAACGAGTACGGCCAGGTCCAGGACCGCTTTGAGCATCTGGGCGGTTACGAGCTCGAGAGCAACGCCCGCAAGATCCTGTCCGGCCTGGGCTTTAAGGTCACTGACTTTGAGCGCCCATGCTCCGAGTTCTCGGGCGGCTGGCAGATGCGCATCGCGCTCGCCAAGCTCTTCCTGCGCCATCCCGACCTGCTGCTTCTGGACGAGCCCACTAACCACCTGGACCTCGAAAGCGTCCAGTGGCTGCGCGGCTTTATAGCCAACTATGACGGCGCCGTCCTCATCGTCAGCCACGACCGCGCCTTCATGGACGCTTGCGTCGACCACGTCGCCGCACTCGAAAATCGTCGCGTGACCACTTACACCGGCAACTACAGCAGCTACCTCAAGCAGCGCGAGGACAACCTTGAGCAGATGCGCGCCAAGCGCGCCGCCCAGGAGCGCGACATCGCCCACATGCAGGTCTTCGTCGACAAGTTCCGCTACAAGCCCACCAAGGCAGCCCAGGCCCAGGAGCGCATCCGCAAGATCGAGCAGATCAAAAAGGAGCTTGTCATCCTACCCGAGGGCCACAAGCACATCGACTTTAAGTTCCCTGACCCACCGCGCTCCGGCGATATGGTCGTGGGCCTGGAGGGCGTCTCCAAGTCCTACGGCAACAAACACATCTACAGCGATATCGACCTCAAGCTCTACCGCGGCGAGCACGTGGCGCTCGTCGGCCCCAACGGGGCCGGCAAGTCCACGCTCATGAAGATCATCGCCGGACTGGAGCCGCCCACCACCGGCACCCGCGACCTGGGCACCAACGTGGGCGTGGCCTATTACGCCCAGCACGCGCTCGAGGGCATGACCGAGTCCAACACCGTCCTGCAAGAGATCGACACCGTCACGCCCAAGTGGACCGTGCCACAGCAGCGCAGCCTACTGGGCGCCTTCCTGTTTAGCGACAACGATTCCATCGAGAAGCAGGTTCGCGTCCTCTCCGGCGGCGAAAAAGCGCGTCTGGCCCTGGCCAAGATGCTCGTGGCCCCCGAGGCGCTCCTGTGCCTGGACGAGCCCACCAACCACCTAGACATCGACTCGGTGGACATGCTCGAGAACGCCCTGCAAAATTTCCCCGGCACCATCGTGCTGATCAGCCACGACGAGCACCTGGTGCGCGCCGTGGCCAACCGCGTCATCGACATCCGCGACGGACAAGTCACGGTCTACGACGGCGACTACGACTACTACCTCTACAAGCGCGAGGACCTCGCAGCCCGCGCCGCCGCCGAGGCGTCCACGGAGAGCGCGCCGGCCACGACCAAGTCCGCCAAGGCCAGCGCTGCCCAGGCCGACACCCCCGTCGCCGCCCCCAAGCCTGCCGAGGGCAAAAAGACCAAGGAGCAAAAGCGCGCCGAGGCCCAAGCCCGCGCTGCGCTCAACAAAAAGCTCAAGGGCGTGCGTAACCAGCTCAAGAAGATCGAGACGGAGCTCGACAAAAAGCGCGCCCGCTATGACGAGCTTATGGAATTGATGGCAAGCGAAGAGCTTTATGCCGATCAAGACAAGTTCAACGCCGCGCTGGGGGAATATAACGGCCTTAAGCAAGAGCTGCCCAAGCTCGAGGACGAATGGCTGGAGCTTTCCACCCAGATCGAAGAGGAGACCGCGCGTGAACTCTCGTAAGGCCGCTGCCGTGGCGATGAGCATCATCGCCATCGCCTGTCGCATCTGCGGCATCTTTATGAGCGCGATGACCGTGCTGCTGTGTTTTAGCGGCCTCACCGCCAAGCTGCAGATCGTAGGCTTTGTCGTTGAGCTTTCGCGCGCACTGCCGAGCGCCATCGCCGGCTATGGCGTCATCACGTCGCCCTTTGGCGGCGTGTTCCGCCTGGATTACGCCATCGTCACCGTGATCCTGTTTGTGATCGACTACCTGCTCACGCGCGCCTCGCGCCGCGTCCGCTAGGGGAGCGCTATGTCCAGCAGCTACCTCATGAACCTGCTCGCCAGCGCCGTCGCCGTCATCGTGGGCATCGTGATCCACGAGAGCGCACACGCCGCCGCGGCCTGGGCGCTCGGCGACAAGACGGCCCGTTCGCGCGGCCGCGTGTCACTCAACCCGCTTAACCATATCGACCCGTTTGGCACCATCATCCTGCCGCTGCTCATGCTCGCGGCCGGCGGCCCGGTGTTCGCCTTCGCCAAACCCGTGCCCGTCTACCTCAACAACCTCAAGCACCCCAAGCGCGACGAGGTCCTGGTGAGCGCGGCCGGCCCCGCGTCGAACATCGCACTCGCGTGCCTTGCCGCGGCACTCATGCACGTGGCGTACGGCAACCTCTACACCGGCATCTCCTTTGCCCTGGCGTCACAGATCATGAACTTCGGCGCCACGTTTATCGTGGTTAACCTGTCACTCGCATTCTTCAACCTCATCCCGATCCCGCCGCTCGATGGCTCGTCGATCATCGTGCCGTTCCTCAAAGGCAAGGCGCTCAACAACTACTACCACCTGCAGCAATACGCCATGCCCATCCTCATCATCGTGCTGTATCTGCTGCCCATGTGGACTGGCATTGATGTGATCGGCCGCTATTTCGACGTTACCGTGTATCCGCTGGCCGAGTGGCTGCTCAACTTCGCAATCGCCGGCATCTAAGGTAAACTTACAGGTCGACCGCGCAAAACGGTCGCAACATGCACCCAAACCGCGCCGCGAAGGCGCCGTCAAAGGAGGTCGAAGATGTCGTATCGCGTGTCGACTCAGGTCTACAGCGGGCCGTTCGACCTGTTGCTGCAGCTGGTAACCCGCCAAAAAGTAGATATCGGCGCCATCTCCATCAGCGAGGTGGCCGAGCAGTACCTTGCCGAGGTGGAGCGCATCGAGGCGCTGGACCTGGACGTGGCGAGCGACTTTCTGCTGGTCGCGGCAACCCTTCTGGACATCAAGGCTGCCTCGCTGGTGCCGCAGGAGGCCCCGCGCAAAGTCGATGACGACGATGACGAGTTCGACGAAGACCTCGAGGAACTCAGCGCGCTCGACGGCGACGCCTTGCGCGAGGTCCTGATCCAGCGCCTGATTGCCTACAAGCAGTTTAAAGGCGCGGCTGCGGCCCTCGGTGCCCGCATGCAGGCCGAAAGCCGTATGCATCCGCGTGTGGCCGGCCCCGACCCCGAGTTTTTGGGCCTTATGCCCGACTATCTGGCTGGCATCACCCTGCGCGGCCTGGCCGTTATCTGTGCCGACCTGGACGGCAAGCGCCAGACCTTCCTGCTGGAGGCCGAGCATGTGGCGCCGCATCGCGTACCGCTCGACCTGACCGTGGCCTCAGTCGACCGCTTTACCATGGCGCACCAAACCTGCACCTTCCGCGAGCTGTTGGACGGCGACGCCACCACCGAGCAACTCGTCGTCACCTTCCTTGCCATGCTTGAGCTTGCCAAGCGCGGTTCGCTCACGCTGAGCCAGGACGAGATCTTCGGAACCATCTGCATCAACCGAGTCGAGGGCGCCGAGGCATACGTGCCCGGCGAGGGCCCCGAGCTCACCGAATAGGAGCAGCAACCATGTCAACCCTTTCAACGCTGGAGGCAAACAGCCTCAAAGGCGCCCTCGAGGCGCTGCTGCTGGTGTCGAGCGACCCGGTGAGTGCGCCCGCGCTCGCCGGCGCACTGGATATCGCCCCCGGCGAATGCGTGTCGCTGTTGGCCGAGCTCAAGGTAGAGTATGAGGAGGCCAACCGCGGCTTTCAGCTGCGCGAGGTCGCCGGCGGTTGGCGCCTGTTTACGCACCCCGCCTACCACGACGTAGTCGAGGCCTATGTGTTGAGCTGGGACACGCAAAAGCTGTCGCAAGCAGCGCTCGAAACCCTGGCCGTCATCGCCTACCACCAGCCCGTGACGCGCGAGGTGGTCAAAGGCATCCGCGGCGTCAATTCCGACGGCGTCATCGCGTCGCTCGTGGACAAGGGCCTGGTGCGCGAGCTCGGCCGCGATCCCCAGCGCGGTCAAGCCATTATCTACGGCACGACCAACGCCTTCTTGGAAAAGTTCGGTCTGCGCTCCACCCGCAACCTGCCCGACCTGGAGCAGTTTGCCCCCGACGAACAGTCGCGTCAGTTTATCCGCGAGCGCCTGAGCGGCCGCAGTATTCAGTCCACGCTCGAAGAGCAGGCTGAGGACCTGGACGAAGAGCGCGAACTGCTCGATACCGATGTTGAAGATGTTGAGGCAGTCGAGGACTTGGAGACCCTGGTCGTCGACGAGACCTCGGAGGATTTGCATGACGAGGACTAACGAAGTAGGGGAGACGCGCGCCGGCGCTGCGGTGCGCAACGCGGATACGCACGAGTCCGACGCCCAGCCCGTCTATCCGCACACCATGCGCCTGCAGCGCTTTTTGGCGCGCGCGGGCGTGGCGAGCCGCCGTGGCTCGGAGGACCTGATGACCGCCGGCCGCGTGACCGTCAACGGCGAGGTCGCGACCGAACTGGGCACCAAGGTCGACGTCGACCGCGACCATATCGAGGTCGACGGCATGCCCGTCAAGCTCAACCAGGGCGCCGTGTACCTGATGCTCTACAAGCCGACCGGCTACCTCACCACCATGAGCGACCCGCAGGAGCGTCCCTGTGTGGCGGACCTGGTCCCCCGCGACCGCTTTCCGGGGCTCTTCCCGGTGGGCCGCCTGGACCGCGACACCACGGGCCTTTTGCTCTTTACCACCGACGGCGACCTGTCGCAGGACTTGTTGCACCCCAGCAAGCACGTCTACAAGACCTACCAGGCACTCGTGGACGGGCAGCTGACCGACCGCGATCTCACGCCGCTGCGTCGCGGCATAGAGCTCGACGACGGCCTGTGCCAGCCGGCAATCTGCCGCGTCATCACCGCACGCGAGGCCGAGGCCGTGGCGCCACAGGGCGTCAAGCCCGGCACCACCGCCGTCGAGGTCATCATCCGCGAGGGTCGCAAAAACCAGGTTAAGCGCATGCTGAGCAAGATTCACTATCCGGTAATCCGTCTGCATCGCTGCAACTTTGCCGGCCTTGAGCTCGAGGGCGTGGCCAAGGGCTCGTGGCGCGAGCTCACCGACCGCGAGGTGCAGATCCTCAAAGGCGGCGGCATCCCGCCCAAGCATGCCAGCGCCATGCGCGGCGGCAAGCCCCAAGACACGCCCGCCAGCCGCACGCGTCACCACGGCAGCCACGGCTCCGCACCCAAGCGCAACACCTACCGCGAGCGCTATACGGGCTAGGCAACCCGCCGCGCCCCAACGCCCGCGAACCATACCAGCACATCAACCACCGAAAGGAAGCACTGCATGATCGTCGCCATCGACGGCCCCGCCGGTTCCGGCAAGTCCACCATCGCCAAGGAGATCGCCCGCCAACTGGGCTTTAACAAGCTCGACACGGGCGCCATGTATCGCGCCGTCACCTTCGCCGCGCTCGACCGCGGCATCGGCCTGGACGACGAGGCGGCAATCGACGCCCTCGCCGAGCAGATCGAGATCCGCTTTACCAACGGCACCGGAGAGGACACGCGCCTGACCGTTGACGGCCAGGACGCTTCGACCGCCATCCGCACCCCGCAGGTCGACGCCAACGTGTCCAAGGTCTCGGCCTATCCGGGCGTGCGCGCCGCCATGCTCATCCACCAGCGCCGCGCCGCCGAGGACCGCGATATCGTCGCCGAGGGTCGCGACATCGGAACCGTCGTGTTCCCCAACGCCCAGGTCAAGATCTTCCTGACTGCCGACCCGCGCGAGCGCGCCCGCCGCCGCGTGCTGCAGCGCCACCAAAACGATGCTCAGCCGCTCACGTCCGAGCAGCTCGAGGCCGAGGTCGACGAGACGCTTGACGCCCTTAAGCAGCGCGACAAGCTCGACAGCAGCCGCGAGGTCGCCCCGCTCGTCCCCGCCGAGGACGCCGTGCACGTTGACTCCACCGCCCATACCATCGACGAGGTCGTCTCGATAATAGAGGACCTCATCAACCAAAGGAGGTAGCCCATGCGCCTGTTTAAGCAGACGCCCGAGGATTACTACAACGCCCCCTACGCCGAGTTCCCGGTGCTCATCCGCGGCACCGTCGTCGTGGTCATGGCCATCCTGTGGGCCTTCTCCAAGCTCATGTGGCGTTGGAAGGTCGAGGATGCCGACCTGCTGTTTGAGCGCCAGGACGACCGCGGCAGCGTGGTCATCTGCAACCACACCTCGATGGCCGAGCTCTTGGCCGTGGAGACGGCGCTGTTCTTTGGGGGCCGCCGCATTCGTCCCATCTTTAAATCCGAGTTCGCCAAGAGCAAGATTGTGCGCTGGGCCTTTAGCCGCGTTGGCGGCATCCCCGTGGAGCGTGGTACTGCCGATATGAAGTGCCTGCGCTCCGCCCAGCATGCGCTGCAGCGCGGCGAGGACGTCCTGATCTTCCCCGAGGGCACGCGCATCCGCTCGCGCGAGATCAAGCCCGAGGTCCACGGCGGTTTTGCGCTCATCGCTCAGATGGGCAAGGCGCCCGTCAACCCGCTCGCCATCTGTGGCTGGTCCGACATCACGCCTGCGGGCAAAATGCTCATGCGTCCCAAGAAGTGCTGGATCCGCGCCGGCAAGGCCGTCTCGCTTTCTGACGCGCCGGCCGGGCTTAAACGCACTGAGCGCCTGGCTTGGTTTGAGTCCGTGGCCATGAACCGCGTCTACGCCATGCGAGACGAGCTGTGCGCCGAGCATCCGGGCAGGTTCTAGCCATGAGCGAGAACGTGACGAACACTGCCGTGACCGCGTCCGACCAGGCAACCGCGCCTACCATCGAGATCGCAGCCCACGCCGGCACTTGCTATGGCGTACAGCGTGCGCTCGATATGGCGCTAGCCGCCGCGCCGCAGACAGGAGAGAGCACTCAGGTCCATACCTTGGGTCCGCTCATCCATAACCCCATCGTGGTACGCGAGCTCGCCGAGGCAGGCGTCGGTCTGGCCGACACCTTGGACGACGCCACATCGGGCACCGTGATCATCCGCGCTCACGGCGTGGTGCCGCAGGTCATCGATGCCGCTCGCGAGCGTGGCCTTAACGTCGTCGACGCCACCTGCCCCTACGTGAAGAAGGTCCATGTGGCAACCGAGCGCCTGGTACGCGAGGGCTACCGCGTGGTAGTCGTGGGCGAGCCGGGCCACCCCGAAGTCGAGGGCATCCTGGGCCACGCCGGCGATGACGCGCAGGTCGTGAGCTGCACCGCCGACGCCGATGCCTTGTCGCTCAAGGGCAAGGTAGGCCTCGTCGTGCAGACCACCCAGACCGCGCAGAACCTCGCCGAGGTCGTGGCCGCTATCACCCCTCGCGTGCAGGAGCTTCGTGTGATCAACACCATCTGCGCCGCCACGAGTGAGCGTCAACAGGCAGCAGCCACGCTTGCCAACCGCTGCGACTGCATGGTCGTGGTGGGCGGCAAGAACTCGGGCAACACCCGCCGCCTGGCACAGATTTGCGCGGACGCCTGCGAGCGCACGTATCACATCGAGGAAGCTTCCGAGCTCCAGGCCGCGTGGTTTACCGACGCTCGCCACATCGGCATCACCGCCGGAGCCTCCACCCCGCAAGAACACATCGAACGCGCCGTCACGCGCATCAAGGAGCTTTGCCGCTAACCATGGACCAGACCGTACCCGCATACGCCGCCGAGGTGGCTGATTACGGGCGCAGCCGCGACCCCGAGCCGGGTGAGGGCGCGCTCGTAAAGAACATACGTCCCGAATCGCCCGCGTGGGATGTGGGTATCGAGCCGGGCATGCGCGTGCTCACGGTCAACGGCGAGCAGCTCACCGACATGATCGTGTGGCTCTGGGAGGCCGACGACGACACCGTCGAGCTGGAGGTATTCGATCCACGCGACGGCACCGTCACCCCCGTCGAGCTCGACCGCTTTCCCGGCGAGGACTGGGGCCTGGAGTTCGATGGCCCCATCTTTGATGGCATGCGTACCTGCGTCAACGCCTGCGTGTTTTGCTTTATGACCATGCTGCCCAAGGGCGGTCGCTCCACGCTCTACATCCGCGACGACGACTACCGCCTGAGCTTTTTGCAGGGCAACTTTGTCACGCTCACGAACCTCTCCGACGAGGACGTGCAAAACGTCATCGAGCGCAACATGAGCCCCATGAACGTGTCGGTCCATGCCGTGAGCCCCGACGTCCGCCGTCGTATGATGGGCCGCAACGCCCAGCGAGGCATGGACGTACTCGAGGCCATCATGGCCGCCGGCATCGAGATTCACGCGCAGATCGTGTTGTGCCCCGGCATGAACGACGGCGAGGAGCTGGAAAAGACCCTGCGCTTTTGCGAGGAACATGAGCAGATCACCAGCCTGGGCATCGTGCCGCTCGGCTTTACCAAGCACCAAAACCGCTTTAGCTGGTCCTACAGCGACAAGCCCGAGCTGGCGCGCGAGACCATCGACATGATCCGGCCCTTCCAGGACCGTGCCTTCGAGCGCTTTGGCCGCCACACCTTCCAGATGAGCGACGAGTTCTATCTGGACGCCGGCATCGAGCCGCCCGAGGCCGATTTCTACGACGGCTACCCGCAGTATTACGACGGCATCGGCATGATCCGCTCGTATCTGGACGAGACCGACGACGTGATGGCTACCGATGCCGAGCGACTGGCCCGCGTCCGCGAGGCCATCACCGCCCGCAACCAGCGCCTGCTGTGCCTCTCGGGCGCCAGCGCACGCGACACGGTGGCGCGTTTTGTGGAGTCGCCGCAGGGCCTTGCCGGCTCTGTCACGGCTATCAAGAACCGCTACTTTGGCGGCAACGTGGACGTAACCGGCCTCATCGTCGCAAGCGACATCCTGGAGCAGCTACCCCAAGACCTGTCGGGGGTTATGCTCTTTGTGCCTAAGCTCATGTTCAACGCCGACGGTATGACCCTTGACGAGTATCATCGTGACGACTTACTCGCAAGCCTTACCGGTCGCGGCGCCGAGGTTCATGTGGTATCGACCATGCCGCACGAGTTGCTCGATACCCTGGAGCACATCCTTGGCATTGTGCCTGCCGACTCTACTAATTCCGCTGACCCTACCCATTAAAGGAGAGCAGATGAAACCTATCGTCGCCATCGTCGGACGCCCCAACGTGGGCAAGTCCACGCTCGTTAACCGCCTGGCCCAGACCTCGGACGCCATCGTCCACGAGTCCCGCGGCGTTACGCGCGACCGCTCGTATCACACGGCCGATTGGAACGGCCGCGAGTTCACTATCGTCGACACGGGCGGTATCGAGCCGCTCAAGAGCGACGATGTCTTTGCAACGTCCATCCGCGACCAGGCGCTCGCCGCCGCCGAGGAAGCCGCCGTCATCCTGTTTGTGGTCGACGGCCGCACCGGTGTCACCGAGGAGGACGAGTCGGTCGCCCGCATGCTCAAGCGCTGCGACAAGCCGGTCTTTCTACTGGTGAACAAGCTCGACAACCCCGATCGCGAGAACGACAGCATCTGGGAGTTCTATTCGCTCGGCATCGGCGAGCCCACGCCGCTCTCGGCCCTGCATGGCCATGGCACGGGCGACCTGCTCGACGATATCGTGGCCCTGCTTCCGGAAGAAGAGGACGAGGTCGCCGACGAGTTCCCCGATGCGCTGAACGTGGCCATCATCGGCCGCCCCAACGCCGGTAAGTCCTCGCTGTTCAACCGTATCCTGGGTGCCGACCGCTCCATCGTCTCGAACATCGCCGGCACCACGCGCGACGCCATCGACACGGTCGTCGAGCGCAACGGCAGGCACTACCGCATGGTCGATACCGCGGGCATCCGTAAGAAGAGCACCGTGTACGAAAACATCGAGTACTACTCCATGGTCCGTGGCCTGCGCGCCATCGACCGCGCCGACGTGGCGCTGCTCGTCGTCGACGCCTCCGTGGGCGTCACCGAGCAGGACCAGAAGGTCATGGGCTTGGCCATCGAACGCGGCTGCGCCATCGTGGTGCTGCTCAACAAGTGGGACCTGCTCGACGACGACCGCAAGCGCGAGGCCTGCATGGAGACCGTCGACCGCCGTCTAGGCGTCATGGCTCCCTGGGCCCAGTACCTGCGCATCTCTGCCCTGACCGGCCGCAGCGTGGAGAAGATCTGGGCAATGGTCGACGCGGCCGAAAAGACACGCTCGCAGAAGATCAGCACCTCGCGCCTCAACACGTTCCTCACCGACCTGCGCGAGTTCGGCCATACCGTGGTGGACGGCAAGCGCCGCCTGCGTATGCACTACGTGACCCAGACGGGCGTCAACCCGCCGACGTTCACGTATTTCGTCAACCACAGCGACCTGGTCAACGACACCTACCAACGCTATGTAGAGAACCGTATGCGCTCGACCTTCGACTTTGCCGGCACGCCCATTCGACTCTTCTTTAGGAAGAAGGAGCAAAAGGATGCTTAATCCGATTCTGCTGACCGCCATCTGCGCCGTGGTCTCGTTCTTTATCGGAGCGATTCCGTTTGGCCTGATCCTGGGCCGCGTGTTCAACCACACGGACATCCGCAAGGCGGGCTCCGGCAACATCGGCACCACCAACGCCCTGCGCGTGGCCGGTCCCAAGGTGGCCGCGCTCACCCTGCTGCTCGACTGCCTTAAGGGCGGCATCTGCGTCCTTATCGCGCGTCCGCTCATCGCGAGCGTGGGCTATGGCTTTCCGCCGAACATTATGGCGCCCGGTGCCCCTGGCGACTGGATGCTCGGCGTCATTTGCCTGGCAGCCGTGTGGGGACACATCTTCTCGCCCTACCTCAACTTCCATGGCGGCAAGGGTATCGCAGTTGGTCTGGGCGTCATCCTCGCCTGGTACTGGCCCATTGGCCTGTCGCTGCTAGGCATGTTTATCGTGGCCGTCGCCATCACCAAGTATGTGTCGGTGGGCTCGCTCGCCGCTGCCATCGGACTTCCCATCGCTGCCTGCGCGGTCTTTCCGTACAGCAGCCTGGGCCTCAAGTTTTGCATGGCGATGATCGGCATCACCGTAGTGTGGGCCCATCGCTCGAATATCCAAAAGCTCATGGCCGGTAAGGAGTCCAAGCTCTCGTTTACCAAGCGCGTCACCGAGCCCGACGATAAGTAGGAGAGAGTCATGAATGTTGCGCTGATTGGCTCCGGCTCCTGGGGAACCGCCGTCGCCGGCCTTGCTGCCGCGCGAGCCGAGCGCGTGACCATGTGGGCCCACAGCGAGCAGACGGCCGCCGGCATCAATGGCGAGCACCGCAACCCCCGGTATCTGGTGGGCTACGAGCTGCCCAAAAACGTTGTCGCCACGACGGAGCTGGCGCAGGCGCTCGACGGCGCCGAGGCCATCATCTTTGCCGTTCCTTCGACGCACCTTCGCAGCGTGTGCCACCAGGCCGCGCCCTTTATCGCCGCCGATACCCCGGTTCTGTGCCTCACCAAGGGCATTGAGCCCGAGTCTGGCCTACTCATGAGCGAGGTCATCGCCAGCGAGATCGACAACGAGGCGCGTGTCGCGGCGCTTTCGGGCCCCAACCATGCTGAGGAAATCTGCCGCGGCGGGCTTTCGGCCGCCGTCATCGCCAGCGAGGACCAGCAGGTGGGGGAGACCTTTAAGGACCTGCTCCTGTCCACTGCCTTCCGAATCTATCTGTCGCAAGACATGACCGGTGTAGAGGTCTGCGGCGCTATGAAAAATGTCATCGCCATCGTGTGCGGCATCTCCGCCGGCACCGGTGCGGGCGACAATACGCTCGCCCTTATCATGACGCGCGGCCTGGCCGAGATCAGCCGACTGGCGCACGCACGCGGCGGTCAGGCCATAACCTGCATGGGGCTCGCCGGCATGGGCGACCTCATCGCCACCTGCACCTCGGAGCACTCGCGCAACCGCACCTTTGGCTACGAGTTTGCCCACGGCGTGTCACTCGACGAGTATCAGGAGCGTACGCATATGGTGGTTGAGGGCGCCGTCGCGGCCCGCAGCGTCAGCGAACTTGCCCGTTCACTGGGCGTAGACATTCCGCTTACCTTTGCCGTGGAGCAAACGCTCTACAACGGTGTTACCTTGGATAGGGCGCTCGAAATTCTTACCGATCGCGTCCCCTCTCAAGAGTTCTACGGACTCACCGACTAGCGCAGAAAGGCTTCTACCATGGGTTCCATCAAAATCGCTCCATCCGTCCTCTCGGCCGACATGGCCAACCTGAAGGGCGAGCTCGACAAGATCGCCGGTGCCGACTACGTGCACTTTGACGTTATGGACGGTCACTTTACCGGCAACCTCACCTTTGGCGTTGACATCCTCAAAGCTGTCAAGCGTTCTACCAACGTGCCGGTCGATGCGCACCTCATGGTGTCGAACCCCGACGAGACGGTCGATTGGTACGCCGACGCCGGTGCCGACATGATCACCGTGCACTACGAGGCCTCCACGCACCTGCACCGCACGCTCACGCACCTGCAGCAGCGCGGCGTTAAAGCCGGCGTGGTGCTCAACCCCGCCACGCCCATCTGCGTACTCGAGAGCATCATCGACGTCGTCGACATGGTGCTGCTGATGAGCGTGAACCCCGGCTTTGGCGGCCAGAGCTTTATTCCCGGTACCATTGCCAAACTGCACGAGCTCAAGGCCATGTGCGAGCGTCACGGCGTTTCGCCCCTCATCGAGGTCGACGGCGGCATCTCTTCCAAGAACATCGCCGATGTCGTCAATGCCGGCGCCAACGTGCTCGTGGCCGGTTCTGCCGTATTTAAGTCCGAAGATCCCGCTGCCGAGGTTGCGCTGCTGCAGAAGCTGGGCAACGAGGCCGCACAGGAGGCATAATCCCTTATGACCGCAGGTCAAAACCGCATACCCGTGAATCTTGACTATGCCGCCTCGACGCCTATGCGCGCCGAGGCGCTCCTTGCGCAGCGCGAGTACGACGACAGCGAGCTTGCCGGCGTCAACCCCAACTCGCTGCATTCGCTTGGGCGCAAGGCCGCTGCGCGCCTAGAAGTGGCACGTCGCGAGATTGCCCGCAGCTTTGGCGCGCGCGTCCGCCCGTCCGAGATCATTTTGACCAACGGCGGCACCGAGGCAAACCAGCTGGCGCTCCTCGGACTTGCCGAGGGCGCTCGTCAGCGCGATCGCAAGCGCGACCGTGTCATCGTTTCGGCCATCGAGCACGATTCGATTCTGGACAACCTGCCGTTGCTGCGCGCCGCCGGCTTTTTCGTCGACCTGGTGCAGCCCTGCCGTGCGGGCTACATTGAGCCCGCCGCGCTTGTCCAACTGCTAGGCGACGACGTGGCGCTCGTGAGCGTTATGGTCGCCAACAACGAAACCGGCGTGGTGCAGCCCATCCGCGAGCTTGCCGCCGCCGCACATGCTGCCGGCGCCTTGTTTCATACCGATGCCATCCAGGGCTACTTACATATTCCGCTCGATGTCACCGAGCTGGGAGTTGACGCTATGACCGTTGCAGCGCACAAGATTGGCGGCCCCGTGGCATCCGGCGCGCTCTACCTTAAGAGCCGCACGCCGCTGCGCCCGCGCATCTTTGGCGGCGGACAGGAGGCCGGTCGTCGTGCCGGCACGCAGGACCTGCGCACGCAGCTGGCTTTTGCCGCTGCCGCTTCCGCGCTGTTGCCGAATGTTGCCCAGGAGCGCACAACGCTGCAGGCCTTATCCGATAAGCTCTACGCCACGCTTACGACCCATCCTCGCATTCACGCCACGATGGGCGACTACGCGCATGCCGATCGTCTGCCCGGCATGGTATCGATCTACGTCGACGGCATGGACTCAGAGGAACTCATCGTCAAGCTCGATGCCGCCGGCTTTGAGGTTTCGGCCGGATCGGCTTGCTCGAGCGGCAGCATGGACCCGAGCCACGTGCTCAGCGCCATGGGCATTGGTCGCGAGCAGGCGCTGGGCGCACTGCGCATCTCCTTCGATGACCGCATGAACCCGGCTGACCTGGACGACTTTGCCCAAGCGCTGCTGTCGATTGTGGGTCCCGCATGATCGTCGCCGACCTTGAGCGCGCTCTGCTGACGCGCTATCCCAAGACGGACGCCGAGGGCTGGGATCATGTAGGGCTCTCCGTGGGCGACCCTGCCGCCGAGATTACCGGCGTGGCCTGCGCGCTCGATGCGACCGAAGCTAATGTTCGCCGCGCACAAGATGCTGGTGCCAACGTGCTGCTGACGCATCATCCTATCTACATCAAGGCGCCTGAGGCGTTTTGTCCGTCGGATTCCGCACGCCCCCAGTGCAGCGCGGCGCTCTATGAGGCGGCCTGTTGCGGCGTGAGCATCATATCGCTCCACACCAACCTGGACCGCTCGCACGAAGCACGCGTCTGCCTAAGTACGCTGTTGGACGCCGCGCCCGCAAGCTCGCTGGAGCACGTGGACGACCCCGAAGCGACTGGCCTGGGCGCGCTTGCAACGCTCAACGACCCCTGCAGCCTGCGCGACCTTGCCACTCGCGCCGCCACGGTGTTTGGCAGCGACCCACGCGTGTGGGGCGAGGCCGATAGCCCGTGCCGAACCGTCGCCATTTTGGGCGGCTCCCTGGGCGATTTTGGTGAGCTTGCCATCGCCGCAGGCGCAGATGTTATTGTGACCGGAGAGGCCGGCTACCACGTGGCGCAAGACCTTGCCTTGCGCGGGCTGCCGGTGATCTTGCTCGGCCACGACCGCTCTGAGGAGCCGTTCGTTGATATATTGATGAACTCTGCAGTTGACGCCGGGGTCGACCCCCGTCATGCGATTAAAATACTGAACCCTTGCCAATGGTGGACTGTGACAAAAGGAGAGAACTTATGAGCGCCGGCGCTACGCTACTCAAGCTGCAACAGATCGATTTGGAGCTCGCCCGCAACAAGAGCGAACTTTCCAATATGCCGGAGCTCAAGGAGCTCGCTTCCAAGCGCAAGACCTATGTGAAGCTCAAGGCCGAGATGACCAAGCTCTACGCCCAGCGCAAAGACCTGGACATTGAGATCGACGACCTCAACACCACCGAGATTCAGACCAACAACGCCATCGAGGCCGCCAAGAAGCGTCACGTCGACGGCTCCGACTACCGCGAGGTTCAGGACCTGGAGAATGAGCTCGCCACCCTGGCCAAGCGTCTGGACAAGATCGAGCACACCCGCAAGGACGTCGTTGTCGCCCATAAGGAGGCGCTCGACCGCGAGGTCCGCGCGCAGGCGATCATCGCCAAGTTCGAGGAGGGCGTGAAGGCCGATACCAAGGCCGCCCGCGCCAAGGCTGCCGACCTGCAGGCTCAGATCGACGCCGCCACGAAGGAGCGCACCGCGCTTGCCGCTACGCTACCGGCCGACGTGCTCACCGACTACGAGCGCCTGCTCAAGCAGTTCCGCGGGCTGGCCGTCGAGACCATCCAGGGCAACATCCCCACGGTCTGCCACACCGCGCTGCAGGCATCGTCCATGAGCGACCTCAACCATGACGGTAGCGAGATTACGCACTGCCCGTACTGCCACCGCCTCCTGGTACTCCCGAGCAAGGAAGCCTAGCGATGACATCGGCACCCAACAATTCAATGCAACTTGAGGGAAAAACGATCCTGCTGGGCATTACCGGCGGGATTGCCGCCTATAAGTCGTGCAATATCGTGCGTCTGCTGCAAAAGCGCGGCGCACGCGTCAAGGTCGTTATGAGCGAGCATGCCACGGAGTTCGTGGGGCCGCTTACCTTCCGCGCGCTCACCAATGAGCCGGTCGCGGTTGGACTATTCGACGACCCGTCTGACCCAATCCACCATATTTCGCTGGCGCAGGAGCCCGATCTGGTGGTCGTGGCGCCCGCGACGGCCAATATCATCGCCAAGATGGCCAACGGCATCGCCGACGACCTCATCTCCACCACGCTGCTGGCAACGCCGCGACCCGTCGTGATCGCGCCGGCCATGAACAACGGCATGTGGAAGGCACCGGCTACACAGGCCAATATGGCCACGCTGCGCGACCGTGGCGTGCGCGTGGTGGGTCCGGGCAGCGGCTACCTTGCCTGCGGCGACGTAGACACGGGCCGCATGAGCGAGCCCGAGGACATCGTCGAGGCTGTCAGTGAGGTGCTCAACCCCGCACCTCAGGATCTGGCAGGTAAGCGCATCGTGATTACCGCCGGCTCCACGCACGAGCCGATCGACCCCGTGCGCTTCATTGGCAACCGCTCTTCGGGCAAGATGGGTATCGCCCTGGCAGGGGAGGCTGCTCGCCGCGGTGCTGCGGTCACGCTCGTGTTGGGACCGACATCGCTCGATGTGCCCCACGGCGTGGAGTGCGTGCGCGTGCAGACCGCCGCAGAGATGCTCCAAGCTGCCCTGAACGCCTTCCAAACGGCCGATGCGGCAATTTGTGCGGCCGCCGTCGCCGACTACACCCCCGCGGCCCCTGCGGATCATAAACTCAAAAAGTCGAACGAACGCTTGGATCACATTGAACTGGTCGAGACAGTCGATATCTTGGCTGAGCTCTCGCGCCAGAAAGGCGAGCGCCGTGTAATCGGATTTGCAGCCGAGACCGATAATGTCGTGGAGTACGCCGAGCGTAAATTGGCCCGCAAGGGATGCGATGCGATCGTCGCCAACGATGTCTCGCGCGCCGATTCGGGCTTTGGCACCGACACGAACAAGGCCTGGATTGTGAGCACGACGGGCGCGCAAGAACTTCCCGTGCTAACAAAACCCCAGCTCGCAGATACAATTTTGGACTTGCTTCAAAATTTGTAAAAAAGTTCTTGCACTAGTCTAAAGTTTCGGGTTAATATACTCCCTGTTGCGAGCGAGAGCAGAGCAACAAACAAAAGCTTCGGGACGTGGCGCAGCTTGGTAGCGCACTTGACTGGGGGTCAAGGGGTCGCTGGTTCGAATCCAGTCGTCCCGACCAGAAGTTTGCAGGTCAGGCACCTAGTGCCTGACCTTTTTTATTAAGAATCAACGGCTTTCTTTATCGATACTTTCGCTCAACAAAAACTTGTACGTCACCCTCCAAAAATGACAATTTATGACATGTTTGGAGGCTGACGTACACAAAAACGGTACATTCACATTGCGACAGCGCCTTCCTCATGTCTGGACTCTCTATGCTTACGCTGGATAGACATCGCCAGAACGGGTATAGTATCGAAAGTTTTGTCGTTAACCAGCGGGGGAGTCCTGTGGGCATCAAAAAGAAGATCAAAAAGGAGCTTATCGGCACTTCCGATTACCCGTCGAATAAGATCTTTACGATCTCCAATTTCATCACCTTTACGCGCCTGATCCTCACCCTGGTATTTCTGTACCTGTTTGTGACGGATAACAACCGCGTCATCGCCATCGTTATCTACGCCGTTGCCGCCTCCACCGACTGGATGGACGGGCAGATCGCCCGCATGACTAAGACGGTCTCGTGGCTCGGCAAGGTTATGGATCCCATTTGCGATCGCGCGCTGCTGTTCACCGGCGTACTTGGCCTGGTGGTCCGCGGAGAGCTGCCCATCTGGGTCTGCGTGCTCATTATAGGCCGCGACATCTATCTGGGCATCGGCACGCTTATCGTGCGTCATTATCACCGTCGCCCCATCGATGTCGTCTTTCCCGGAAAAATTGCCACTGCGCTGCTCATGACCGGCTTCTCGCTCATGCTGCTCGGGTTCCCCGTTGTTGACGGCCTGCGCCTTTTACCTCCAACCCTCACGGCCTTCCCGGGCCTCAACGGAAGCTCGGTGCCCCTCGGCATCTTCTTTGTGTATGGTGGTGTGATCTTCTCCATGCTCACCGCTGTCATCTACTCCATTAAGGGCAGTGTGGCCATTAAACAGGCTCTCGCGCATCCCGAGGACGAGGACATCGACTTTCTTAACCCCGAAATCGAAGACTGATTCGTTGGGGTATGATTACGTACGGTTCATTATTTGCGGCACGTCCGCGATAAGTTAGGGGTTGTCATGGACAACATGGTTAACAATATACCTCAGAATGATAAGACTGCTGACGCTACCTGCGTATTCCGCGTGCCTTCAAGCGACGTCACCGTTCCCGACCTCATGGCCAACGTGCGCATCACCGCCCCCGTTCTGTCCATCGTCAAGGGTCCGCAGACTGGTGCCGCCTTTGAGCTCGAGGACGACGTGACCACCATCGGCCGCGATCCCGCGAATGGCATCTTCCTCAACGACATGACTGTCTCGCGCAGCCACGCACGCATTATTCGTGAGGGCCTGGGCGCCCGTATTGAGGATCTGGGCTCGCTCAATGGCACCTGGGTCGACGGTGCCATTGTCAACGCGGCTCCGCTGCACGACGGCTCTTCCGTTCAGATCGGTACGTTTACGCTCATCTACCACGAGAGCACGCCGGAGCGCATCGAAACCGGTGAGTAGGGCATGGCCGAACGCAACTATCTGAGTATCGGCCAAGTCGTCAACCTGCTTCGAGGCGCATACCCCGATCTTTCGAACTCAAAAATTAGATTTCTAGAAGATGAGGGGCTCATTACCCCTCATCGTACGCCTAAGGGATACCGTCAGTACTCCAAGGAGGACGTTGACCGCCTGGAGGTCATCCTGCACCTGCAGAAGACCCGCTATATGCCGCTCAACGTGATTAAGCAGCGCTTGGAAAACGCCACGGACCTGTCAACGCTCGCCTACGAGGTGGGCTTGCTGTCCGATGTTCCGCTTAAGACAGAGCCCAAGGAGACCAAACAAAAGCTGCATCCCATCGAGACCATTCCCGATATGCTGGGCGTCGAGATCTCGTTTATCCGCTCGCTCGCCGAGAACGACCTCATTCGCATCATCAAAAGTCCGCAGAACCGTGAACTCGTCGATGGTCGCGATTTTCCGATCATCCGCTACTGCTCCGAGCTGTCACGCTTCCATATCGAGCCGCGCAACCTGCGTCAGTACGTGTCTTCCGCCAACCGCGAATCCTCGATGTTTGAGCAAGTGCTCGTAAGCATGCTCGGCATGGATACCTCCGATGACGAGCGCGACGCCAAGCTCGAGCGTGCGTTTAAGAAGCTTCACGACCTGACGGAAGGCGTGCACACCGCGTTGCTCAAGAACCGCGTTTTTGAGTCGCTCAACGCCGTGGTCGAGGATGCCGACATCGATGCACTCGATGAGGAAATCGCTCGCTCCGAGTCCACCAAGGCCAAAAACGAAGAAGCTGCCGCGCCGGCTTCACACGAGGATTCTCTCGTAAAGCCGCTCAAGGTCGTCGCCCCCTCGCAATCCGACACTGTCACCGCGGGCAAATAACAGCTACCGCTTATCCGGCAACCCATTGAAAGGTCATGCAATGTACGACTTCGAATCTCAAATCGTCGACATCCCCGACTATCCCGAGCCCGGAGTCATCTTTAAAGACATCACGCCGCTCTTTGGCAATCCCGAGGCACTGAAGGCCATGGTGGATGCGCTGGCCGAGCATTTTGCCGACATGGGCATTACTAAGGTCGTTGGCCCCGAGGCCCGTGGCTTTATGGTTGGCGTACCGGTGGCTGTAGCCCTTGGCGCCGGCTTTGTTCCCGCACGTAAACCGGGCAAGCTACCGCGCGAGACCGTGAGCCAGAGCTATGAGCTCGAATACGGAACGGATTCCATTGAGATCCATGCCGACGCTATCAGCTCTAAAGATACCGTGTTGATTCTGGACGACTTGGTCGCGACGGGCGGAACCGTCGAGGCAACAGGTAAACTGGTGCGAGATATGGGCGCAAAGCTTGTCGGTTACGGTTGTATCCTTGAGCTTGCGTTTCTCAACCCGCGCGAGAAGCTCACGCCGTCTGATGACGATGTGGAGCTCTTTAGCCTGGTGACGGTGAACTAGCCGTTACCCTTAGTTACTGGAAAGGAAGCTACATGCGCACAGCAAACACGCACAAAAACATGGCACGCTGCGCTGCTACGGCAACCCTCGCTTGTGTTTTGGGCTTGGGCCTCGCGGCTCCTGCCTACGCCGATACCGCATCCGACCTTGCCGCTGCTCGTACGAAGCTCGAGCAGATCGGTACCCAAACCCAGCAGATTTACGATGAGCTCGCCACGCAGACGCAGGCGCTCGACCAGACTGCTGGCGAGATCACGCAAAAGCAGCAGGAGATCGCCGATGGTCAGGCCAAGCTCTCGACCTATGTCGCCGGCGAGTACAAAACCGGCGGTCTGAGCCTGCTTCAGGTTCTGACCGGCGTCGATGACCTGAGCGATATGCTCAACCGTCTGTTCTACTACGGCAAAGTTTCCGATAAGCAGGCTCAGACCATTCAAGAGGTTAAGGAGCTTAAGCAGCAGCTCACCGATAAGCAGGCCGAGCAGGAGAAGAACGTCGCCACCACGCAAAAGAAGGTCGACGAGCTTAACGCCCAGCAGGCTGAAGCCCAGAACGTCGTAAACTCTCTGGATTCTCAGCTGCAGGCTGAGCTTGCCGCCGAGGCCGAGGCCAACGCCGCGCTGCAGGCCGGCATCAACGCCAGTACCGCCGAGAAGGCCACGGTGAGCAACGAGACTGCCGGTACGACCGAAAACACCAACAACGGTGGCCAGACCAGCAATAACAGCAACCAGGGCGGCAACACTCCGGCTCCTACGCCGGCACCTGCTCCGACGCCGCAGCCCTCCACGCCTGCTCCGGCTCCGACGCCTTCCGTTCCGAGCCAGTCCGTCGATGGCGGTTCTGTTGTCTCGCGTGCATACAGTAAGCTTGGTTGTGCTTATTCCTGGGGCGGAATTGGCCCGAACAGCTTCGACTGCTCTGGTTTTGTTAGCTACTGCCTCACTGGTCGCTATTGTCGCCTGGGCACCACGGGCACCTTTATGGGCTGGACGCGTGTGTCCGATCCGCAGCCCGGTGACGTTGTGGTCAACTCGTACCACACCGGCATTTACATCGGTGGTGGTCAGATGATTCATGCTTCCGACTACAACACGGGTGTTATCATCAGCTCCGTTGCCGCCGGCATGAACAACAACTATATCTTCGTTCGCTACTAAGTATTCAGATAAAACAAACGGAGATGGACCTCGTGGCTTTGAGTCATGGGGTCCATTCTTTTGCCTTTAGTGCAGGCCGCTATCTAGTTTTGAATACTAGATAGCGGCCCAATCGGTCAGCAAGAAGGCTATAATTGTATGGGAGCAATTAGAAAGGACCCTCTATGAGCTGGGCACTTATCTCAGATTCAAGCTGCAACCTCCGCGATTGGCAACCGACCGCACCCCATACCACCTTTGCATTTGCGCCCCTCAAAATTCGAGTGGGGGAGCGTGAATTCGTCGATGATCTTTCGCTCGACGTTCATGAGCTCAACTGCGCTGTTCAGGCGGAGACGAGCGCTTCTTCGAGCGCTTGTCCCAGCGTAGGGGAGTGGGTCGAGCTCTTCAAATTGGCAGACAAGACCATCTGCATGCCGATCTCTGAAGGCGTGTCGGGCAGCTACAACGCGGCAGCCACGGCTCGCAATATGGTTCTTGCCGAGGAACCGGACCGCAATATTCATCTTGTCAATTCACGCGCAGCTGGCGGCAAAATGGACCTGATCTTCCTGCTGTTCGACCGTTATCTCGCAAGCAATCCGGATGTCTCATTCGAGGATGCTTGCGCATACTTCGATAGCCTTGAGCAGAACAGCAAAATCCTCTTCAGCTTGTGCAATTACGAAAACCTCGCCAAGGCCGGACGTATCCCTAAGGCAGCCGGCGTCATTGCCAACAAGCTCAATATTCGCATTTTGGGCACGGCGAGTGAGGCCGGTAAAATCGAACTCGTCGGACACACCCGTGGCGAAAAGAAGATGTTTGGCAAGATTATCGATACCATGGAGGCCGAAGGCTTTACTGGTGGCGAGGTCGTTATCGACCATGTCGAGAATGAGGCGGGCGCCCAGGCACTTGCCAGCCGCATTGCGGAACACTGGCCCGGCTCCAAGACCACCATCATGCCCTGTAACGGGCTAGATTCATACTATGCCGAGATGCACGGCCTCATTATCGGCTACGGCATGGGCGTGGCTTCGGGCCGATAATGTCCATCAAGACAAACTCATGGGCGGGATAAGGGGCCAGCGCTCTTTATCCCGCCCGTTTTATACGACGGCTAGCTATTAAACCCGTTGAACTTGAGATAGCTCATCAGGTACGCCTTCGAAACGAAGGACGATACCGCACTGCGTACGAGCAGCGATTCGCGCGTAACCTGGTGTGCGCTATCGGGCACGGGAGTCTGCTCGACGGAAAACGCCGCACGAATCGATGCCTCAAGTTGATCGACCACATAATCGAATGCCGTCGGGGCATCGTAGCTCAAACGCTGAATGTTAAAGAGTGCCTGCACCGCAGCAATAGGTAGCACCTGCTTAAAAATGCAGATAGCGATCAGGCAGGCAATCTGCTCGCGGCCATATTGCTTTTTGACCGGAGCGGGCACCAGGCCGACCTTCACATAGTTATTGATCATCGATGGCGTAATGACAGGCTGCTCAACGCAAATGGACAGCGGATCCATCCACAGCGCAACATACTCAATAACCTGGTCGCGGTAGAGCGTCACATTGGGCAACTGCTCATAGCGCGGCAGACTCAACGTATTGAGTTTGCGCACGATATCGGACTGAATAAATGCATCGGGCAGCACCGTGGGCTGAATATCCTCAGGCTTAATGCTGACAGACGAATCGGACATCGGAATAACGTGGTTAACGTGGTTCATAAAGGTCCTCCGTTCCTTTTCAATATTGTATTCTAGATTTCCCAGTTTTGCATACCACATAGCCGCCAAGAAAATTGGCGGGACAGTGCACTGATGCATCTGTCCCGCCATTTAGTAAATTGATAACAACTTTACATAAGATATATTATCGTACTTATCCACGGAGAAACGCGTATGCGCTCGTTGCTGCTATAGCTCCGTCAGAAACGGCGGTCACAACCTGGCGTAAACGCTTGGAACGGATATCGCCGGCTGCGAATAAGCCGGGTGTACGGGTGGCCATCGAATCGTCGGTGACAATGCCGCCGTCAGGAGCCAGATCGACTAGATGCTCAATAAGCTCGGTATGTGGCTGCATCCCCGTAAAGACAAAGATGCCAAACGAGCCAAGTTCAAATGAATCGGTATGAGTCTTACCGGATGCATTGTCCTTAAAGGTGATCGTCGTTGGCATGGCTTCGCCCGAGAGCTCCACAATACTAGTTTGGTACCTAACTGTAATATTGTCCTTTTCGAGTACTCTCTGAACAACACCATCAGGCGCACGAAACTGGTCGCGGCGCAGCACGATGGTCACGCTGTTGGCAATGTCTGACAGGAACAGAGCTTCTTCGCATGCCGAATTGCCACCACCGATTACAAAGACCTGTTTGCCGCGGAAGAACATGCCGTCACATGTTGCGCAATATGAAACGCCACGACCGCGATACGTATCCTCGCCAGCGAAACCTGCCGGTCGCGGCGTGGCACCCATGCAAGCGATAACACTCGAGGCCAGCGTATCGCCCGTATCGTGATGCACCGTAAACAGCGCTGCATCGGCATCGTAATCGATACCCGTAACCATGCTCCATGCAACCTGTGCTCCCAGGCCCTCTGCATGCTGCTGAAAACGCTCGCCGAGTTCGGCGCCACTCAAGAGCGGAATGCCCGGATAGTTCTCGATCTCATTGGTTGTGGCGATCTGCCCTCCCGACATGCCCTGCTCAATCACGGTCGTCGTCAGGTTGGCACGCGCAGCGTAAATAGCGGCAGCATAGCCCGCGGGGCCGCCACCGATAATCGCAACATCGATCGGCTGATCGGTAGTCATGGAATATCCTCTCGTCGAAACATTGACGTTCTTTGCGCTCATACCCAAATTTACGTGAACATGACACTCATGCACTACAATGATAAATCCGTGTCACAACGTCGAAGGGGAGTTATCGATGGATCAAACGCAGACGAGCGACGACGCTCCCCTGCTCACACACAGCACTCCCCAATCGGAGCAAACAGCGCTCTTGGCTCAGCAAAAACCTCTCGTGACCATCGTGCACGCCTCGGTCGGCTCAGGCCATAAGGCCGCCGCAAATGCGATTGCGCAGGCATTCGACCTCATCCGCGGCACCAATGGCATCCCCGAGGATGTTGAGATTGAAGTGCTCGATATCCTTGATTTTGGACGTATTAAATTCGACGGCAATAAGACCGCGGCTTCGTTTACGGGAGCCACACGCCCCATTTACGACCTGACCTGGAGATATACACTTACGGGACATCTTCTCTGGGGTGGCGGCACGGCATGGTCACGAATCATGTTCCCCGCCTTCAACGAATATATTCGTAGCCGCAGGCCCATAGCCGTGGTCGCAACGCACATCACAGCAGCCAATGTTGCCGTGGGTGCCCGCGTAATTACGGGTATCGATTATCCGGTCATCTGCGTACCGACCGACTACGAAGTCGAGGGCTGGTGGCCCCACAAGGACACCGATCTATTCTGTGTTGCCAACGAATTTATGTCCGAAACGCTGCGTCCGCGCAAGGTGCCCGAGGCAAAGATTCGCATTACCGGCATTCCTATTCGCACCGGATTCGACACGGATTACGATCGCGAGGAAGAGCTAGCCAAGTTCAACCTCCCCACCGACAAGACCGTCGTGCTGGTTATGGCCGGCGCCAGTTTACCTCAACCGTACGTCCGCTTTCGCGCGGCGATGGACCAGACCCTCCCCTTCCTACGCAGCTTTGAGGACATGCATTTTGTCTTTTTGCCGGGCAAGGATGAGGAATACGCCGCCCGACTCAAGAAGCTCTTCGACGCCATGAAGCTCGAAAACGTCACGGTTCTGGACTACGTGGACGACATGGCGGCCCTCATGCACGGCTGCGACCTGGCAATTCTCAAATCGGGCGGACTCACCGTCACCGAGTGCCTGTGCGCGCATCTGCCGATGATCCTGCTGGGCAAGTCCTATGGCCAGGAAAAGGCCAACACCACGATGCTCACCGGCATGGGCGCCAGCATGCATGTCACCACCGCACGAGAACTCATCGTAACCCTGCGCCACCTGCACGACCATCCCGAATCACTCAAAGCCCTACTCATCAACGGCGAAGTACTACGCCGCCCCCACGCAGCCGAAGACATAGCCATCGCAACCACGGAGCTCGTAGGCAAACCCCAAAAGCGCAAACGAGCCTTCTGCCGCTTCTACTGGGGCGGAAAACCTGCTCATATCCGCTAGCATTGGATTGTCCGCTTACCTGTGGGAGGCCCCTATATATCATCCCATGCTCAAACATTCTCGCTTCACTGCGAAACTGCGCGTGGGACGATATATAGGGGCCTCCCACAGGTAAGCTGCGTTTACGCACTAGCAGCTTCGCCAGATTCCCCTCCAGTAGAACCTGCTAAGGCGATACCAGAAAATATAAAAGCAGTAAGCCGACGCGACAAAGGAAGTGTCCCTTTATCGCATCGACTTACTAGAAAAGTAAATATTGTTTCAAGCTGGTAGCCTCCCGCCCGGGGCTTACCTATATCGTTCCACGCGCAGTTTCGCAGCGAGCGAAGCGACGCGAGAATGTTTGAGCATGGAATGATATAGGTAAGCCCCGGGCGGGAGGGATACAAGCGTCCCTAGGCGACGCCGCTGGAGCCGAAGCCTCCGTTGCCTCGGTCGGTTTCGTCTAGTTCTTCTACTTCTACGAGGTTGACCGTGGGGACTTCTTGTATGACGAGTTGGGCTATGCGGTCGCCTTTATTGATTTTGATGTTGATGGAGGGATCCAGGTTGATGAGGATAACCTTGAGTTCTCCTCGATAGTGGGCGTCGATGAGGCCCGGCGTGTTGACTATAGACAGGCCCTGCTTGATGGCCAAGCCGCTGCGGGGCTGGACGAAGCCGGCGTAGCCGTCGGGCAGGGCGATGGCCAAGCCGGTGGAGACCAGACAGCGTTCGAAGGGCTTCAGGACGCAATCCTCGTTGGAGCGCAGATCCAAGCCGGCATCGGTGGGATGGGCGTATTTGGGAAGCTCGACGGTGGGGTCGAGACGCTTTATGCTGACGGTAATGTTGGACATGGAATCACCTTAGCTTGTCGAGCTCTTGCAGAAACTCATCGACGTCTTTGAAATCACGGTAGACCGAGGCAAAGCGAATGTACGCTACCTTGTCGATCTTGGCCAAGCGCTTGAGCACCATGTCACCTAACTCATGGGACGTGACGGCCGTCAGCGTGCGAGAACGCAGCTCGACCTCGATGTCGTCGATAATCTCATTGAGCTTCTTAGTGTCGATATCGCGCTTGATGGTGGCGCGCATCAAGCCGACGAGCAGCTTATTGCGATCGAACCGCTGCTTGGTTCCGTCTGACTTAATGACCTCGATTGGGTCTTCGCATCGCTCGAACGTTGTAAAGCGGTAGTTACACGAGCAACATTCGCGACGGCGCTTAATGGTGTTATTTGACTCCTGCATACGGGAATCAATGACGCGTGTATGTGCCTTGCCGCATTTGGGACAGCGCATGGTACCTCCTCTTAAACGATAACAAGGGTACCATGCGCAGCGCGATAATGATTACGAACGAGCAGGAACCTTAAGATGCGCACCGGCGGCGAGCGAACCATGCTCCAGATGATTGACGCTACGGATCATGTCGGAAGTCTCTTGCGTGGAAAGGCCTTCGATTGGATATTCCTCGGCAAGCGACCAAAGAGAATCACCGGGCTGAACGCGAATGCTCTCGTAGGTAACGTTGGAAACGGACTCGGCATACGCGGCGTGACGAGCGCTAAAGACCGACGTAGCGAGGACAAAGAAGAGCGTAAGCGCAACGGCAACGGCGACAATCGTCGGAACCTTCAGGGCAACGCGAGCCGGCGCGACTACAGCCTGCTGATTGCGAGCAGGCTTTACGGTCAAAGGCTGAAAGCCGGAGCGGCCACCCTGAACAACCGTAAAAGTGGGTTCTGCAGGCGTCTCGAGCTTAAGGGCGAGGTTTCCCTGGACCATATTCGTTGCGTTCATCATGTTCTCCTCTCGCGTGTTTTGCTGAGAACAGTTTTATCAAGCCGCGCGGACAAAAATGTCTAGCGCGAGAACGAATGTTCGGTTATTATTATCTTCGAACAGTTGTTCCTGTCAAGCAAAATTCGAACATTTGTTTGACATGGGTAGAGAGGATGCCCTGATGGCTCGCAAAATTACCAAGCGTCAGCAGCAAATTTACGACTTCATCAAGGAATATCAGCAGGAGAAGGGTTATCCGCCCAGCGTGCGCGAGATGGCTTCTGCCGTGGGCCTTTCCTCCCCCAGCACCGTGCACGCCCATCTTTCTGCCCTGGAGGCGCGCGGGCTACTCAAGCGCGATGCCACCAAACCGCGCGCCCTGGAACTCTTTAACGAGGACGGCTCCTCTGTCTCAATTTCTAAATCTGACGAGCCCTCCGCACCTCGCGGGACGGTCTCGCTACCGCTCGTTGGTCGCGTCGCGGCTGGGATTCCCATTCTGGCCGAGCAGAATATCGAAGACACTTTTACTATCCCGACCGAAATCGCCACTGATCAGGGTTCCTTTATCCTTGAGGTGCATGGGAGCTCAATGATCAATGTCGGCATCTTCAATGGCGATTACATCATCGTCCGTGAACAAAAGAGTGCCATGAACGGCGAAATCGTCGTGGCCATGATTGATGGTTCAGCGACCGTCAAGACGTTCTACAAGGAGCAGGGACGCGTACGCCTACAGCCTGAGAATGACACCATGGAGCCTATCTATGCAACAAATCCCGTTATTTTGGGCAAAGTCGTCGGCTTGATGCGCCGGTTCTCGTAATGCAAAAACGCATCACCATCTTTGATACCGTCCGCGGGTTTACGATGATTTCAATGGCAGGTTTTCACGCTTGCTACGATCTCGCCTACCTGTACGGTTGGGATATGCCCTGGTTTACCCAGACTGTCTTTCAAGACATCTGGCGCGCCAGCATCAGCTGGGTATTCTTGTTTATCGCGGGTTGGATGTGCACTCTTTCGCGCAACAATATCAAACGTGCCGCCAAATACGCCTTAGCAGCACTCGTCGTCTGGCTGGCAACAACACTTGTCTCAGTCGATGATTCGGTTAATTTTGGCATCATCTACTGCATGGCCGCATGTACCGGCATCGTGGCGTTAACCGATCCCGTCCTTAAGAAGATATCGGCGAGATGGGGCATGTCCCTATGCCTTGTGATGTTCGCCCTCACCTGGAGCATCCCCAAAACAATCTACCCTGTCCCCTACCTGGCGTGGCTGGGATTTCCGAGCCCTGGGTTTGTCTCAGGTGATTACTACCCCATCATCCCGTTTATCTTTATGTATCTTGCAGGATACTTCGCCGCACATATAGCGCAGGGAATCGATAAGACCGTCCCTAGCTGGGCCTACGCCAACCCCCTGCCGGCGCTCGCCAGCCTTGGACGTCATGCACTCCCCTTTTATCTACTGCATCAGCCCATCATACTGTGCATTTTGGAGCTCGCCTACTCGGTGCGATAACGCTCGAGCCGCGGTGCAATACGAGCCGGCAGTTTCGCCACAATACGAACGCCATCCTCAAGATATTCCTCGTGCAAAAGGGTCCCCTGCTCATGCACGAGCGTGATGAGCGCACCTTCACGATACGGAATGTCGGCTGAAAGCAGTACATCGGTGGCAGCTGCCTCGCGAGCAATGCGATCGACGAGATCGTCGAGTCCCTCGCCCGTTTGGGCCGAGAACAGAACGGCTTCGGGATAACGACGACGGAAACTCAATCGATCAACGCTATCGAGAAGATCGATTTTATTGAACACCGTAAGCGTCAAACGCTCGCCGGCACCGATCTCATCAAGCACGCGGTCGACAGCCTCCAGCTGCCGCTCATAGTCCTCGTCAGACGCATCTACGACTTTGAGAATTAGATCGGCACCCAACACCTCGGACAGTGTCGATTTAAAGGCATCGACCAGACCATGCGGCAGCTTTTGAATAAAGCCGACGGTATCGGTGATCGTCATGCCGCGACCGCCGGGTAGGCGATACGAACGCGTCGTCGGGTCGAGCGTAGCAAACAACTTGTCCTGCGAAAGTACCGTAGAGCCGGTCAGACGATTGAGCAACGTCGATTTACCGGCATTGGTATAACCGGCTAACGCGACGCGAAACGCCGGTGACTCAATGCGGCTCTTGGATTGAACATCGCGACGCTGTTCAACCTGCTTGAGCTCACGACGAAGCGCAGCGATCTTATTACGAATGAGGCGACGGTCGACCTCGAGCTGACTTTCGCCCTGACCAAAGCGCGAGCCAATACCGCCACGCGTCTGTTCCTTGGCAAGGTGGCTCCACATGCCACGCAGACGAGGCAACAGATATTGAAGCTGTGCCAGCTGTACCTGTAGGCGTCCCTCACGCGTCTGAGCATGCAGGCCAAAGATATCCAAGATCAGTGCCGTACGATCGATAATCTTTACCGGCTCGCCCACGGCTTTCTCCAAATAGGATTGCTGCGAGGGCGTCAGGTCGTCGTCAAAAATAACGACATCGGCATCCATACGATGTACCAGGCCGCACAGCTCTTCAACCTTACCGGAACCGATAAACGATTTTGGATACGGCTTAACCAGACGCTGTGACAAACGCGCCACACACTGGGCGCCAGCCGTATGGGCAAGACGCTCCAGCTCATCAAGCGAGCGATCAAGCGGCCAAACATTGTCGCGCCACTCAACACCAACTAATATGGCACGCTCGGGCTCGGGTGCCGTGGGAACAAGGGGGAAACGGGCCATTAGGCAGCCTCAATACGATGCAGGATGTCCTCAACGACCTCATCGATCGTAAACTCGTCCATATCGAACCACACGATGCGGTCATCGCGTTTAAACCACGAAAGCTGACGTTTGGCATAGCGACGCGAACGCATCTTGATGAGTTCGCGAGCCTCATCCATAGAAATCACGCCATTGAAAGCATCGACGATCTCTTTATAGCCAATTGCCTGCATCGACGTCAGGGCATCTCCCAGCCCCTGGTCCATAAGACCGCGGACCTCATCGACAAGGCCCTGCTCAAACATCAGATCGACACGCAGGTTAATGCGCTCGTAGAGCACCTCGCGATTACGCGTCAGACCAAACCACAGAGCGTGATAATGCTCGCGCGGAACACTAAACAGCGACTTTTGCTGCGCATAGGAGACGCCATCATCGTGCATTTCGAGCGCGCGAATCACGCGGCGAACATTATGGGGGTGGATGACCGCAGCGGACTCGGGATCACGCTCGGCAAGCAGGGCATGCAGTTCTTCCTCGCCAATACGCTCGGCAAGCTCCTGATAGCCCGCACGGCGATCGTCCTCAAGTTCACCCGAGGGAAAGTCCATCTCATCAAGGGCGGCCTTGAGATACAGCCCCGTACCTCCGCAAAAAACCGGCAGGCAACCCGAACCAAGGAGACGTTCAACATGCGCGCGAGCGTCAGCCTGATAAAGCGCAGCAGAATATGCCACACCCGGCTCTACAATGTCGACGAGACGCAGCGGCGCCGTACACTCATTGGGCGCCATCTTTGCGGTGCCGATGTCCATGCCGCGATAGATTTGCATCGCATCGCACGACAGCACTTCGGACGAAAGACGAGCGGCCAAACGGTCGGCAACATCACTCTTACCAACCGCCGTCGGACCGACGATCGCAACGGCGGAAAGACCTGCCCCGGGAGAAACCATTAGCGCGGCTCGCCCACAACGGAGCCGGACAAATACCAGGTCTTGGCAACGTCAACGTCAACATCAACGATCTTGCCAACAAGCTGATCGATGCTGTAGCCCTCGGGGATGGGCGCATGCACGGTCTGATTCTTGGGACTCTTGCCCAGCAGAACCGCGTCGTTCTTTTTACTCGTTCCCTCAATGAGCGCCGGCACCACAGTATGGAGCTCACCCTGGTTATACTCGTGTGCCGTGGTCTCGATAACCTTAACCAGGCGGTTGAAACGCTCGAGAATAACCTCATGCGGCGTAGGATCGTCAATCTCTGCGGCCGGGGTACCAGCACGCTTGGAATAGATGAAGGTATAGGCCTGAGCATAGCGGACCGTCTCGGCAAGTGAGAGCGTCTGCTCAAAGTCTTCTTCAGTCTCGCCCGGGAAGCCAACGATAATGTCGGTCGAGAGCGCGATATCGGGCATGCGATTGCGAATGCGATCGACAAGGCCCAGATAGTCCTCGCGTGTATAACGGCGATTCATCTCTTTGAGGATCCGCGTCGAACCTGACTGGACGGCCAGATGCAGCTGCGGCATAACGGCAGGCGTCTCGGCCATGGCGTCGATGGTCTCGGGCAGCAGGTCCTTGGGATGTGAAGACGTAAAGAAGATACGCTCCACACCCGTATCGCCCACGGCACGCAGCAAATCGGCAAAACGCGGCTTGCCAAACAGATCCCGACCATATGAGTTAACGTTTTGGCCCAAAAGTGTGATCTCGCGCACGCCCTGGCGCACCAGACCGGTCACCTCGTCGACAATCTCCTCGAAGGGGCGGCTCTTTTCGCGACCGCGTACGTACGGCACGATGCAATAGGTGCAGAAATTATTACAGCCTGTCATGATGGGCACCCAAGCGTGATACTGGGTCTCGCGATGCCACGGCATGCTCATGGCATCCGTATCCTCATGCTCATTGGTGCGGATATGACGCTTACCATCAAGGAACGCCTCGGCAATGAGCTCGGCCACATGTGCGATAGAATGCGTGCCAAAGATGACATTGACGTTATCGACGTTGGTGAGCAGGCCCTCGCCATCACGCTGCGCGATGCAACCACCAACGGCAACCACGCGCTTGCCCGAAGGCGAAGGCGGCAGGCTCTTGCAAGAGTTACACTGGCCGTACAAGCGAGTATCGGCGGCCTCGCGCACGCAGCATGTCATGAAGACAACGATATCGGCATGCTCGGGATCGAGCGCCATGAGACAACCATACGAATCGAGCAGACCGCTCACGCGCTCAGAGTCGTGCTGATTCATCTGGCAGCCAAAGGTGCGGATAAAGTAGGTTTTACCGGCAAGAATATCGCGTACGGAACGCTGGTCCATGTGCATAAGTCCTAACGATGAAGGGGAGGCAAATCGAGGCAATCAGAAGCTATGCCACAGGCTTAACATCATCCATGACGACGTTATCCATAGCAGCTCGATTGATCTGGTGAACGTAGATAGAAAGGCGGATGGCCGTGCGCGACTCCCCGTTAATGAGGATGTCGGAGAACACAGGCGCGCAGGAAATATCAAAACCGGTTGGAATCAAAAAACCGCGCGCGATAGCCACGGCCTTAATGGCCTGGTTGACAGCACCGGCACCGACACATTGGATGTTGACGGGTACACCATCCTTGACCATGCCGGCGATGGCGCCGGCAACGGACGCGGGCGATGATTTGCTTGATACCTTCAGGCAATCCATGAAGAAACTCCTGCGTTTAAAAGTACGTTTTAACTGCAATAACTGTATCCTACCGAGTGGACTCGGTAAAGGCACTATTCCTCTTTGGCAAGATCGAATGTCACGGTGATTCGATCACGCGAAACGCGAATCTTTGGGTCGCCGCAAAGGTTGAGATAGTACCGGGCGGCAAGGTCATTAAAGTCGCGCTCCACAGCACGCGAAAACTGTGCCATGTCATCCTTGGCAATACGTAGCCCGCGACGATCCTTCGCGAGATCGACAGGAGCCGGCGCATGCGAGGACGAATCACGTTCGCGCAGCAGACGCGCGGTCACACCGCGAACGGGCTTAATCTGCCCTGCCAAAATGCGATGTGCCGTACGCTCGGACATCTCAAGACCCAAACCCGAACAGATACGGATAAAGTCCTCGGCATCGGAGGCAAGGCCTAAACGATCGACAACCGGAAGCTCGCTCTCGTCGTCAATGAACAGGAGACGAGACGTATCGAGCCGACTTGACGCCTGAGCATAAAGGGTCGCGGCAATCTCAGACGGAGAACCAAGATAGACATCGCAACCGCGCAACTCCTCGAGCGCAAACTCACAAGCAGCGCGAATAATATTATGCGGACCGCGAGCACAGACATAACGCCCGTCCTCATCCTTGACGGCCTGGGGCCAGCTGGACTGATCGGCACGCTCACTGAGGCGGTCGGCCGCAACGCTCACCTTAAAGGCTGAGCCAAGATCGACACCGGACGTGACCACGCGGGCCTCGTCGGTGTTCTGCTTGATCGAAAACAATGCCATGCCACGACCGTGAACGCCCCAACGGTCCATCTTCATGCTCTCGAGCTTGGAGGTAACGCGGGCATCGAAGATTCGCTCTTGCATGTCCTGCGGAACGCCCGAACCGTTATCCAGGAAAACAAGCGTGCGGACGCCATCTTCCTTGGTCGTGGCGAGATAGACCTTGTCGGCGCCAGCATCGCGAGCATTACGGAGCATTTCGATGACGATATCCTCGACATGCTGAATGTCGTGCTTTGCCTGGCGCCGCTCGGCCTCCGAAACGCGGAGGCGGACATACCCCTCGCCAAGGTTCTCCTCGACGCGAAGGTTGCCCTCCCCCGACATCGACGCGATAAATGAGATGAGCTCGTTCGCGTCGCTCATGTTATTTAGCGATATCGACAGCGCGGCTCTCGCGAATCACGACGACGCGCACCTGACCGGGATACTCCATCTCTTCCTCGATCTGATGGGCGATATCGTGGGCCAGGACCGTGGACTGGGCATCGGAGATCTTGTCCGGCTGAACCATGACGTGGACCTCGCGACCAGCCTGCATGGCATAGGTACGCTCGACGCCGTCATGGGAGTTGGCGATCTCCTCGAGCTTCTCAAGACGCTTGATGTAGTTCTCGGCAGACTCGCGACGGGCGCCGGGGCGAGAAGCGGAGACGGCATCGGCGGCCTGTACCAGGACATCGAGTACCGTGTTGGGGTCGACATCGGCATGGTGAGCCTCGATAGCGTGGACGATAACGGGCTTCTCGCCATAACGGCGGGCAAGCTCGGCGCCGATGACGGCATGCGGGCCCTCGACGTCGTGGTCGATTGCCTTGCCCAGATCGTGCAGCAGGCCGGCGCGTTTGGCAGTCACAACGTCCAGGCCAAGCTCGGAAGCCATCACGCCGCACAGATCAGAGACCTCGAGGGAGTGCTGAAGCACGTTCTGACCAAACGAGGTACGGTAGCGCAGGGCACCAAGGGTCTTGACGATCTCGGGGTGCAGGTCGTGAATGCCGGTATCGAAGGCAGCCTGCTCGCCAGCCTCGCGCACGCGCTGCTGAACCAGGTCGGCAGCCTTGTGATACATCTCCTCGATGCGGGCGGGGTGAATGCGGCCGTCGGCGATGAGGTTCTCGAGGGCAACACGGGCGGTCTCACGACGGACCGGGTCGAAGCTCGAAAGAACGACGGTCTCGGGCGTGTCGTCGATCACGAGGTTGACGCCGGAAACCTGCTCGAATGTCCGGATGTTGCGACCCTCGCGACCGATGATACGGCCCTTGAGGTCATCAGAGGGAATGTGCACGGAGGTAACGGTGACCTCGGCAGTGTGGTCGGCAGCGCAGCGCTGAATCGCCAGGGACAGAATCTCCTGGGCGGTCTTGTGGCACTCGGCGCGAACCTGCTGCTCGGACTCGCGAATGATCGTGGCGGCCTCGTGGGTGACCTCGCCACGAACCTTATCGAGGAGCTCCTTGTGGGCGTCCTCGCGGGTAAGGTCGGCGATACGCTCGAGCTCAGAGGTCTGCTTTGCGCAGAGCTCCTCAAGCTCGCGAGAGCGCTTCTCGACCTGGCCGGCCTGGCTGGACAGCTGATGCTCGCGCTTATCAAGAGCATCGTTGCGGCGATCGAGAGATTCCTCGCGCTGCATCACGCGATTTTCGAGCGTGCGAATCTCGCTCTTACGCTGCTTGTCCTCGGCCTCGGCGGCCTGCTTGTTCTTGATGATCTCTTCCTTAGCCTCGAGCAGAGCCTCTTTTTTGAGGGTCTCGGCCTGACGCTGTGCATCACCGATCAGGGACTCTGCCTGCGCGTGTGCCGACTGAATCTTTTCGTCGGCCTCGTGAAGACTACCCTGCTTGGCGGTGCGCATGTAGGCAATGGCGGCGACGGCACCCAAAACGATGCCAACGAGCGCTGCAATGATAGGCATGCTCACTCCTTTTTATGGATTCGTTACACAACAAAGCGAACCATCCTTACGAACGGCTCGCGACATTTGAGTAATATGGGCGCAGCTTATGCGGGTCGGATACAGATAAGCATATAAACAAACTCATCACAGATGAGCACATATCACAAAGCAAATGACAGTGTTTATCGTACGTTGAACCACAACAACTGTCAAATAAATGGCCCCAGTACGGCGGCTAAAACGCGGTGAACGGCGGGGCCACAAAACGCATACGCCTAAAGCGCACATTCCTCGCATTCGGCATCGAGGCGTGCCTTAACGGCATCGGCGGCGATGTGATACGAAAAGCCCTTGCCCATTAAAAACCGAACCAGTTTTTCGAATCCGCGCGTCTCTGGAACACGCCGCTTGGCGAGCAGGGCTGACGCACGCGCCAAATCGTCTTCGACAGCAAAATATTCCTCGGGATAACCAGGAATGTCATCGAGCACGACATGACGGCGCTTGAGCTCGGTCTCGATTTTGCGCTGTCCCCAACCGCGCCGCTTGTGCTCCTCGATAAAGTACGAGCAAAAGCGGCTCTCGTCTAAAAAGCGATACTCGGTGGCGCGTTCGACGGCGAAATCGATCGCAGGCTGGTGAAAGCCGTAGCGAGCCAGCTTGTCACGGACCTCACCCGTCGCATGGTCGCGGCGCGATAACATCTCGGTCACCATGGTAAGTGCACATTTACGCTCGATGAGCTGCACCGCCTCACGAAAGTTGTCCCAATCACAGGGAAGATCGGGGCGGTTTTTGACATACAGGCGCGCGACCCGCACGGGAATCCAAATGGACCGCTCAAAACCGCCCTCAAGCTCACAATCGATATGTGCGCAAGGCTTTTTGGACGCGTACCCGCTCGAGAACGAGGAGGCCGCCTTCTTATCGGGAAAGACGACCGTGGCCTCGGTCACCGTATACGACATGAGCGTAACCGCTACTCGTCGTCATCATCGAGCATGGCGGATCCATCGATGGCGTAAAGCTCGTCAAACTCCTCGGGCGCAGGCTGATCGGTCAGCTCGACTTCGGACGGAGCATCGTCATCAAACTCAAGCCCACAGGCAAGGCGGACCTTATGCTCAATCTCGTCAGCGCAATCGGGGTGTTCGCGCAGGAACGCCTTGGCGGCCTCGCGACCGTTGCCGAGCTTGTCCTCGCCATAGGCAAACCAGGAGCCCATCTTCTTGCAGATGCCGCACTCGACAGCCATGTCCAAGATCGAGCCCTCCTTAGAGATGCCCGTACCGTACATGATGTCGAACTCAGCAGAACGGAACGGAGCTGCCACCTTGTTCTTAACGACCTTGGCGCGCACGCGGTTACCGATAACCTCGTCCTTAAGCTTAATGCTGTCGATGCGGCGAATGTCGATACGTACCGAAGAGAAGAACTTAAGGGCGCGGCCGCCCGTCGTGGTCTCGGGGTTGCCGAACATGACGCCGATCTTCTCACGCAGCTGGTTAATGAAGATGCACGTCGTGTTGGACTTGGACAGCGAGCCGGCGAGCTTGCGGAGCGCCTGGCTCATCAGGCGAGCCTGAAGACCGACCGTAGTGTCGCCGATTTCTCCCTCGATCTCGGCACGCGGGGTCAGCGCGGCGACGGAGTCGACAACGATGGCATCGATGGCACCAGAACGCACAAGCATGTCAACGATTTCGAGCGCCTGCTCACCCGTATCGGGCTGGGAAATGAGCACCTCGTCGATATCCACGCCGATGCGCGCGGCATACGTGGGATCGAGCGCGTGCTCGGCATCGATAAATGCCACAACGCCACCCATTGCCTGGGCCTCGGCCAAGATCTCGAGCGAAAGCGTCGTCTTACCGGAGGACTCGGGACCGTAGATCTCGACGATTCGGCCGCGCGGCACACCGCCGATACCCAGAGCGGCATCGAGTGCCAGAGCGCCCGTAGGGATGGCCTCGACCTCGAGCTCGGGGCCACCGTCGCCGTACCTCATGATGGAACCCTGGCCGAATTTCTTCTCTATCTCGGCCTTGGTGGTGGCGATCATCTCATCGCGCTCTTTACCCGTCGTGCGAGCATGAACGGTACGTACGGGACCTGAATTCTTGGCCATGAATAGCCCTCCTCTTAACAACCTGCATCGATAATAAACGAACGGCTGTTCGTGGTCAACCGTTCAGATAAATCATATGCAGGCGGTCTTTCCAAAAACCAACCAAACGCCGACCAAACACTGACCAAATGCTTGACCACAAAGGACCAAATATGAACAAGGCAGGCAAAAATTACGTCTACAACCAGCACAAACGCCAAATGAGCCTAAGGTTCCTATCTCCACAATTAAGGGGCCCGGAGGCCCCTTAAAACACGTCTATTCCATAGAGTTAAGCACAAGGGCAATGCGTCCCAAAGCCTCCGCGACCGCATGGGCACGAACGCACGACCGATCGCCCTCGTAATGACAGCGCGCAGACTCGACAACCGGCGCTCCCCCATCGGCCGCGCGATACGCCCAGCCAATATAGAACGTGCCGGCGGGGTCTTGCTCGGTGCCACCACCGGGCCCAGCGTAGCCCGTTGCGCTCACGGCCACATCGCTCTGATAGAGGTCCAGCGAGCCCGCGGCCATCTCGCGCGCCGTCTGGTGCGACACGGCGCTAAACCGATCGAGCGTCTCCTGCTCAACACCCAGAACACGATGCTTGATCTCATCGCAATAGGTCACCGCACCGCCGCGCAGCACCGCCGAGGCGCCCGGGATATCGGCAATCGTCGAGGCGATCATACCCGCCGTCAGCGACTCAGCCGTAGAAACCGTCACGCCCCGAGCGCTCGCGCGCTCGACAATATCGCGCGCCAGCTCCTCGTTATGTGCGGAAATCTGCTCAAAAGAGTCCGCCATACCCACCAGGACCTAGACCGAAAAGACGATCTTGCGGCAGTTCCAGAAGTACTGGGCGCCCGAAATAACGGTCAGGACAACGGCAACGGCGTACAGAAAGCGCGACAACGAGTAGATGCCGAGCGTCAGCGCCACCGGGCCAAGGTGCAAGCCGGCCATCGCAAAGACGCACAGGTACCCGCAGATGGAGACCATCGTGGTCGCCGTCTTGTACTTGCCGAGCTTATCGGCGGCAACGACCACACCAGCGGCACTCGCAACCATGCGCAGGGCGCTCACCAGCAGCTCGCGGAACAGGATAATGAACACCGACCACACGGTTACAGCACCAAAGTCCAAGAACAGCAGCAGGGCCGAGAACACGAGCAGCTTGTCGGCGATGGGGTCCAAGAACTTACCGAAGTCGGTGATCTCGTTGCGCGAGCGCGCCAGATAGCCGTCGACCTTATCGGTGCACGACAGGATAACGTACAGAATAAAGGCGGCGGCGGCGAGCGGGCCGTCGAAGGTGCTCCAGTCCGTACCGGCAACGCTCGTGTGAGACAGCGCCGACACGATCATGAACACCGGGATAAAGACGATGCGAACGCACGTCACGATGTTGGCGGGCGTCCAAACACTCGTCAGTTCCTTATTGCTCTCGTTTGCCACGACGCTCTCCTACTCCACAACATGTCCGATAAGCTCATAGCAGAAGCTATCGGTAAACTCGACGGTCAGAATATCACCCACGGACGCCTCGCTGGCGTCCAGATGCACCGCGCCATCGGAATCGGGCGCCTGGAACCAGGCATGGCCGATCAGCTCGGCGCCGTCCTCGGTTTCTTCGATACCGTCGACGATCACCTGGGCGCGCTCGCCCACATGTGCGGCGGTGGCGGCAAAACCGAGCGACTCAGCCAGGTCCATGGCCTCCTGGGCGCGCTCGAGCTTGACCTCTTCGTCGACCTGACCCTCCATCTTAGCGGCCAGGCTGCCCTCCTCCTGCGAGTAGGCAAAGACGCTCGTGTAGTCAAAGCCGACGGTGTCCATAAAGTCGATAAGGTCGCGGAACTCGTCGTCGGTCTCGGTCGGGAAGCCGACCATGGCCGTGGAACGGATCACGATGCCGGGGATACGCTCACGCAGATCGCGGAACAGGTCCTCGAGCTCCTGGCGCGAACCAGAACGGCGCATAGCCTTGAGAATGCGCGCGTCGCAGTGCTGCACGGGGATATCGATATAGGGAAGCACCTCGGGCGTATCGCGAATCGTCTCAATGAGCTCGTCGGTCATGCCCTCGGGCTGCAGATAGAGCACGCGGACCCAGACGTTGTGCGGGCGCACGGCCTCGGCGACGGCATGCAGCAGCTGCGCCAGATTGCGCGGCGAGCCATCGGTGACGTCTTCGTCGGCAAAGTCGGTGCCCCAAATACCCGTGTCCTGGCCGATCAGCACGATCTCGCGCACACCGCCGGCAACCAGGTCGCGCACCTCGGAAATAATGCTCTCGGCATTGCGCGAGTGATAACGACCGCGGATATACGGGATCATGCAGAAGCTGCAGAAACGGTTGCAGCCATCGGAAATCTTGACGTAGGCGACAGCGCCCTCGACAGTGCGCTTGACCTGTGGAATATAGGCAGCGATCTCACGCTCGACACCCAGCACGCCATCGATGACCGCAACGATACCGTCCTCCTCGTCGGCCTTCACAAAGGCAGCGACCTCGGGCAGCTCGTCAGGCAGGTCGTCGCCATAGCGCGACGGCACGCAACCGCACATGACGATGGGACAGGAGCGAACGCCGTCCTGAACCTCGTTGGCGAGCTCGAGCGTGGTCTCGATGCTCTCGGACGTTGCGGAGGCGAGGAACGAGCATGTGTTGACGATGGCGATATCGGCATCCTGTGGGTCGAATGCCTCCTCGTAGCCCGCGGCGGTCAAAAGAGAACGCATGCGGTCGGTGTCAACCTCGTTCTTAGCGCACCCGAGGGTGATGTAGAGCACGGAGCCCAACGGTGTATCCATGTTGGAGAGCAGTCCTTTCGAATGATATTAGCGGTAGTTGGTGAACTGCAGCGGCTGGCCGTAGTCCTGGTCGCGCAGGAACTGAATCACGGTCTGCAACGCGTCCTTCGAAGCAGAGGAAACACGCAGCTTCTCGGTCTCGATGGTCACCTTGACCTTGAGCTTTTGGTCCTTGATGTCCTTATTGATCTTCTTGGCGGTTGCCTGGTCGATACCATCGACGATATGGCCGAGCACGCGCACGGTGCCGCCCGATGCCGCCTGCGGAGCATCCCACGAGACAGCCTTGAGGTCGATGCCGCGCTTGATGAGCTTGGAGCTCAGCACGTCGATAATCTGCTTGGAGACAAAGTCGGCCGGGGCGTTGATCGTAAAGAGCTTGTCGCCCTTCGAAAGCTCGATCGTGGCGCCGGAATCCTTCAGGTCATAGCGCTGGGAAATCTCGCGCGTGGTTTGCTGGAAGGCGTTGTCGACCTCTTGCATGTTGACCTCGGACACGACGTCGAAGCTGGAATCTTTAGCCATGATGTTTCCTTTCGCGTACGAGCGGCTTAGTAGCTATCGTACGAATAGTCGGTAGAATCGGTGGGCGTCTGGCCGTCAGTTGCGGTATCGGCGCCATCCGTGGACTGGGCATCGGTGCCGTCGGTGGTGTCGGTACCATCAGAACTTTCACCATTCTCGGAACCAGTCGTCTCCTTCTTGGGAACGGTGATCGTCACACGCGCCACGCCCGAGGTCTTGGTATCGTAACGGACCTTTTCGCCGTTCTTGGTAACGGTGACATCGGAAGGCTTGGACGTGGTGATCTCGATCGAGGACTCAGGCGTGTACTCCTGCTCAAAGGGGCCAGTCGCTTGAGCGCCATAGACCGACTTTCCGTCGACCTTGACCTCAATCCACGCGGTCTTTCCCTTGGCAACGGAGACCTTAACCTTTGTGACCTCGTTCTCTTCCTTCTTGGCCGTCGTCTTGGTGGCGTCCGAATCGGTCGACTCATCCGTCGCCTCATCGGTGTCTTCGTCCTCGTCGACCGTTTCGGTCTTCTTAGAAGACTTCTTGGGCGTCGTCTTGGTAGCAGTGGGCGTCTCGGGCGTGGTCTCGGGCGTCGAAGATGCGCAGCCGCGCAGAAGTACCACGATGAGCACGATCAGCAGCAACGCCACGACACCGATGCCGGCGTAGACGATACGCGGATCGAGACCGTTGTTTTGAGGAGTACGGGAACCGCCGCGTCCACGACTGGAACTGCTGCGGCCGCCTCCCTGAGGCATACGACCACGATTGCTGTCGGAACGGCCGCGATAGCCACCCTGGCCCTGAGGGCCGCGCTGACCCGAGCGGGGCACAAGTTCACCGCGGCCTTGATAGCCACGCTGGCCCGCACGCGGAGCCGAAGAGCGCTGGCCATACGGCTGTGATTGAGAGCGAAGACGCGGCGTCACCTGCGTGGCATCGGCGTCCGCATAGCCGCCGCGAGCACGACCGGCAGAGACACCACGGTAGCCACGATCGGAATAGCCGCCGTCGCCGTAGCCGACACGGGGATCGCGCACCACACCGCGGGCAGCGGGAAGCGCACGATCGTCGGGCATAGGCGTGCTGCGGAAACGATCGCGCTGAGAACGGATTTCCTCACTGGACCCCGTCTCGGTAATATAGCCAGCCTGCTGCGGACGCTGACCATAACGCGTTGAGCGACCACCCTGAACCATCAGGAAGCGCCCGTTATCGACAGAGGAACGCGAATTGACGTAGCCGGCGGCGTCCTGAAAACGACCGCCCTGCTGCGACGTCTCGCGTTCGTATGCCATCAGGTCGTCAAAGTAGGCATTGACGACCTCGCGCGGATTGAGGCCCAAAAAACGAGCATAGCTCGAAATCATGCCCTGCGCATAGCCGCGCGGCGGCATCGAAGCAAAGTTACCGGTCTCGAAAAACTCGATGATCTGCGGCCTGATTTTGATGGTGTTGGCGACCTGCTGAATGGAAAGGCCCATTCGGCGACGCTGCTCGAGCAGCATGTCACCAAAGCGTGCAGCCATCAGAATCCTCCAAACTCACGATCTTCACGTGCCATCTCGGCGTCGACAGATTCCAGCGCGGCAAGCCCCTCCTCGTCCAACAGGACCTCGCGCGGCTTGGAACCGTCGGGCGGGCCGACGACACCCTTTTCTTCCAGCATGTCCATAATACGCCCGGCACGCGCATAGCCAACCTTCAGACGACGTTGCAGGCCAGATGTGGAGCCAAGCTGCGATTCCACCACAATATGGGCGGCTTCCCAAATGAGTGGATCATCGTCTTGCGGCTCGGCTACTCCGGTGCGGACAATGCCTCCGCCACCCGCCATGGACATGGAAGCGGGCGCCACGGCAGACAGGATCTCCTCGTGGTAGTCTGGCTCACTCTGCGACTTGACGAACTCGACAATCTCGTTGATCTCATCGTCCGAGACAAAGCAGCCCTGAATACGGCGAGGCTTGCCCCAGTCGACCTTGGAGAACAGCATGTCGCCCAAACCGGTGAGCTTTTCGGCACCCATCTGGTCGATGATGACGCGCGAGTCGATGCCCGTGGCGACGTTAAAGGCGATGCGGTTGGTGATGTTGGCCTTGATGAGGCCCGTCACCACGTTTGAGCTGGGACGCTGCGTGGCCACGATAAGGTGGATACCGGCGGCACGGCCCAGCTGTGCAATACGCACGATCGAGGCCTCGACATCCTTACCGGCGACCATCATCAGGTCCGAGAGCTCGTCAATGATGATGACCAGGTAGGGCATCTTTTGCGGCGGGTTGTCGTAATGCTCAAACTCGCCGGCGGCCTGCTTTTCGTTGTAGGTCGAGATCTTACGCACGTTAAGGCGCTCGAAGACCTTCAGACGACGCTCCATCTCGGACACGGCCCATTGCAGAGCGCTCGCGGCCTGCTTGGGCTCGGTCACTACAGGCACATAGAGATGCGGCAGACCGTTATAGCCCGCAAGCTCGACGCGCTTGGGGTCGACCATGATCAGGCGAACGTCCTCGGGAAGGGCGCGCATGAGCAAGGTCGTGATGATGGAGTTGATCATCACCGACTTACCAGAACCGGTCGTACCGGCAATCAACAGGTGGGGCATCTTGGCGAGGTCGGCGACAACCGGCGTGCCCTCGGCGTCGCGGCCGATGGCGAGCTCGAGCGGACCGCCCTTCACATAGGGCAGCACGTCACCCAGATTGACGTTCTGGCGCTTGCGGTTGGGAATCTCGATACCAACGAGAGAGGTGCCGGGGATCGGCGCGAAGATGCGCACCGACTGGGCAGCGAGCGAAAGCGCAATATCGTCCTCGAGGCTCGAGATCTTGCTCACGCGCTCGCCCTCACCGGGCTGCAGCTTAAAGGTCGTGACCGTGGGGCCGGCAATCCAGCCGACGACGCGGGCGCTACGGCCAAACTCAAGCAAGGTGGACTGCAACGACTCGGCAGTCTGTTCCAACTCCTTGTCAGAAGACGCGGAGGACGCCGACTGCGGATTGGCATGCAGGATTTCGAGCGGCGGAAGCTTGAGGCCGTCCTCTTCTTCGCCCTCGTTACCTGCGGCGCCATCGTCCACTCCCCCATCACGAGCCGTAGCCGATTCGATAGCACTCGTGGCAGGCGCATCGGCAACCTTGGGATGCTTCAGGAAGTCGGGAATCTGAGGTGCGGCCGAGACGGGATTCACGGCAAACGGCGGCTCGGACTCGTCGATCTTATCGGGGTCGTCTTCCATCGAAAGCTGGCCGGTTACCTGGCCGCGCTTTGCATGGCGACGCGGCAGCAAAGTTGTCTTTGCGGTCTCAATCGGAGCCTCGTCGTCCTCGTCATCGCCCTCGGTGAGCTCAATCTCGCTATCGGACCAAGACGGGTCGGGCTCGCTCGTGTTGAGCTTGGGCGCGGCCTTGCCCTTCTTGGCATGGCGACGCGGCAGCAGCGTGGTCTTAGCGCGCTCGGCCTCCACGGCCTCGGACACGTCGACAAACGGGTCATCGTCCTCGTCGTCATCGTCCAAAACCGGGTCAACATCGTTGCCCATGACCGTGGTCACGGCAGCATCGGAGCCCTTTTGACGAAAAATGCTCAGGTGCGGACGGGCAACGCCGGGCACCGACAGGGCCTCATCGTCACCCCACGGGCTCGCGTTAACATCGGCACGACGGCGCTCGGCAAAATCTGCCGCACGATCGCGGGCAGAGCGCAGCACGCCGCCCACCGAAAAGCCAATGATGACAAGGCCCACGACGGCAAGGCCCAGCAGGACTACCATCGCGATAGGCTTACCCAGGGCGTTTTGCAAGGCACTTGCGATAAAGGCACCAATGTAGCCGCCCGACACGGAAAGGTTCTGCGGCGTAAACATAAGGTCGCACGAATCGCTCGTGCCCGGCACCATCAGCGAAAGAATGGAGACGACGGCGATAAAGACCAAGGCGCCGCCCGCAACAGAGCGCACGTTGAGCGGCGAGTCCTCACCCAAAAAGAGCGTGGCGGCAAACAGCAAGATGACGATCGGCAGCACGTAGGCGCCCAGACCAAAGCCCAGGTGGTAGAAACCGGCAACCGCAGCCGTCACGGGCGCTGTTGCCGGAGAGATCACGGCAATGAAGGACGCGATCGCCAAAACGGCGATGACCACACCGGCGATATCGCGATTGGCCGAAGGCTCGACCAAGGGCTCAAACTCATCGAACTCGGACTCGTGGCCCTTATTGGCACGCAGATGGGAACCGGCACCCTTAGCAGATGCCGGTTGGTTATTGGCCTTATTGCCTTTGGCGTTTTGTGCAGATCCGCGCGCCAAACTAAACCTCCATGACGACCGGGATGATCATCGGACGGGTGCGCGTACGGCTCCAGATAAAGTTAGAGAGCGAATCGCGCACAGCCTTGCGAATGGCATCGGAACCGCTGCTGGTAAAGCTAAACTTACCCTTCTCGATCGTCTTCATAATGGACGCGGAGGCATCCTCGGAGAACTGGTCGTCGATGGCAAACGAGACGCCGCGGCCCGAGAACTCAATGGCCTCGATCTTCTTGTGTTTGAGGGAGACGATGGCAACGGCCGTGACCATACCGTCGTTGGCGAGCTTCTGGCGATCTCGCAGGACGATGGGGTCGGTATCGCCGATACGCAGGCCGTCGACGTAGACGACGCCTGACTCGACGGGCGTACCGCGCTTGACGATACCACCGCGCATCTCGAGCGTGTCACCGTTATCGAGGATAAAGATATGATCGTCCTTGAGACCCATCTTGCGGGCCAGCTGGGCATGGGCGCGCAGGTGCACGGCCTCGCCGTGAACCGGCATAAAGTACGTGGGCTTGGCCATGGCCATCAGGAGCTTGAGCTCCTCCTGGCTGCCGTGGCCCGAGACGTGGACGAGAGCGCGGTTCTTATCCCACACGTCACAGCCGAGCTTGGCCAGGCTGTTGACGACCTGCTGGACGGCCTTCTCGTTGCCGGGAACGGGAGTTGCTGAGAGGATGACGGTATCGCCCTCGTGGATAGAGAGCGTCTTGTGCTCGCCGTTGGCCATGCGGGACAGGGCCGACAGCGGCTCGCCCTGCGAACCGGTGCACATGACGACAATCTTGTCGTCGGGCAGGTTATCAATGTCGAAGGCATCGATGATATCGGCATCATCGATGTTGAGATAACCGAGCTCGCGCGCCACGCGGGTGTTCGTGAGCATGGAGCGACCGGTCACGACGACCTTACGGCCGCACTTGCGGGCGGCGTCACAGATCTGCTGCAGACGATGGATGTGGCTCGAGAACGACGCAACGAACACGCGGCCCGGAGCATTCTTGATGGCATGCAGCAGATTGGGGCCAACCTCGGCCTCGGACTTGGTAAAGCCGGGAACAGTGGCGTTGGTAGAGTCGGAAAGCAGCAGGTCGATGCCCTGCTTGGCAAAGCGGCTGATAGCGGCATAGTCGGGCGTGACGCCGTCGATGGGCGTCTGGTCGAGCTTAAAGTCGCCGGTGTGCATAACGGTGCCCTGATTGGTGCGGATGAACACGCCCAGAGCGCCGGGAATGGAGTGCGTCATCGAGAAAAAGTCGAGCGAGATGCCACCCAGATTGACGTGGCTGCCGCCCTTGACCTCACGGAACTTGGGCGCGCGAATGCGGAACTCGGAAAGCTTACCCTCGATAAAGCCGAGCGTCAGCTTGCTCGAGAAGATGGGCACCTTGTTGTTGAGGTCCTGCAGCAGGTACGGAAGCGAACCGGTGTGGTCCTCGTGGCCGTGGGTGACGACGATACCGCGGAGCTTCTCCTCGTTTTCAAGAACGTAGGTGTAGTCGGGAAGCACCAGATCGATACCGGGCTGGGAGTCATCCGGGAACATGAGACCGGCGTCGACGAGCACCATGTCGTCGCCGCACTCGAAGACCGTCATGTTCTTACCGATGCCGTCAAGGCCGCCGAGCGGGATGATCTTCAAGGGAGATGATTTTTTAGCTGCCATAGGTTAGTGTGGTTTCCTTTCTTCGAAACGGGTCTGAAACAACCGACGGGGCGCTTCTGGCAAACCGACCGCCGGGAACGTACAAACATGCATCACAGAGTCGATGCAATAACCACAGTATGATACCCATTTGCCCACCAACAGACCACCCATGCATCAAA